>JBQCHO010000123.1:0-12296 GCA_051954635.1 Sphingomonas sp. | reverse complement strand
AGCATGTCGTGCGCGCGGGCGCGCACTTCCAATGGTTGCGCGTCATCGTACACCGGCTGCCGCGGCGCCACGCTCTCAACGGTCTTGGGCTTCGACGCGACCATCGACCCCTCCCTAGGGCGCAAGGCGTTAAGACCTGCTGAAGACCCCGCCTGCGCTTTCGCCCAGTGCTACCCGACTAAAACACCGCTGTCACGTCACCGTTTGGCGGGTGGCGAACCGCGCCTCGCGATGCCGCCCGTCGCGCAGTATATCGGCGAGGATCGCGCCCGCTCGCACAATGTCTTCAAACCCGAGATAGAGCGGCGTCAGCCCGATCCGCAGGATATCGGCATCGCGGAAGTCGCCGATCACGCCCTCGGCGATCAGCGCCTGGCAGAGCTGATAGGCTTGCGGGTGACGGAACGAGATATGGCTGCCGCGCGCCACCGGATCGCGCGGACTGACGCATTCGAGGCCGAGCTCGTCCCCGATCGCCGCCACCGCGTCGAACAACGCCGCGCTCTTCGCCGCGATCACAGCCATGTCTGCGTCGAGCAGCAGGTCCACGCCCGCTTCGAGCGCCGCGATCCCGAGCACCGGCGGCGTCCCCGCCAGCCAGCGCGTCATCCCCGGCGCGGGCCGATAGCCATCCTCCATCGCGAACGGCGCCGCATGCCCCATCCACCCCGACAGCGGATTGGCGAGCGCGTCCTGCCACCGCTCGGCGACGTAGAGATACGCCGGCGCCCCCGGCCCGCCGTTCAGATATTTGTAGCCGCACCCCACCGCGAGATCGGCGTCCGCGCCGTTCAGATCGACCGCCACCGCGCCTGCCGAATGGCTCAAATCCCATAGCACCAGCGCCCCCGCCTCATGCGCCCGCGCGCCCCATGTAGCCATGTCGAATCGTTCGGCGGTCTTGTAGTGGACGTGGGTGAGCAGCAGCACCGCGGTGTCGTCCCCCAACGCATCGGCCAGCTCGTCCCGCGCCACCGCCTTCAACCGCGCGCCCTCGACGCAGCCCACCGCGCCCTCCGCGATGTGCAGATCGGTCGGGAAATTGCCGAGCTCGGTGACGATCGTCCGCCGCCCGGGATCGCGCCGCAACGCCGCAACCAGCGCCTTGAACAGGTTCACGCTCGTCGAATCGGCAACGAGCACCTCGTCCGCCCGCGCCCCGATCAGCCGCGCGATCTTGCCGCCGACGCGCTGCGGCGCTTCGATCCAGCCCTCGTTCCAGCCGCGGATCAGCCGCTCGCCCCATTGCCGCGCGACCATGTCGTCCATCACGCCCGGCGTCGCACGCGGCAGCGGCCCCAATGAATTGCCGTCGAGATAGATCACGCCTTGGGGCAGCGCGAACCGATCGCGAAACCTTCGTAGCGGATCGGCCGCATCGCGCGCGCGAGCCTCTTCCAAAGTCAGCACGAAACCCCTCCCGACCGTTCGCCCTGATCTTGTCGAAGGGCGTGGGAAGCCACGTGCTTCGACAGGCTCAGCACGAACGGAGGGATAGGCGGACTCATCGGAACGCCGCCTTCACCAATGCCCGTGTCTCGCCCCACGCCGCGCTGCCCGGCGAGACGAGCTCGACATGCCCCGTCTCGGGCACGGTGTGCAGCGTCACCTTATCCCCCGCCGCGCGCGCCTTGGCGGTGTAATCGACCGGCAGCCGATAGGGGATGATGCGATCCTCGCGCCCATCGACCAAATCCTGCGGCACGCCGAGCGGCAGCAGCCGCGTCACCGAGGTATCGGCGAACGGATCGGGATGCGCCGCGGTCTTCTCACCCACGAGCTGCCCCACCACCTCGGTGCCGCAACCATTATCCGGGCTATCCGCGGTCGCTTCGAGATCGGGCAGCCCGCCGAGCGAGACGACGTGATCGATCTTCAGCGGCTCGCCCCCCGCGAGCACGCTCCCCGCCGGCAGCTTCGCCCGCGCCGCGAGCCACAACGCCAGATGCCCGCCCGCCGAATGCCCGACCGCCACGATCCGCCGCGTATCGAGATGAAACCGCGCCGCATCCTTGGCGAGCAGATCAGCCGCCGCCGCCGCGTCCTGAAACGTTCCCGGATAGCCGCCACCGTCGCGATCGACCCCGCGATAATCGATATTCCACACCGCATAGCCCGCGCGCCGCAAATCGTCGGCCGCCCAGTCCATCAGCGAGCGATCGGCGATGCTGGTCTGCCAGCAGCCGCCATGCACCATCAGCACCGTCCTGAACGGCCCCTTGCCCTCGGGTAGCCAGACATCGACCTTCTGCATCGAGTCCGCCCCGTAGCTGACGGTCTCGCTCGGCTTGGGCCGCGGCCGGCTGGTGAGGTCGTCCCACGACATCAACTGGCGCGGCGGCGGAGCGGCAGAGGTCATCGGCAACCCGGCAAATAGCAGAAGGGGCATGATCGAACGGATCATGCCCCTTCCTAGCTATCAAGACGTCCGGCGCAAACGATCAGTTCGCGGTGGGCATCTTCACGCGGCGCGTGCGATGCCGCCACGGCGCGTCATATTGATAAGCGTGCAGCCGCTCGAACGCGCCGCCGATACCCCGCGCGGCGGCGGCGAAGAACGACGCGACCGCATCGCCCAGCTTGGCATGGTTGTCGGCCCAGGCCGGACCGTAGAAATCATGATTCATGGCCGTGATCCTTCGATTGCCTCGGTGATCGGAACATCGGCCTGCCCGCCGCGATCCGCCAACAAATCGTTGGACGCCGATGACAAGCCCGGCTTATGGATCGCTCCCATGCGCCACCTGCCCCCGCTCGCCGCCGTCCGCGTGTTCGAGGCCGCCGCGCGCCACGAGAATTTCACCTCCGCCGCCGCCGAGCTCGGCATGACGCAGGCTGCGGTCAGCTATCAGGTCAAGCTGCTCGAGGAGCGCCTCGGCGTCCCGCTGTTCCGCCGCGAGAAGCGCCGCGTGGTGCTGACCGACGCCGGGCGCCGCGCCGCCGCCCCCGTCTCCCGCGCATTCGACGCGATCGACGGCGCCTTCGCCGATCTGCGCGCCGAGGACGAAGGGCTGCTCACCGTCTCGACCTCGAACACCTTCGCCAACACCTGGCTCGCCTGGCGATTGGGCCGCTTCCAGCTCGACAACCCGTGCACCGCCGTCCGCCTCCTCACCAGCGACGCGCTCGCCGACTTCGCCAGCGACGAGGTCGATTGCGCGATCCGCGCCGGCCGAGGCCCATGGGAGGGCGTCGCGCAGGACCTGCTGGTACCGATCGATTTCACCCCGATGTGCAGCCCCGCCTTTCTCGCCGAACACGGCGGCGCGATCACCCTCGACACGCTGCAATCGCTCCCCTGGATCAGCCCGCAAGACCCATGGTGGTCGCACTGGCTGCGCGAGGCCGGCGTCGACGTGCCCCCCGGCCCGCCGCGCGTCGGCGTCCGCCTCGATTCGCAAGCGCACGAGGGCCATGCCGCGATGGCCGGCCAGGGTGTCGCGATGCTCACCCCGTTCTTCTGGCGCCACGACCTCGCCGAGGGCCGCCTCGTCCGCCCGTTCGAGCAAGTCTCGACCCGCGGCTACGCCTATTGGCTGGTCTACCCCGACCACCGCCGCACCGTCCCCAAGATCAAACGCTTCCGCGAATGGCTCCGCGCCGAGGTGGCACGCGACCTGGCGCAGGTGTAGGTCAGGGCTAAGCGAAAGCCTCACGCCGCGGCTGGTTTTCGGTCGGTATACTTAAGTCCAATCTGGCTTGAAAGTCGACATAGCCAATGCCCAGTTGAGCTACTATCGACATGTGATGCCGCACGAATACGTCCTTGATGGTGCGCGAACTATCTCCCTGGAGAGTTTCTTCGCGGAGTTCAGCGACGTCGCGCTGTCCGGTGCGCGATGGGGCCAAAATCTCGACGCATTCAGTGATGTTCTGAGGGGAGGTTTCGGAACGCCTGAGGAGGGCTTCACGCTCCGGTGGCGCAACTCAGAAATAGCTCGCGAGTCGCTGAGCTATCCCGAGACTGTAAGGCAGCTAGAGCTGCGGCTTGAACGATGCCATCCCCTCAATCGCGACCTTGTACGACGTGATTTGTCTAATGCTCGCCGGGGCGAAGGGCCGACTGTATTTGACTGGCTGCTAGACATTATCGCCATCCACGGCCCCGGTGGGAGTGAATCAGAAGATCGTATCAATCTCGTTCTCGAATAAGCGCAGCGGCGCGAGATCAAGAGGTCGGCATTTGGCGCTGCAGTAGCTAATTGCAGACGACGAAATCTGGGGCGATACCGGTTGTCAGCAAAATCGCCCGCGCGAACGACACTTCGAGGATGAAACCCTGCCGCTAGGCGCGCCGCGGCCTCAGCGCGAGCCCCAGCAACAACAGCGCCGCTCCCAACAGGATGCCGACAATACTGCCGCGCACAAAATCTGATGCGCCTTCGCTCTGCATGACCGCAAGAGCAATCGGCACCATGGCTGCGGGAAAAATGGCGGCGATCGCGAGTCCCGGCCTCGTCGTATTCTTCATATTATCCTCCCCTGACGGGCCGTCATCATTGGATAATTAAAACCCAATGTCGAGAGGGCAAACAAAAGGACCGCCAAAACCGGTTTTGTTGCGCCGCAATAAAGTCTACAGATCAGGACAAGATTGCTGACTTGTCTCATCCGTGACCGCCGGGATCATCCGTCTTTCCTACAGGCCGGTGTTCTGCTAGTGTTCCTTCCAATGACCGGGGTCAGGTTCAGTTCTTCGTCGACCCCAGACCGTCGCCTTCGCTTGATCAACGTGCCGCTCATGTCGTTTTCCCGGAACCTTCGGAACCTTCGCCTCCGAATCGCCGTCCAGTAGCGCCCTCCCCCGCACCCTGCTAACCCGGCACGCAATGGCTACCGACACCACCGCCCCCGATCCGCTCGACAACCCGCCGATCGGCATCCTCGACGCCCCGTTCGATACCGCGCTCAGCGATCGCTATCTCGTCTATGCGTTGTCGACGATCACCGCGCGCTCGCTGCCCGACGTGCGCGACGGGCTGAAGCCGGTCCATCGCCGCCTGCTGTGGGCGATGCGGCTGCTGCGGCTCGATCCTTCCCAGGGCTACAAGAAATGCGCGCGCGTCGTCGGCGACGTGATCGGCAAATACCATCCGCATGGCGACCAGTCGGTCTATGACGCGATGGTGCGGCTCGCGCAGGATTTCGCGCTGCGCTATCCGCTCGTCGACGGCCAGGGCAATTTCGGCAATATCGACGGCGATAACGCCGCCGCCTATCGCTACACCGAGGCGCGGCTGACCCAGGTCGCGATCGACCTGATGGACGGCCTCGACGAGAACGCCACCGACTTCCGCCCGACCTATAATGGCGAGGACGAAGAGCCCGAGCTGTTCCCCGGCGCCTTCCCCAATTTGCTCGCGAACGGCGCGAGCGGCATCGCGGTCGGCATGGCGACCAGCATCCCGCCGCACAACGCCGCCGAGTTGCTCGACGCGGCGATCATGCTAATCGACACGCCCAGAGCCGACGACGCCGCGGTGCTCGAGCACGTCAAAGGCCCCGATTTCCCGACCGGCGGCCAGCTCGTCGATGCGCCCGAGATCATCGCCGAGGCCTATCGCACCGGGCGCGGCAGTTTCCGCACCCGCGCCCGCTGGCACATCGAGAATCAGGGCCGCGGCACCTGGATCGCCGTGGTCGATCAGATCCCCTACGGCGTCCAGAAGGGCAAGCTGATCGAGGCCATCGCCGCGCTCATCAACGACAAGAAGCTGCCGATCCTCGCCGATGTGCGCGACGAATCCGCCGCCGACATCCGCATCGTCCTCGAACCGCGCGCCCGCACCGTCGATGCCGACATGCTGATGGATTCGCTGTTCCGCCTCAGCGACCTCGAAAGCCGCTTCTCGCTCAACCTCAACGTCCTCGACAAGGATCGCACCCCGCGGGTGATGAGCCTGCGCGAGGCGCTGCTGGCGTGGGTCGAGCACCAGTTCGTCGTCCTGCAACGCCGCTCGCAGCACCGGCTCGACAAGATCGCCGATCGGCTGGAACTGGTCGGAGGCTACATCATCGCCTTCCTCAATCTCGACCGCGTCATCGAGATCATCCGCACCGAGGACGAGCCCAAGCCGGTGATGATCGCCGAATTCGAGCTGACAGACCGCCAGGCCGAGGCGATCCTCAACATGCGGCTGCGATCCTTGCGCAAGCTCGAGGAAATGGAGCTGCGTCGCGAGAAGGACGCGCTCGAAAAAGAACGCGGCGACCTCGAACAATTGCTCGGCAGCGAGGCACGCCAGCGCACCCGCCTCAAGCGCGACCTCGGCAAGATCCGCGACCGCTACGGCGCCGACACTGCGCTCGGCAAACGCCGCACGCTGATCGAGGAAGCCGGCCCGGCGCGCGACATCCCCTTAGAAGCGATGATCGAGCGCGAGCCGATCACCGTCATCATGTCGCAGCGCGGCTGGATCCGCGCGATGAAGGGCCATGTCGACCTCGCCTCGGCGGACACGCTCAAGTTCAAGGAGGGCGACGGCCCCGCCTTCGCCTTCCACGCACAGACCACCGACAAGCTGCTCCTCGCGGTGGAGAGCGGGCGGTTCTACACTTTGGGCGCCGACAAGCTTCCCGGCGGTCGCGGGTTCGGCGAGCCAGTGCGGCTGATGATCGATATCGACGGCGAGCAGGAAATCGTCGGCCTGCTGCGCGCCGGCACAGCGGAAAAACTGCTCGTCGCCGCCTCTGACGGCCGCGGTTTCGTCGTCAAGACCGCCGACGTCACCGCCGAGACCCGCAAGGGCAAGACCGTCGTCACGCCGCGCAAGGGCGCGAAGCTCAAGCTGGTCAAGCCGGTCGATCCCGCCCACGATTACGTCGCCGCGATCGGCGAAAACCGCAAGCTGCTCGTCTTCCCGCTGACCGAACTTGCCGAGTTGGCGCGCGGCCAGGGCGTCCAGCTCCAGCGCTACCGCGACGGCGGCCTGTCCGACGCGACCACCTTCACCTTCGCCGAGGGGCTGAGCTGGGCGATGGGCGGCGACACCGGCCGCACCCGCACCGAAGGCGACATGAACCCGTGGCGCACCGCGCGCGGCGCCGCCGGCCGCATGCCACCGACCGGCTTCCCGCGCGACAACCGGTTCTGACCAAGCCCCAGGAATATGACGCGATTATCCTCGGCGCCGGCGGCGCGGGGATGATGTGCGCGAGCGTCGCCGGCCAGCGCGGCCGGCGCGTGCTGCTGGTCGATCACAACGATGCGCCGGGCAAGAAAATCCTCATTTCGGGCGGTGGCCGCTGCAACTTCACCAATCTCGGCGCGACCCCCGATCGCTACCTATCCGCCAACCCACATTTCGCCAAGTCCGCGCTCGGCCGCTACACCCCCGCCGATTTCATCGCCCTGGTCGAGCGCTACGGCATCGCCTGGCACGAAAAGACGCTCGGCCAGCTGTTCTGCGACGGCTCGGCGCACCAGATCGTCGAAATGCTCCGCACCGAATGCGATGCTGGCCACGTCACCGTCGCGCTCGCCCAGCCGGTCGGCGAGATCGACCATGCCGATGGCCGCTTCCGCGTCGCCATCGGGCACCGAACCGCGAGCGCCCCAGCGCTGGTCATCGCCACCGGCGGCCCCTCGATCCCCAAGCTCGGCGCCACCGATTTCGCCTACGCCCTCGCCCGCCGGTTCGGCCTCAAGGTGGTCGAGCCCCGCCCCGCCCTCGTCCCGTTGACGCTCGGCGGCGACGAAGTGCTGTTCCGTGACCTCTCGGGCGTCTCGACCGAGGTCGTCGCCCGCGCCGACAAGGCTGCGTTCCGCGAAGCGGCGCTGTTCACGCATCGAGGTCTCTCGGGCCCGGCGATCCTGCAAATCTCGTCCTATTGGCGCAGCGGCACGCCGATCGAGATCGACTTCCTGCCCGACCGCGACCCCCGCTGGCTGATCGACGCCAAGCGCGCGCGACCGCGCGCCACGCTCAAGACCGCGCTCGCCGCCGCCCTGCCCGAACGCCTCGCCGACACGCTGGCCGAGCGCCTCGCGCTCACCGGCAACCTCGCCGACCTGCCCGACCGCGCGCTCGCCGAGGCCGGCGCAAGGCTCGCCGGGTGGCGCTTCACCCCCAACGGCACCGAGGGCTTCGCCAAGGCCGAAGTCACCGTCGGCGGCATCGCCACCGCGGGTCTGTCGTCGAAGACGATGGCGGCGACGCACCTGCCCGGCCTGTTCGCGATCGGCGAAGCGGTCGACGTCACCGGCTGGCTCGGTGGCTATAATTTTCAATGGGCCTGGGCGAGCGGCTGGGCGGCGGGGCAGGCGCTCTAACCCGCACGATTGACGTCGTTTCATTCGCGCGGAACACTTGGCCAATTGGCTGGGGGAGAATGCCGATGTCGCGCATCTGGTTGCTGCTCGCCTGCGCTGCGCTGGGGCGCGTAGCAAGTCTTCCAACCAAAAGCCGATGTTCGACGTCGCCCAGGAGATCGCCGAGCCAGCAGCACCGGCGCCGCAATCGGCCGCGCCGGATCAGTCCGTGGCGCCCAAGGTCTCGCCGCCGGCGGGCGCGCGGCGAATACCTCGATCGCTGTCGAAGACGTGTCGTACCCGCCTTGATAGAGCCGCCCCGCCCGCCACAGGGCCCACTTCAAGCCGACGCGCCCGCGCGATCGGAGTGCGCGGGCGCGGAACGCTTCACTGTACGTTGAGCACGACGCCCGACGCCTTCCACTGATCCTGCGTTTTGCAGATCGTCTGCCCAAGCCGCGTCCCGGTGACCGGCGGCATGTACGTACAATATTTCACCGTGCCGTCCTTGGACTTGACCACCTCGTATTTCTGATCGGCAGGCGCGTCGCGACGCCCGTCCTTGGCTTGTGCGGAGGCGGCCGCGGTTGCGATCAATCCAAGAGTTGCCGAAGCCAGAACGGCGCGGCGGGCGAGCTTGCGGAAATATGACACGACTATTCCTCCACAGACGTGCCACCAAGATCGGCGGCATGCGTATTGCTGCATTAATTATGCCATACACATATTTGTTTGATATAATTTGTTTTTTTGTCAGCTTTAGCTGAGCGGCTTGGCGGCAATTACGGACTTTGGGCTGTTGTCGCGAAAGTTTGGTCAAATCCGCACATCGGTGCGCCAGGACGCGAACATCGCCGCGCCGGCTCGCATTGCGTGACCGCGCGCCTTCCTCTATAGCGCCCTCGTTTTCGCCCCGGCCCCGCGCGAGTCCCGCTTCTTGCGCCGCCGGGGTCGCTCATTTCAGGGGTATGCGATGGCACGCCGCCGGCAGATTTACGAAGGCAAGGCCAAGATTCTCTACGAGGGTCCGGAGCCCGGCACGCTGATCCAGTATTTCAAGGACGACGCGACCGCGTTCAACGCCCAGAAGAAGGGCACGATCAACGGCAAGGGCGTCCTCAACAACCGCATCTCCGAGCATGTCTTCACCTTGCTCGGCCAGATCGGCGTGCCGACGCACTTCATTCGCCGCCTCAATATGCGCGAGCAGTTGATCCGCCAGGTCGAGATCGTGCCGATCGAGGTCGTCGTTCGCAACGTCGCCGCCGGATCGCTGTCGAAGCGGCTGGGGATCGAGGAGGGCACGCAACTCCCCCGAACGATCCTCGAATATTATTACAAGGACGACGCGCTCGGCGATCCGATGATCACCGACGAGCATATCGCCGCGTTCGGCTGGGCGAGCCAGGAGGAGATGCACGACATCGCCGACCTCGCGATCCGGGTGAACGATTTCATGACCGGGCTGTTCGCCGGGGTCGGTATCCGCCTCGTCGACTTCAAGCTCGAGTTCGGGCGCATCTGGGACAATGATTACGGCCGCATCATTCTGGCCGACGAGATCAGCCCCGATGGTTGCCGGCTGTGGGACATGGCCTCGGGCGAAAAGCTCGACAAAGACCGTTTCCGCCGCGATCTCGGCGGCGAGGTCGAGGCCTATCAGGAGGTCGCGCGGCGGCTCGGCCTGCTGCCCGAAGGCAATGAGGCGGGCGCGGTGCTCGACCTCGAAAAGCATCGCCGCCGCCGGGAGAAATAAGCCGGCTCGGCGAGCCTGTTCAGTCCTTGACGCGGAACCCGCAGATGATGCCGAACAGGAACGCGCTGAACAAGGCTAGCTGGATGTGGCCGTTGGGATCGGCCCATCCGAAATACGATTGTCCGAACGCAAACAGAGCCACGAACATCACCATCGCAATAAAGGCCATGACGATCTCTCCGCCGACCGACGCGACTCGCGCGCGCAAGCCCGCAGAATCGCGCATGACGGTAAAGGTTCGGTGAAGCGCATCGTCATCGCCTCCCATTTCACGAGGATCGCGCAATCATGAAAGTCCGTGTCGTCGTTACCCTGAAACCCGGCGTGCTCGATCCGCAGGGCAAGGCGGTCCACAAGGCCCTTGGCGGGCTCGGGTTCGCGGGCGTCGACGATGTCCGGACGGGCAAGCTGATCGAGCTCGACGTCGCCGACGATACCAGCGATGCGGCGATCGACGAGATGTGCCGGCGGTTGCTCGCCAATACGGTCATCGAAAATTATCGGGTCGAGCGGCTGTGAAGACCGCGGTCATCGTCTTCCCCGGCTCGAACTGCGACCGCGACCTCGCGGTGGCGCTCGAAAGCGTGACGGGCAAGGCGCCCGAGATGGTCTGGCACGGCGAGAGCGAGCTGCCCGACGGGCTCGGCCTCATCGCGCTGCCCGGCGGGTTTTCCTATGGCGATTACCTGCGCTGCGGCGCGATCGCGGCGCGGTCCCCGGTCGTTCGTGCGGTGGTTCGTGCGGCGGAACGCGGGGTGCCGGTATTCGGCGTGTGCAACGGCTTCCAGGTGTTGACCGAAACCGGCCTGCTACCCGGCGCGCTGATGCGCAACGAGGCGCTCGATTTCGTCTGTCGCGATGTGGCGCTGACGGTAGAGAATGCGCAATCGGCGTTCACCAACCGCTATGAGGCGGGCGAGACGATCCGCATCCCGGTCGCGCACCATGACGGCAATTACAACGCCGATGCCGGAACGCTCGACCGGCTCGAAGGCGAAGGCCGCATCGCCTTCCGCTATGCGGAGAACGTCAACGGGTCGGCGCGGGGCATCGCGGGTGTGCTCAACGCCGCGGGTAACGTGCTCGGCATGATGCCCCATCCCGAGCGCCGGATCGAGGCCGCGCATGGCGGCGATGACGGCCGCCGGCTGTTCGAAGGGCTGCTGGAAACCGTCGGCGCCTAAGCGTTTGACCTGACCTTGCCTCCCGGACGGCGAGCGGCTATGTGCGCGCCCGTCCGGCGAGTCCGTGCTCGCGGCAGGAAGGCCCACAAGTGCTCGGCACCTCGGGCCCTTTTCGCTCTCGCCAGCGTCTCTTCCTTCCGCGTGACCGAGCCCGCCCGGATGCCGCGTCTCGCATGGGGCGTTCGCGGCAGTTCGGCCAAAAGACCACCGGAAACAACCGGTTGGCCGGAATAACGTCAGTATCAGGAATTCATCCTTTATGGCCACTACGGCAACTCCCACCCGCGACGATTTCGCCGCGATGCTCGACCAGACGTTGGGCGGCCTCGACAGTTTCGAGGGCCACGTCGTCAAGGGCACTGTCACTGCGATCGAGAACGACCTCGCCGTCATCGACGTCGGCTTGAAGTCGGAAGGCCGCGTGCCGCTGCGCGAATTCGCCGCGCCCGGCCAGAAGGCCGACCTCAAGGTCGGTGACGAAGTCGAAGTCTATGTCGACCGCGTCGAGAACGTGAATGGCGAAGCGATGCTGTCGCGCGACCGCGCCCGCCGCGAAGCCGCGTGGGACAAGCTCGAAGGCGAGTTCACCGAGAACAACCGCGTCGAGGGCGTGATCTTCGGCCGCGTCAAGGGCGGCTTCACCGTCGATCTGAACGGCGCCGTGGCATTCCTGCCCGGTTCGCAGGTCGATATCCGCCCGGTCCGCGACGTTACGCCGCTGATGGATATGCCGCAGCCGTTCCAGATCCTGAAGATGGATCGCAAGCGCGGCAACATCGTCGTTTCGCGTCGCGCCGTGCTCGAAGAGACCCGAGCCGAGCAGCGTTCGGGCCTGATCCAGAGCCTCGCCGAGGGCCAGGTGATCGACGGCGTCGTCAAGAACATCACCGATTACGGTGCGTTCGTCGATCTGGGCGGCATCGACGGCCTGCTCCACGTCACCGACCTGAGCTACAAGCGCGTCGGCCACCCCTCGGAAATGCTCGAGATTGGCCAGACGGTGAAGGTGCAGATCATCCGCATCAACCGCGACACGCAGCGTATCTCGCTGGGCATGAAGCAGCTCGAAAGCGATCCGTGGGACGGCGCAGCCGCCAAGTATCCG
>JBQCHO010000122.1:0-11265 GCA_051954635.1 Sphingomonas sp. | reverse complement strand
ATCGGCGTCGAGCCCGGTCCCGGGCCGAAGCTCTTCGTCCCAATGCGGGTTGCGCAGGAAGCGCATGTCGAACACCAGATCGGCGTTCGACGGGATACCGCGGGCATAGCCGAACGACGTCACCGTCAGCACCGGCTCGCCAAGCCCGGTGCGCGCGAACAGCGTGCGGACGTGATGCGCGAGCTCGTTCGACGACAAGGCGGTGGTGTCGATCAGCCGGTTCGCCCAGCGACGGAGCGGGGCAAGCAACTCGCGTTCGCGCGCGATGCCGTCGCTTGCGGGGCGATCGAGCGCCAAGGGATGCCGCCGCCGCGTCTCGGCATAGCGGCGTTCGAGCTCGCTGCCCGCGCAATCGAGGAACAGCGTCCCGATGTCGTGGCCATGCTCGTCGCGGAGTTGCTTGATCCTTTTGACGATCCGTTCGGGCTCAAATCCGCGCGTCGCCGCACCGAACCCGATCGCCAACGGCCGCGAATCGCCTTCCGCTCCTTCGGGCAGCGGACTCGCCAGCAGCCGTTCGAGCAGCACCAGCGGCAGATTGTCGACCACTTCCCAGCCGAGATCCTCGAGCGTCTTGAGCACGGTCGACTTGCCCGCGCCCGACATGCCGGTGACGAGCAGAATGTCTTTGGGCGCCCGCGCCATCGTCAACTCGCAACCCGCGCGAGCGCAAGGCCGACCTTGATCGGCGCCGATGCCTCGTGCCCGTCGAGCGCGACCATCGGCACCGCGATCCCGGCGATCGGACGGGTATTGCCTTCCTCGGGCAGCCGCTCGACATGATCGGCGAGGCTCACCACCAGCGCGACCGGCACCCGTTCGGTATGCGGCATGTCGATGATCCCGATCCCGCGCACCTCGATCCGCCCGGCGATCGTCGCCGGCGGTTGTGCGAGCAGGCGGTCCCGCTCGCGCACGAGCACGGTGTAATCGTCCGCCACCAGTGTCGCGCCGCGATCGATCAGCCGCAGCGCGAGATCGGACTTGCCGCTGCCCGACCGGCCTTCGATCAGCACCGCGCGGCCGTCGATCGCCACGCATGATGCGTGCAGCGTTTCCGACGAAACTATGGTCATCGTTCGCCCCCTGCGCCGGCCAGCGGCAGCTTCACCACGAAGCGCGCGCCCGGCAAGCGGCCCCCCCGCGATTCGGCCGCAATCTGCCCCTGATGCCCCTCGACGATCGTCCGTGCAATGGCGAGGCCTAGCCCCGAATGCTTGCCGAATTCTTCACCATCGGGGCGGATCGACTGGAATCGGCGGAACACCGCCTCGCGTGCTTCCTCGGGCACACCTGGGCCCTCGTCGTCGACGCGCACGACGATCTGGCGATCTTCTCTCTCTGCCACGATCGCGATCAGGCCGCCGTCGGGCGAGAAGGAAATCGCGTTGTCGATCAGGTTTTCGAACACCCGCTCGAGCCGCGCGCCATCGCCGAGCGTTTCCAGCGATTCGCGCGGGTTGCGATCGAACGCGAAGCGGATGCCGCGTTCGATCCCACGCTTGTCGCGTGTGTCGAGCAGGGCGGCGATCAAGTCGCCGATATCGACGGGATCGAACTTGGCGCGGCTGAGCTGCGCGTCGAGCCGCGAGGCTTCCGAAATATCGGTGATCAGCCGGTCGAGCCGGTGGACATCGTCGCGTGCGACCTCGAGCAACTGCGCCTGCAGCGCCGGATCGCGCACCGTCGCCATCCCTTCGATCGCCGACCGCAAGGAGGCGAGGGGGTTCTTCATCTCGTGCGTCACGTCGGCGGCGAACGATTCGGTCGCGTCGATCCGCGCACGCAGCGCCAGGCTCATGTCGGACAGCGCGCGCGCGAGCATCCCGATCTCGTCGCGGCGCGAGGGCAGGCGGGGCACCACCACCTCGCGCGCGCGGCCCAGCCGCACGCGCACCGCCGCGCGCGCCAGTCGCCTCAGCGGGCGCACGATCGTCCGCGCGAGGAACAGCGACAGCAGGATCGAGACGATCGTCACGACGCCGAGCACGATGCTCAACCGCGCGCGCTCGACCCGCACGGTCTGGGTAATTTCGCGGTCGTTGATCGTCGTCATCACCGCGCCGCCGCCGGGGACGGGCGCGGCGGCGGTGATCACCGGCGTGCGATCGGGGGCGCGCCAGACGGTCGATTGTGCCGCCGTGTCGTCGAGCGCGGCACGGACGTCGGGCCAGGCGCGCCCCTCGTCGCCGCGCTCGCGATAGAGCGGCGCGCGCGCCGCGCCGACCACGGTGTCGATTCCGGCGTCGAGGAACCGCGCCGCGCCCTGCTGCCACGGCTCCTTGTCGGGATCGACGAGCACGAAATTACGCACGCCTTCGATACTGCTGTCGGTAGTCTGCACCCCCTTCGCGTCGAACAGCCGGATGCGCTCGTGCGTTTCGCGCGCGAGCTTGACCAACACGTCGTCTCGAGTCGCGCGCGGCGCCGCGGCGATTGCCTCGGCGATCAGCCGTGCCTCGCGCGCCGATTGCGCCATGCGATTGTCGAGGATCCGCGTGCGGTACGAATCGAGGTAGAAGAACCCGCCCGCCAGCATCGCCAGCGCGAAGATGTTGACCGCAAGGATACGCCGGGTGAGCGAGACGCGCCCCGACCAGCGGAGCGCCAGATCACGCTCGCGCGGCTCACTCCTCGGCAAATCGATATCCGGCGCCATAGAGTGTGTCGATCGCATCGAAATCGGGGGCGACCTGGCGGAACTTGCGGCGGATGCGCTTGATGTGGCTGTCGATCGTGCGATCGTCGACATAGATGTCGTCGTGATATGCGGCGTCCATCAGCTGGTTGCGCGTCTTGACGATGCCTGGCCGCTGCGCGAGCGTTTCGAGGATCAGGAACTCGGTGACCGTCAGCGTCACGTCCTTGCCGCCCCAGGTGACGCGGTGGCGCGCCGGGTCCATCGCCAGCCGCCCGCGTTCGAGCTTCTCCGCGGTTTCGGTGGCCTCCTCGGGCTTTTGCACGATCTCGGTGCGGCGCAGGATCGCGCGAATGCGGGCGATCAACAAACGTTGGGAGAAAGGCTTGGCGATATAATCGTCGGCGCCCATCGCGAGACCAAGCGCCTCGTCGAGTTCGTCGTCCTTCGAAGTCAGGAAGATCACGGGCACGCTGCTCTTCTCGCGCAGCCGGCGCAGCAGCTCCAGACCGTCCATCCGCGGCATCTTGATGTCGAACACCGCGAGGTCGGGCGGATTGTCGGTCAGCGCCTTCAGCGCGGTCTCGCCGTCCGAATAGACGCGCGTCAGAAACCCCTCGGCCTGCAGCGCGATCGAAACCGAGGTCAGGATGTTGCGATCGTCATCGACAAGCGCGATCGTCGCCGTCATTGGGCCGATGCCTCCGTGGTGATCGGATCACGGCACCTAGGCCAAAGCTGACGGGTGCTCAACGGGACAATAGGTCTTTATCGCAGTTTGACGCGCCCGGCGGGCGGGGATAAGGCGCCCGAACAGCAATCGCATACGTATGCGGCATCAGACCGCAACGGTGTATCGACTGGGGAGAGTGATGGTGTCGGATCGCGTACCGACCCTGGGCCTTGATGCCCAGGGCATTCGAACGTCTGCAAAAATTCATTGGAATCTGATGACCGCGCCGCTCGTCGAAGCGGCGATCGAGCGCGGCGAAGGACGGCTTGCCGCCGACGGCCCGCTGGTCGTCGAGACGGGGCCGCATACCGGCCGATCGGCGCAGGACAAGTTCACTGTTCGCGACGCTGAAACCGAGTCGAGCGTATGGTGGGGCAAGTCCAACAAGCCGATGAGCCCGGCGCATTTCGCCGCGCTCAAGGCCGATTTCCTCGCGGCGCTCGCCGACAAAGACGAGCTGTTCGTGCAGGATCTCTACGGCGGCTCGCAGCCTGGCCACCGAGTACGTGTGCGGGTCGTCACCCAGTTCGCCTGGCACAGCCTCTTCATCCGCACGATGCTGGTTCGCCCCGAGGCCGCCGACCTGCCCGGCTTCGCGCCCGATTACACGATCATCGACCTGCCGAGCTTCCGTGCCGACCCTGAGCGCCACGGCTGCCGCAGCGAGACGGTGATCGCGGTCAACTTCACCGAGAAGCTGATCCTGATCGGCGGCACGCGCTATGCCGGCGAGATGAAGAAATCGGTGTTCGGCGTGCTCAACTATCTGCTGCCGCCGACGGGCGTGATGCCGATGCACTGCTCGGCCAATATCGGACCCGATGGCGACACCGCGGTGTTCTTCGGCCTGTCGGGCACCGGCAAGACGACGCTGTCGGCGGACCCGGCGCGCACGCTGATCGGTGACGACGAGCACGGCTGGTCCGACGACGCCGTGTTCAATTTCGAGGGCGGCTGCTACGCCAAGATGATCCGCCTGTCGGCCGAGGCCGAGCCCGAAATCTACGCGACGACCAAGATGTTCGGCACCGTCCTCGAAAACGTCGTGATGGACGACGACACGCGCGCGCTCGACCTCCACGACAATCGCCTCGCCGAGAACAGCCGCGGTGCCTATCCGATCGACTTCATCCCCAATGCCTCGGCCGAAAAGATGGGGCCGGTGCCGAAGAACGTCGTGATGCTAACCGCCGACGCGTTCGGCGTGCTGCCGCCGATCGCCAAGCTGACGCCCGAGCAGGCGATGTATCACTTCCTGTCGGGCTACACCGCCAAGGTCGCCGGCACCGAGATCGGCGTCACCGAGCCCGAGGCGACCTTCTCGACCTGTTTCGGCGCGCCGTTCATGCCGCGGCATCCGTCGGTCTACGGCAATCTGCTCAAGCAGCGGATCGCCAAGGGCGGCGTCGATTGCTGGCTGGTCAACACCGGCTGGACCGGCGGCAAATACGGCACCGGCAGCCGCATGCCGATCAAGGCGACGCGGGCGCTGCTCAACGCCGCGCTCGACGGCAGCCTGAACGACGCCGAGTTCCGCACCGATCCCAATTTCGGGTTCAAGGTGCCGGTATCGGTGCCGGGCGTCGATCGGGCAATCCTCGATCCGCGCCAGACTTGGGCGGACAAGGCGGCTTACGACGAGATGGCCGCCAAGCTGGTCGACCTGTTCGTCGAGAACTTCGCCCAGTTCGAGGAAGCGGTCGACGAGGGCGTGCGGATGGCCGCGCCGCGCGTCGCCGCCTGAACTCCGCCATTCGCTTTCAATTCCCGCCTTTCGCCCTTAGTTTTTCGACGGGCGGCCCTCCGCTAAGGGTGGTTTTGCTTGGGGCACGGCGCCCTGCCACCGGCTCAGGGCGAACGGGCGTAGTGCGCGTTACCCCCCACCCGGCCCGTGCGGTCCCTCGGCGGGCGTGCGTTTGGGGGAGGAGTGCGACGCGTGCTGCTCGAAATCGAGGCGGTAAAGGTCGAAGCGACGATCGGTGAGGTTGCGCACCGTGCCTTCGGTGCGCGCCCAGGTCAGGTCGGCCAAGTTCACGTCGCTGATCGTCAGCGTCTCGACATTCTCGCTTGCCTCGGCCGCGATGCCGTCGCGCGCGAAGGGGAAATCGCACGGCGTCAGGATGCAGCTCTGCGCGTATTGGATATCCATGTTGTCGACATTGGGCAGATTGCCGACATTGCCCGACATGACGACGTAGCACTGGTTCTCGATCGCACGCGCCTGGCAGCAATAGCGGACGCGCAAATAGCCCTGCCGGCTATCGGTGCAGAACGGCACGAACAGGATGCGCGCGCCCTCGTCGACCAGCCGCCGTGCGAGCTCGGGGAACTCGCTGTCGTAGCAGATCAGGATGCCGACCGGCCCGCAGTCGGTCTGGATCACATCGACCTCGTCGCCGCCCTTGATGTTCCACCAATAGCGCTCGTTGGGGGTCGGGTGGATCTTCTCGCGCGCATGGACCGAACCGTCACGCAAACAGACATAGGCGACGTTCTGGATATCGCCGTCGTCGGTGCGCGTCGGATGCGAGCCGCCGATGATGTTGATATTGTACTTCAGCGCCATCCGGCTGAGCTCTTTCACCAGCCGCGGGGTGTGATCGGTCAACGCGTCGATCGCGTCCATCGGCGACAGCTCGCGCTTCTCGAACGAGAGCAGGGGCAGGGTGAACAGCTCTGGAAAGACAACAAAGTCCGAGCGATAATCGGCTGCGACATCAACGAAATATTCTACGTTGCCAAGAAAGTCTTCGAAGTCGGTGACGGCGCGTGCCTGGAGCTGGACGGTGGCGAGGCGAACGCTCTCCACGTCGCGCGGCAGCGAATAGCGCTTGTCGGCGTCGTCGGGGACATAGGGGTTGCGCCAGACCAGAAATGCGGCGTTCCCCGCCGAGCGCTTGTCCTCGGGCAGGTAGTTTTCGAAGACGCCCTTGATCTCGAACCCGTTGCGGAGCTGGAAGCTGACAACGGGGTCGCGCAGCTTGCGCGTCGCGACGGCTTCGAGATAGCCCGCGGGACCATCGACTTTACGCTTGTTGCGCTGGTAGCCGGGCATCCGCCCGCCGATGACAATGCCCTTTAACTCTAGACGTTCCGCGAGCGCCTTGCGCGCATCGTAGAGCCGCTGCCCGATCCGCACCCCGCGAACCTTGGGATCGACGCACATCTCGTAGCCATAGAGCCACGCGCCGGTGGGATCGTGGCGCGAGCCAAAACCGTTGGCGGTGATCTCTTCCCAGTCGTGCGGCGCGAAGGCGACATCCTCGTCCAACCGCATCGACGCGCAATAGCCGACGATGTTGCCGTCGTAGAGCGCGACGAACTGGCCCTCGGGGAAGTGATTGATCTGCCCGCGCACCTGGCCGCGGCTGTAGCCCGAGATGCGATCGTAAGCGCGCTCGACCAGATCGATGATGCCCGGCGCATCGCTGGTCTGGGCGACACGGACTTCGAGGCGTTTGGTAGTGGAGCGTGGCATCAGGCGCAGTTCCGGTCAGTTGGGATTGAAGCGACCCACTTCCCATCCGTCACCCCGGACGTGTTCCGGGGTCCAACGCGCCTCGAACGCCAGCGCTCGCGGATGGTTGGATGCCGGAACAAGTCCGGCATGACGGCAGAAGAAAGGTCGTTCCTACCAAATCGTTCAGCCCAGCCCCTGTTCCGCCATCGCCTTTTCGAGGTTCGAGCGGATCGCCTCGAAGAACTGCTCGGTGGTCATCCACGGCTGGTTGGGGCCGATCAGGATCGCGAGGTCCTTCGTCATGTGGCCGCTCTCGACCGTCTCGACGCAGACGCGCTCGAGCGTCTCGGCGAACTTGGTGACGTCGGGGGTGCCGTCGAACTGGCCGCGGAACTTGAGGCCGCCGGTCCAGGCGAAGATCGAGGCGATCGGGTTGGTCGAGGTCGCCTTGCCCTGCTGATGCTGGCGATAGTGGCGGGTGACGGTGCCGTGCGCCGCCTCGGCCTCGATCGTCTTGCCGTCTGGGGTCATAAGCACCGAGGTCATCAGCCCGAGCGAGCCGAAGCCCTGCGCGACCTGATCCGACTGCACGTCGCCGTCATAATTCTTGCACGCCCAGACGAACTCACCGCTCCACTTGAGCGCGCTCGCGACCATGTCGTCGATCAGGCGGTGCTGATATTCGATGCCGGCTTCCTTGAACTTGCCCTCGAATTCGGCCTCGTAGATTTCCTGGAACAGGTCCTTGAAGCGGCCGTCATAGGCCTTGAGGATGGTGTTCTTGGTCGAGAGGTAGACCGGCCATTTGCGGTTGAGGCCGTAGTTCATCGACGCGCGCGCGAAGTCGCGGATCGAATCGTCGAGATTGTACATCCCCATCGCGACGCCCGAGCTCTGGAAATCGAACACATCGAAATCGAGCGTCTCGCCGTTCTCGCCTTCCCATTTCATCGTCAGCTTGCCGGGGCCGGGGACGCGGAAATCGGTCGCGCGATACTGGTCGCCGAACGCGTGGCGGCCGACGACGATCGGCTTGGTCCAGCCCGGGATCAGGCGGGGGACGTTCGAAATGACGATCGGCTCACGGAAGATCGTGCCGCCCAGGATGTTGCGGATCGTGCCGTTGGGCGAGCGCCACATCTTCTTGAGGCCGAATTCCTCGACGCGCGCTTCGTCCGGGGTGATCGTCGCGCATTTCACGCCGACGCCGTATTTCTGGATCGCCTTGGCCGAATCGATCGTGATCTGATCGTCGGTCTCGTCGCGCTTCTCGACCGAGAGGTCATAATATTCGAGGCCGATATCGAGATACGGCTTGATCAGGCGCTCGCGGATCCATTCCCAGATGATCCGCGTCATCT
The DNA here is from genome assembly GCA_051954635.1 of Sphingomonas sp. Taxonomy (GTDB): domain Bacteria; phylum Pseudomonadota; class Alphaproteobacteria; order Sphingomonadales; family Sphingomonadaceae; genus Sphingomonas. The sequence goes on along the minus strand of JBQCHO010000122.1, from coordinate 3,073 downwards.
CGTCGCCGTCGATCTCCACGACGGGCGTCTTCACCGTGATCTTCGCCATTCCAGTCTCGCTTTCTCGATTTCAGGGCTTTGCGCGCAGCACCTAGGGCGAAGGCGCGCGTCGATCAACCGTGGGGGATGCGTTGTGTTACGTCGGCGACACAGCTAGACCTCGCAGCCATGAGTTCACTCGAAAAGCCGCCGGTCGGCACCTCGACCGTCAAGTGGCGCTTTCCGGACATGCATCCGGAGGGGCGCAAATATGTGCTGATCGCGGGCGTGATCGCGTTGGTGTCATTCTGGATCTGGGACGTCGCGACCTGGCCGCTGATCGGGCTCGCCGCGTGGGTGGCGATCTTCTTCCGCGATCCGGTGCGCGTCACGCCGCAGGGCGACGATTTGATCGTGGCGCCCGCCGACGGGCTGGTGACGATGATCGAGCGCGTGCCGGTGCCGGTCGAGATGGCGGGCCCAAACGGGCTCGGCGACACGCCGCTGGTGCGCATCTCGATCTTCATGAGCGTGTTCGACGTCCATGTGAACCGCACACCGATCGCGGGGACGATCCGGTCGGTGGTCTATATTTCCGGCAAGTTCCTCAATGCCGATCTCGACAAGGCGAGCGAAGAGAATGAGCGGCAGCATATCCTGGTCGAAGGGTTCGACGGGCGGCGGATCGGCTTCACCCAGATCGCCGGCCTCGTCGCGCGGCGGATCGTACCGTTCGTCAAGCCGGGCGACATCGTCGCCGCCGGGCAGCGCGTCGGGCTGATCCGCTTCGGCAGCCGGGTCGATGTGTATCTGCCCGACGGCATCGAACCGCAGGTCGCGCTGGGCCAGCGCAGCATCGCCGGCGAGACGGTGCTCGGCCGGATCGGCGTGGCGGGCGCGATCGGCGTCGCGCAGTGATCGGGGAGAGATTCTGGGGCGTCGGGCGTATTAAGTCGCGATGATGACTCACTTCCTACCGTCACCCCGGACTTGTTCCGGGGTCCAACGCGCCGCAAATCGCATGCGTTGTTGTTCGATGCACGTTGGATGCCGGAACAAGTCCGGCATGACGAAGGGGGTGGGGCGGTGAGACCGCCCTTACGCCGCCCGGTCCGCGGGCTGCCGCTGCGCGCGGTCGCGCCCAACGCCGTCACCGCGCTCGCGCTCTGCTTCGGCCTTTCCGCGATCCGGTTCGCGATCGGCGGGGAGTGGGAGCGCGCGGTGCTGATGATCATGGTCGCGGGCGTGCTCGACGGGCTCGACGGGCGCGTCGCGCGGATGTTGCATGGGGCGAGCCGGTTCGGGGCGGAGCTCGATTCGCTGTCCGACGTCGTCTCGTTCGGGGTGTCGCCGGCGATCGTCATCTATCTCTGGGCGCTGATCGGCGTTCCCAAGGTGGGCTGGATCTGCGCGCTGATCCTCGCGGTGTTCTGCGCGCTGCGCCTCGCCCGGTTCAACGCCAATATCGACGTCACCGAGCAACCGCACAAATCGGCCGGCTTCCTCACCGGCGTACCCGCGCCCGCTGGTGCATTGCTCGCGATGCTGCCGATGTATTGCTGGTTCTGGAGCGATATCGAGTGGTTCCGCTCGCCCCTGCTGGTCGCGCCCTGGGTCGCATTCGTTGCGCTGATGATGGTGTCGAGCGTCGCGACCTTCAGCTGGTCGTCGATGCGCCTGCGCCGCAACATCCGCTTCGAGGCGCTGGCGGTGATCGTGCTGTTCGGCGCGGCGTTGCTCACCGCCCCTTGGCAGACGTTGACCGTGTTGTGCGTCGGCTACGTGCTCGCGATCCCTTTCAGCGTGCGCGCCTATGGCCGTGTCAGGCGGCTTCGCGCATCCGCTCCGCGAGACGCGTCACCCGCCGATCCTGCCTGACGACGCGGTGGCGGCGCGCCAGCACGAGGCGCGGCTGCGGCATCGGCTGACCGGCGAGCGCGGCGATGATGCGATCCCATGACGGCACCAGTGTTCCCGCGATCACCGCGACGATAAGCGCCATCGCGCCTGCGAAAATCAAAGCCGAAACCATCGCCATCATCGATCTCCTGCCTGTGGGCGGAACTTGCGCGGCTAAACCGGAAACGCGCCGTCAAAGTTCCGTGTTCGTTCTTCGATGGCCATATGTTCCACCAATGTTCCGGTTGTCAACGCTTGATTTGCAGCGGCGGCTGGGCTAAGCGCGCCGCCTCAACCCCGCATGGGAAGCGCACATACCGGTGCCCTTACAGGGTCACTGCTTCCCAGAGGACTAACCGGAAAGGAATTTGATTATGGCGGCTCCCGTCGTCACCATGCAGCAGTTGCTCGAGACCGGCGCTCACTTCGGTCACCAGACGCACCGCTGGAACCCCAAGATGAAGCCGTACATCTTCGGCGATCGCAACGGTGTCCACATCATCGATCTGTCGCAGACCGTGCCGCTGTTCGCGCGCGCGCTCGAATTCGTCAGCTCGACCGTCGCCGCTGGCGGCAAGGTGCTGTTCGTCGGCACCAAGCGCCAGGCGCAGGAGCCGATCGCCGAGGCCGCGCGCAAGTCGGGCCAGCATTTCGTCAACCATCGCTGGCTCGGCGGCATGTTGACCAACTGGAAGACGATCTCGCAGTCGATCAAGCGCTTCAAGACGCTCGAGGAGCGCCTGTCGGGCGACACCGCGGGCCTGACCAAGAAGGAAGTCCTGCAGCTCACCCGTGAGCGCGACAAGCTCGAGCTCTCGCTCGGCGGCATCCGCGACATGGGCGGCATTCCCGACGTGATGTTCGTGATCGACGCCAACAAGGAAGAGCTGGCGATCAAGGAAGCCAACCCGCTCGGCATCCCGGTCGTCGCGATCCTCGATTCGAACGTCTCGCCCGACGGCATCGCCTTCCCGGTGCCGGCGAACGACGACGCGAGCCGCGCGATCCGCCTCTATTGCGAAGCGATCGCCATCGCCGCGACCCGTGGCGGCCATGACGCCCAGCAGATGAGCGGCAAGGATTTCGGCGCGATGGCCGAGCCGCCGGTCGAGCAGGCGATCGCCACCCCGACCGAGACTGCCGACGCAGCGGTCGAGGCCGAGCGTCAGATCGACGCCTGATCTCGTCGCAAGAC
>JBQCHO010000121.1:0-13330 GCA_051954635.1 Sphingomonas sp. | reverse complement strand
AGCCGCCCCGCGAACTGCCGCCGGTTTTCCGTCAGCCGGAACCCGTTGCCGCAACTGTTGCCGAGGAGATCCGCCGTCCGGTCGAGCCGGTCGCCGCTGGACCTGTTGTCGCGCCGCTGCCGGCGCCGAAGCCTGCTCCGGTTGTTGCCGAAGTTCAGCCTGTCGAGTCCGAGCCGCTGCAGCAGGCCGTGGAATCCGAGATCGAGCCGGTTGTCGAGCCGCAGGCGTCGATGGCGCCTGAAGCCCCGGTTGCTCCAGCACCCGTTGCGCAAGCACCGGTTCCGTCCTTCCTGCCGCAGGTTCTCGAAGAAGCCCAGGCGCTGATCTCTCAGGATGCCAGCCTTCAGGTTGCGCGCTCCTTCGAAGAGCTGGCGCTGGCGATCGACGGTGCTGAGCGCCGCTCGCTCGACGAGATCGCCGAGGACATGCTGCGCCCGATGCTGCGCGAATGGCTGGACGCCAATCTGCCCGAGCTCGTCGAACAGATGGTCGCGCGCGAGATCGCCCGGATTACCGGCCAGGCCGGCTGAACGCGGTGCCCGGCGCATCGGCGCGCCGCCTGACCGTATTGCTCGCGCTTCCATTGCTGATCGCGGCAAGCGATGCCTCGCTGCCGCCGCTACCCGATCCCTATGCAGCCCCGCCTAGGGGGACGGTCGCGACGCTGCTGCGCCGGTCGCAATTCGGCGAGCCAGGCGCTGATCCTGCGATTCGGGGCTGGCTTGCGGCCAACCCGCGCGCACTGCAGGCCGATCGCGCGCAACTCTGGCATCGGCTGTGCAGCGACGATGGGCTGTTCGGCCGCTACGCGGCGGCGGTGGAGGCATGCACCAACGAGGCGGCGGTCGCGCCGAAGGGTGAGGCCGACGATGACGTCGCGATGGCGAGTTTGCTCAAGGGCTTGCCCCCGGTCCGCGCGATCGGATCGGCGAAGGTGCCGCTGATCGCCAACAAGCTCGGCAGTCGCAGTGCCAGTATCACCGTCAACGGTTTCGCGCTGCCATGGTTCGTCGACAGCGGTGCGGAAGTGTCGGTGGTGTCGCAATCGGTCGCCGACCGGATCAAGGTCCGGATGCTGACCGGGAACGTCAAGGTCGGGACGACGACCGCGCCGGTATTGGGCAAGATGGGGGTGGTCGACCGCCTGACGATCGGTGATGCGACCGTCGAAAATCTGCCGGTCTTTGTTCTGCCCGACGCGCAGCTGACGATCGCCGACCTGCCGACGATCCCGGCGATCCTCGGCCTGCCCGCATTGGTCGCGTTCCACCGTGTCGCGTGGCTTGACGGCGCGCAGGAACTCGCGCTCGGCGATGCCGCGCCCGAGGTGCCGGCCAACGCGCCGCGGCTCTACTGGCACGAAGAGGGCGTCGGCGTGCCGATCTCGACGGTGCGCGGTACGCGCGGCGCGCACCTCGATAGCGGGGCGAATGCGAGCTATCTGCGCGCCGGCGGTCACGCATTGCTGACGCGCCGGCTCGAACGATCGGCATCCACCCATGAGAGGCGGATCGGCGGGGCAGGGGGCGTTGTCCGGTCCCGCCAGAAAGTGCTGCCCAAATTCACCGTCAGGCTCGCCCGTGCGCCGGTGACGCTGACCGACGTGTCGATTGTCGAGCAGGACAAGGAGGGCGCGGCGCGGATCGGCGACGACGCAATCGCGCAACTGGGGGCGCTGACGCTCGATTTCGACGCGATGCGTGTTGCGGCAACGCCGGCGGCGTCATGACGCCGCAACCAATATTGACGTGCGGGGTTGAGCGCGCATGACCAGCGACGTGGAAATCGGCAACCGGAACGGCGATGGCCGCATGCCGCCGGCCCCGCGCATCCGTGATCGCGCGGAGCCCGCGGACGCATCGGCCGACATCTTCTTCGCTGCGGTCAAGACGACGCGCATGCCGATGATCGTCACCGATCCCAATCAGCCCGACAACCCGATCGTGTTCTGCAACGCCGCGTTCGAATATATGACCGGCTATACGCAGGAAGAGATCATGGGCAGCAATTGCCGCTTCCTGCAGGGGCCGGAAACCGATCGCACGGTGATCGACCAGGTTCGATCCGCGATCGCCGCGCGGCGCGAAGTCGCGGTCGAAGTGCTCAATTATCGCAAGAACGGCTCGACCTTCTGGAACGCGCTGTTCGTCTCGCCGGTGTTCGACGACGCCGGAAACTTGCTCTATTTTTTCGGCAGCCAGCTCGACATTTCCCGCCGCCGCGAGGCGGAGGAGGCGCTTCACCAGGCGCAGAAGATGGAGGCGGTTGGCAAGCTGACCGGCGGGATTGCGCACGACTTCAACAATCTGCTGCAAGTTATTCTGGGTTATGTCGATATCCTCGAAGCGAGGGTTGATCCCGACAATTCCGGCGTCAAGCGCGCGATCGACGCGATTGCCGCGTCGGCGACCCGCGGCGCGACGCTGACGCAGCAATTGCTCGCTTTCGCGCGCAAGCAGGAATTGAACGATCGCCTGCTCAACCTGACGTCCCTGATTGCCGATTTCTCGCCGATCCTCGAACGCACCGCGGGCCCGGGCATCACGATCGAGCGCCACCTTGACGACAATCTCTGGAATTGCCGGATCGATCCGGTCCAGGCCGAGATGGCGCTGGTCAATATCCTGACAAACGCGCGCGACGCGATGGGCGACAAGGGCAAGATCACGATCACCACGCGCAACGTGGTGATGCCCGCCGACGAGCTGGTTTCGGACAAGCTCGATGACGGCGACTATGTCGTCGTCTGCGTCGCCGACGACGGCCCGGGCGTCGATGCCGACATCCTCGATCGCGTGTTCGATCCGTTCTTTTCGACCAAGGAGGTCGGCAAGGGATCGGGGCTCGGCCTCGCGATGGTCTATGGTTTCATGCGCCAGTCGGGCGGGCTTGCCAGCGTCGTCAATCGCGAAGGCGGCGGGGCGGAGTTCCGCCTCTATTTCCCTCGGGCAACGGGAGCTGTCGATCGCCGCATGCCGCATGCTCGCGACGCCAAGCCCGGCGGCGCCGAGCGCGTGCTGATGGTCGAGGACCAGCCCGAGGTCGCCGAGCTCGGCCAGGCGATCCTCGAGGATCTCGGCTATTCGGTGGTCCATGTCGCCAGCGCGCGCGCCGCGCTCGATCAACTTCGTGACGACAACGACTTTCGGCTGCTGTTCACCGACATCATCATGCCCGGCGGGATGAACGGCGTCGCGCTCGCGCAGCAGGTCAAGCGCGACTATCCCGGCATCGCCGTGCTGCTGACGACGGGCTTTTCGGACGATGCCTTCGAAGCGGATGGCGCGCAGTCGTTCGAATTGATCCGCAAGCCCTATCGCCGCGCGGAGCTCGACCAGAAGATGCGCGCGGTTCTTGACCGTCCCGGTGCGCGGACCTGACGACGCATAGTCATCTGGCGTTCAGCTTCGACTGATAGCCTCCCGCCTTCCCGATTCATCATGCCGGAGGGTATTTTCATGCGCCTGATGTCGAAGGTTCTGCTTGGCGGGTTAGCCACCGCCGCGCTCGCCGGAACCGCGGTTGCCGCCGAACATGCGGTTCACGTCATGAACGTCGCGATGCCAGACGGTTCGGTGGCGAAGGTCCGCTATGTCGGCGATACGCCGCCGCAGGTTCGCATCGTGCCGGTGCGCGCGGTGCCGATGATGCCGGTGGCGATGATCGACCCCGGCTTCGCCGCGATGGATCGCATGATGGCGTCGATGGACGCGCAGGCCGACGCGATGATGCGCCAGGCGGCGATGCTCCAGCAAATGCCCGCCACGGGCAACGCGCCGTTCCAGCATGCGGATATGAAGAAGCTGCCCGGTGGCGGCACGATGAGCTATTCCTACGTCTCGACGACGAGTTCGGGGGGCTGCACGCAGACCGTGCGGGCGACTTCGGACGGATCGAGCGACCAGCCCCAGGTGATCCGCACCAGCGCCGGCAAGTGTGACGGCGCGAAGGTCTCGCCTGCGGTAGCGGACGGCAAGGCGCCGGCCAAGACGGTGAAGGCGGTCGAGACGAAGCCGGTCGCCAAACCCGCGGATGCCGACACGATCTAAATCGACGAATTCGGTTTTGAGGTGAAGCGGTCCTGTTCGGGGCCGCTTTTCCTTTTTGGCGCGTCTCGCTAAGGCCGCTCGCATGACCGAATTGCCCAAGACCTTCGACCCCGCCGCGATCGAGAACCGCTGGTACGCCCATTGGGAACAGACCGGCCAGTTCCATCCCGATCGCCCGAACGCGCAAGCCTGGACGATCGTCAACCCGCCGCCCAACGTCACGGGCAGCCTCCACATCGGCCATGCGCTCGACAACACGCTGCAGGACATCCTCGTCCGCCACGCGCGCTTGCAGGGCAAGGACGCCTTGTGGGTGGTCGGCACCGATCATGCCGGCATCGCCACGCAGATGGTGGTCGAGCGCCAGATGGCCGCTGCCCAAGACAAACGCACCAACTATACCCGCGAGCAATTCGTCGAGAAGGTTTGGGAGTGGAAGGCCGAGAGTGGCGGGCAGATCACCCAGCAGCTCCGTCGCCTCGGCTGCTCGATGGATTGGGCGAACGAGCGCTTCACGATGGACGAGGGCTTCTCGAAGGCCGTCCTCAAGGTGTTCGTCGATCTCTACAACGAGGGCCTGCTCTATCGAGACAAGCGGCTGGTCAATTGGGACCCCGGCCTCGGCACCGCGATCAGCGACCTTGAGGTCGAGACGCGCGAGGTGCAGGGCAAGTTCTGGCACCTCAAATACCCGCTCGCCGATGGCAGCAGCGTCATCCACGTCGCCACCACGCGCCCCGAGACGATGCTCGCCGACATGGCGGTCGCGGTGCATCCGACCGACGAGCGTTACACCGCGCTGATCGGCAAGATGGTCAGGCTGCCGATTACCGGGCGCGAGATCCCGATCGTCGCCGATGAGCATGCCGATCCAGAGCTCGGCTCGGGCGCGGTCAAGATCACCCCGGGCCACGATTTCAACGACTTCGAAGTCGGCAAGCGCGCCGGGTTCAAGGCCGCCGAGATGCTCAACATGCTCGACGCAAAGGCACAGGTGACGCAGACCTCGGATGGCCTGATCCCCGCCGACTTGCTGGGCCTCGACCGCTTCGAGGCACGCAAGCGGGTCGTTGCGATGCTCGACGAACAGGCTTTCCTCGACCGCGTCGAGGACCGCATCATCCAGACCCCGTTCGGCGACCGCTCTGGCGAGGTGATCGAGCCGTGGCTGACCGACCAGTGGTATGTCGATGCCGCGACGCTGGCCAAGCCGGCGATCGAGGCGGTGCGCTCCGGCAAGATCAAGATCGTGCCGAAGACCTGGGAGAAGACCTTCTTCAACTGGATGGAGAACATCCAGCCGTGGTGCGTGTCGCGCCAGCTCTGGTGGGGGCACCGTATTCCAGCGTGGTACGCCGAAGACGGGCGCATCATCGTCGCTGAAACCGAGGAAGCGGCGCAGGCGCAAGCAGGCGAGGGCGCCGCGCTGCGGCGCGACGATGACGTCCTCGACACCTGGTTCTCCTCAGCGCTGTGGCCGTTCGCGACGATGGGGTGGCCCGAGGGTGAGCAGCCCGAATGGCGCCGCCGCTACCCCAATGACGTGCTGATTTCCGGCTTCGACATCCTGTTCTTTTGGGACGCCCGCATGATGATGCAGGGCATGCACTTCCTCGGCGATGTGCCTTTCAAGACGCTCTATCTCCACGGCCTCGTCCGCGCCGCCGATGGCCAGAAGATGTCCAAATCGAAGGGCAATACGGTCGACCCGCTAGGGCTGATCGACAAATACGGCGCCGATGCGCTGCGCTTCTTCATGGCGGCGATGGAGAGCCAGGGCCGCGACATCAAGATGGATGAGAAGCGCGTCGAGGGCTATCGCAACTTCGCGACCAAGCTGTGGAACGCCGCGCGCTTCTGCCAGGCCAACGGCATCGGCGCGAGCAATACGCTCGATGCGCCGGCGGCGACCCACGCGGTCAACAAATGGATCATCGCCGAGACGGTCGAGGCGATCCAGGCGGTCGACCTCGCGTTCGCCGACTATCGTTTCGACGGCGCCGCCAACGCGATCTATCAATTCGTCTGGAGCCGCTTCTGCGACTGGTATCTGGAGCTTATCAAAGGCCAGATCGACGACGAGACCAAGGCGGTCGCCGGCTGGGTGCTCGACCAGATCCTGGTGCTGCTCCACCCGTTCATGCCGTTCATCACCGAAGAGCTGTGGCACGCGCTATCTGACCCCGCCCACCCGCGGTCGGGCGATTTGATCGTCGCGCAATGGCCGAAAGCCGATGCGCGCTCGATCGATGCCGAGGCGGTGAAGGAGATCGATTGGCTTATCCGCATGATTTCGGAAATCCGAACGGCACGAACTGAAATCAATGTCCCGCCTTCTGCAAAAATCGAGATCAGCGCGCGCGGTTCGAACAAAGTCACCGGCGAACGATTGTTACGAAATGTGGCGGCCTTGAATCGACTAGCGCGGGCGACTGGCTTTTCGAACGTACCGGCGGCTGACTCCGATGGCGTGCAGATTGTAGTCGATGAAGCGACGTTCACCTTGCACGTTGCCGGCGTCATCGACCTCGACGCCGAACGCGCGCGCCTCACCAAGGCGATCGCGGCGGCGGAAAAGGAGCGCGATTCGCTCAGTGGCCGGTTGGGCAATCCGAGCTTCGTCGAGCGCGCCAAGCCCGAAGCGGTCGAGAAAGCCCGCGCCGACCATGCCGATAAAGCGGCCGAGGCCGAGCGGTTGCAGGCGGCACTGGCGCGATTGGGCTAACCGTACGCCGCTCGCCTACGGTTCGATCGCGTAAACCACCGTCAGCCGCGCGCTCGTCGTGATCGGCGCCGGTGTCAGCGTCACTTCCGGTGGTGGGGGAGGTGGTGGCGGCGGTGGTGGCGCGTCGGCGCGCGCCGCGGTCACCATGATATCCTCGGGCGACGCGCCGAAGGCTTGCTGATCGCGCACCGAGATCAGCCGGCCGAGATGCTCGTGCGCGCCCGCCGCGATCGTCTCGGCCTGTTGCCGCGCATCGGCTAGCGCGGCTGCGGTCGCGGCGCGGCACGCATCGGCATCGGCGACCAGATCGAAGCTCCGGATCGAGGCGTTGTCTGCCCCCCGCTGCCCGGCAAGCGCGGTGGCGGTGCCGATCAGCTTGATGTTCTTCATCCGCACGGTCGTCTGCAGCGTGGCGATATAACCGATGATCGCGCAGGGACCGGTCGACAGGGTCGTCGTGCCGCCATAGCGGCCGATCGCGCAGTCGCCTGCGCGGGCGGCGTCGAGCCCGACATTGCCGGTGCGCACCTCGATCGCGCCATGTGCGAGATCGCGCAAGCCGGCGAGCACCGCGGCCTGCTTGTCGACCATCGCCTTGGTCGCGGCGTCCGAGGTCGCACCTTCGCCGCGGATCGAAAAGGACAGCGTCGCGATGTCGGGCGGCGTTTCAACCTCGCCCACGCCCATGACGACGATCGTCGACGGGTGCTCGGTGGTCTCCTGCGCTATGGCGGCGGACGTCAACGCCATCGTTGTGGCGGCGGCGATCAATGTCGTTGTTCGCATTTCGGCTCCCCTTCAACGGGATGAGACCTGATCGCGCCCTTATTGTCCAGCCGGCACCATCACCTCGATTACCCCTGCGGCGATGTGGGCGGTGACCGGGGTTTTCGCCAGCACCTCGCCGTCGATCGAGATCGGAAGCGGCGGTTCGGTTGAAATCTTGAGCGACTTGCCCTTGAAGTCGACCGTATCGTCGTGCCGCGCATCGAGCCGCATCACGCTCGCGCCCCAATTCTTGAGCAGGCGGCGCTTGAAATGACCGGTGACCGCCTGAACGACGATCTCGCCTGAATCGACCCGCGCGGCGTCGACCAGTTCGGTGCCTCCCTGAAAGCGGCCGTTCGAGATGCGGACCTCCAGCGCGGTCAAGCGCTTCAACTCGCCGCCGTCGTCGACGATCAGCGTGAACGGCTTGAACCTGGCATATTGCAGCGCCGCCCAGCCGAGATAGCCGGCGCGGCCGAGATAGCGCTTGAGCTTGTGCGGCACCGTCTCGGCGATCTGCGGGCTGATCCCGATCGCGGCGCAATTGGCGAAATAGTCGCCGTCGATCATGCCGAGATCGATCCGCTTGAGCCGCCCGGTGCGGATCACCTCAACCGCGCCCTCCAGATCGAGCGGGATGCCGAGCGTCCGCGCGAAGCTGTTGGCGGTGCCGAGCGGCAGCACGCCGAGCGCAGTCTCAGTGCCGACCAGATGATCGACCAGCCCGCTGATCGTCCCGTCGCCGCCGCCGAGGATCAGCAGATCGGGCTTCTTGGCGAGCACGTTCTTTACCGTCGCGTCGAGCTGCGCAGGATCGCGCACTGGGTGGGCATCGACGGTGTAGGGTAAGCCTTTCAGCGCAGCGCAGGCGCGGTCGAACTGAGCCTGCCCCTTGCGCGACTGTGCGTTGACGATCATCGCCGCCGATTCGATGGTCATGCCTGCTCCTGTTGCACCCCGCAGCGACGCTTAGCGTCTTATCCTGAACCGGGCACGTTAGTTCCGTTCGCCCTGAGCTTGTCGAAGGGCGTCAACCAACCCGTCCTTCGACAGGCTCAGTGCGAACGGAGGCGGCCGTGGGCCACCTTCATCGAGAGCCTTGCACCACCGCCGCTTGAGTCCCAATGAATGACCATGAGCCGCTATCCCGCCCTCCGCCTCCGCCGCACGCGTGCCTCCGCGTGGAGCCGCCGCCTCCATGCCGAAACCGTGCTGACCCCGGCCGACCTGATCTGGCCGCTGTTCGTCGTCGAGGGCGATGGCGTCGAGCAGCCGGTCGCGAGCCTGCCCGGCGTGTCGCGCTGGTCGGTCGACGGCATCGTCGCGCGTGGCCGCGAGGCGCGCGATCTCGGCATCCCGTGCATCGCGCTGTTCCCCTATACGCAGCCCGAACGCCGGACCGATGACGGGCGCGAGGCGCTCAATCCCGACAATCTGATGTGCCAGGCGATCCAGGCCCTGAAGGACACCGTGCCAGAGTTGGGCGTGCTGACCGACGTCGCGCTCGATCCCTATACCAGCCACGGCCATGACGGGCTGCTCGACGATGCGGGCTATGTCGTCAACGACGCGACCGCCGAAATGCTGGTCGGCCAGGCGCTCAACCAGGCGCGCGCGGGTGCGGACATCATTGCGCCGTCGGACATGATGGATGGCCGCGTCGGGCTGATCCGCGAGGCGCTGGAGAGCGAGGGCCACATCAACGTCCAGATAATGTCCTACGCCGCTAAATATGCCAGCGGCTTCTACGGCCCGTTCCGCGATGCAGTCGGCAGCCGCGGGCTCCTGAAGGGCGACAAGAAGACCTATCAGATGGACGGCGCGAACTGGCAGGAGGCGCTGCGCGAGGTCGAGCTCGATCTCGACGAGGGCGCTGACAGCGTGATGGTCAAGCCTGGGCTGCCCTATCTCGATATCATCTGCCGCGTGAAGGATCGCTTTGAAGTACCTGTGTTCGCGTATCAAGTCTCGGGCGAATATGCGATGATCGAGGCTGCTGCCGCCGCCGGGGCAGGCGAGCGCGACGCGCTGGTGCTGGAGACGCTGCTGGCGTTCAAGCGTGCGGGATGCTTGGGTGTGCTGACCTATCACGCGGCGCACGCGGCGCGGCTGCTGGGCGCGTGATCGAGACCGAGCGCCTGATCCTCCGCCCGTGGCGCGAGGAGGACAAGCCTGCGTTTCACGACATCATCAACACGCCGGCGATGATGACGCATTTTGGCGGCGTCGCGCCGCGCGAGGCGATCGACGCGCTGATCGACATGATGATCGAAGCGCAGGACCGCGACGGCTGCTCGATGTGGGCAGTCGAGACGAAGACGGACGGCGTGCTCGCCGGGATCTGCGGCGTGCGCGTGCAGCGCAGCTACGAGGACCTGCCGGTTTACGGCGAGCTCGAAATCGGCTGGCGCATCGCCGAAGCGCATTGGGGCACCGGCGTCGCGCGCGAGGCTGCCGCGGCGAGCCTCTCCTGGTCTTGGGCCAATACCAATGCGCCGCGCGTTGCTGCATGGACCTCCGCAGGCAACACGCGGTCCTGGGGGCTGATGCGCCGGCTCGGCATGGCGCGCGCGCCCGAACTCGATTTTCATCATCCCAAGTTCGAGGCCGACGATTCCGATGGCGCGATGATCGTCTACACGATCGCGCGGCCGGCATGATCGAGACGCCGCGGCTGGTTGTCCGACCGTGGCGCGACGGCGACCGCGCCGCTTACCACGCGATCTGCCGGGATCGGGAGGTGATGCGCTATCTCGGCCCGCTGCAGCCGCGCGCCGAGACCGACGCGGCGATCGACCGCATGATCGCCAGCCAGGCGACGAACGGCTTCTGCTTCTGGGCGGCCGAGCGGCGCGAGGACAGCGCGCTACTCGGCTTTTGCGGGCTGCTCCCCGCCAAGCCGCCGATCGTCGGCGAGATCGAGATCGGCTGGCGGTTGGGCAGCTCCTATTGGGGGCATGGTTATGCGCGCGAGGCTGCCGCGGCCTGTCTCGATTGGGCCTGGGCCAATCTCGACGTGCCGAGCATCGCGGCGATCACCGTGCTCGACAACCGTCGCAGTTGGAGGCTGATGGAACGGCTGGGCATGACGCGCGTCGAAGGCGGTGATTTCGACCATCCCGACGTTCCCGACGGCAGCCCGTTAAAGCGGCACATCCTCTATCGGATCGCCCGGCCGAATTGAGTTTCAGCTACCGGGAAGCTGCTTCTGGAGGCCGGCGATTGTGTTGCTCTCGGCGGAAACCTGCGCCTCGCCCTTCTCGTGAAGCGATTCGAGCCCGGGATAGGCCGGCTCCAGCTTGCTCGCTCGGGCGATCGACAGTTCGTCGAGCGCGCTCATCGCCGCGGTCGATTCGGCGCGGATGCCGTCGAGATCGGCGAGCGCGGTCTGCGCGTCGAGCCATGCGGTGCTGCCAACGCCGGCATTGCGCGCAGCGGCCACCAAGTTGCTCGCCTTGCCGGCAGCCGGGGAGAAAGCCTGATCGGCAGCGTCGAGCTGCTTGGCGAAGTCGGCGATCTGCGCGTCGAGCCCGGCATCGGGGGTCGCCGCCGGCGTCGGCCGGTCGGGCACGGTGTCGCCCATCTGCTCGATCGGGCGCGGCGCCAGCGATGGGAAATCCCCGCCCTGCGACGCGCACGACGCGAGGGACAGAAGGGCGAGCGGCAGGAGGGCCATGGGGCGTCGCATGAGCGCTGGTCTATGCGGCGCAAACAATCCGCGCAACGGGGTTGCGTTCGCGCGAATCCGCTTCTACAGACGCCACTCCCAAGCGCCCGTAGCTCAGCTGGATAGAGCATCAGACTACGAATCTGAGGGTCGGACGTTCGAATCGTTCCGGGCGCGCCAACATCCCCCGCCAGCTCATTCGAGCCGGCGGGGGTTTGTTCTTTTGGGGCTCGCCGCGCGCGCGGATCAGCGAATCCAGCGGCCCTCGCGAAACCATTTCGTGATGATGTATTTGACGCCCTTTTCGACGGGCATGCCCTCGTGAAGGGTCGCCGGGTTGGCCTTGCCGTCGGGTGCCATGTTGTTCCAGATCAGCAGCAACCCGCGCTTCGGGCGGAAACGCGCGCCGGCTTGGGGGAACCAGGTCGCGCCGCCGGCCTCGACATCGTTCAGGTAGATCATCGCGGTCCAGGTGCGCTGGCCGCCCTCGTGCTTGACGCGCTGCCAATATTCCTCGGTCTCGTGGAAATAATCGTGGTGCGCGCGGAATTGCTGGCCGGGGGCGTAGCGCTGGCCCTGCATCGTCTCGCCATGTTCGGGCGCCACGCCGAGCAGCCGGGCAAGGCCTTCATCGATCGGGCGGATGCCGGGCGCCCAGCGATCCATGTCGCAGCTCTCCGATGTACGGAACTCCGCCTCATAGGCCGAGGTGAGCAGCGTCGACGGACGGCGGTTGGCGTCGATCACCTCGATCAGCGACGCGCATTGGGCGGCGTCGAGATAGTCTTGGCAATAATAAAGCTGTGCGGCGTCGGTTTCGACGCGCTTGATGCGATCGTTGGCGTCGAGATGCTTGGTGACGGCTTCCCCAATGCGTTTGCGCTGGAGGACGGGCGAGTGCGGTTTGCTGGTGAGGAATCCCATAACGGTGCGAATGTGCGCGTGGCGGCGCAAAAGGCAAGGCCCGGTGGGGGGCGCCACCGGGCCGAGCTCGATCACCAGAAGATGTCGTAGACTACGTCGACCACCTCGCCGGTGTCGATATCGACGAGCAGCGCGTCGTTGTAATAGCGCACCCAGCGATACGGACCATAGGCCGGCGGCAGGCGGTAATAGTACGGATCGGAAATCCAGTAGTTCGAACCGAACAGGATCGAATCAAGCCGGAAGCCGATGCCGAACCGGCGGTAGCCGTAGTCCCAGCCA
Organism: Sphingomonas sp.; assembly: GCA_051954635.1. Classification (GTDB taxonomy): domain Bacteria; phylum Pseudomonadota; class Alphaproteobacteria; order Sphingomonadales; family Sphingomonadaceae; genus Sphingomonas. The sequence continues at coordinate 915 of JBQCHO010000121.1, read as the reverse complement.
TAGGGCGCATAATAGCGCGGCAGGTGGAACGCGCTGCGGTTGCGGACGCGGTAGTCGCGCCAGTCGTAGCGATCGTTGCGCCGCCAATTGTGGTCGAAGCGTCCCTGATCGCCGCGCCAGCCGCGATCGCCGCGGTTCCAATTGCCGCCATGATCGTTGCCGCGATCACGGTTCCAGTTGCCGTTGCGATCGTTTCTGCCGTCACGGTTCCAGTTGCCGCCCCGGTCGTTGCCGCGATCCCGGTTCCACTGACCATCGGTCTGCTGACCACGATTCCACTGACCGTCGGTCCGTTGGCCGCGGTTGCCGTCGTTGTGGTCCGGTCGATCGCCGTAATGCGAGCCGCCAGCCTGGGCATGCCAATTGCCGTTGGGGCGCGCCTGTGCCGGACGATCGGCGGTCGGGCGATCGAAGCCGCGGTTTACGTTCGGACGATCGGGCCGCGCATATTGCCCCGCCTGCGGCCGCGACGGGAATTGCGGACGGACCTCGGGCCGAGCGTTGGCCGACCCGTTATACTGGGGACGCGCCGGGGCGGCGGGGCGAGCTTCGGCTTGGCCGCCGCGATTGCCACGGTCGCCACGATCGCCGTGATTACCGCGGTCACCGCCATGTTGCCAACCGCCGCGGTCCTGATTTTGGGCCTGCGCGGCGGCGGGGATCAGCGCAGTGGCCGCGGCCAGCGCGGCTAGAAATGATATGCGCATGTCATTCGTCTCCTCGACGCAGGCACGGCGCCCGCGTCATCATGGGCCGGTTGTGCAAGACGCGCGGTGAGCCGAGGCTGAATTCGGATGTCAGCATTGCGAAAGAATCACGACGGTGGGGTGAGCGCGGGAACGAGGCGCGCGGCATCGGAGGGGGAAATGCCGGGACGCGGGCCGACATCGATCGTCTCCTCGCCGCGCTGGACTC
>JBQCHO010000120.1:0-37705 GCA_051954635.1 Sphingomonas sp. | reverse complement strand
TTCCTCCCCATCCCCCCCCGGGCGGGGGCGGGCCCCCCGGGGGGCCCGCTGTAGTGCGGGCGCGCCCCTCAAAACAGGGCCCGCGTCCCCACGGGGGCCCCGCCCTCCCCCGGGGAGGCAGTTTTTGAAAGGGAGGTCATGCGTTGTGCGTCGCCGTCCAGGCATCGCGGGCGCTCCAGGTGCCGGCCGAGCCGGTGACGGTGCAGCCGCGCGAGCCGGGTTCGACGGTGCCGATGGTTTCGACCTGTTCGCCGGCTTCGCGGAGAGCCCATGCCACGTCCTCGGCCACATCGGCCGCGACGATCACGGCCATGCCGATGCCGCAGTTGAAGGTACGCGCCATTTCCTCGGGTTCGATCGCGCCCTGGGCTTGGAGGAAGGCCATAAGACGCGATTGGTTCCACGCATCGGCGTCGATGCGGGCGTGGGTTCCCTCGGGCAGGACCCGCGGGATGTTTTCGAGCAACCCGCCGCCGGTGATGTGGGCGAGGCCCTTGATGCGGCGCTCGCGTAGCAGCGGGAGCAGGCTCTTCACGTAAATGCGGGTGGGGGCCATGAGCGCGTCGATCAGCAGGACGTCCTGATCGAACAGCGCCGGGCGGTCGAGCTTCCAGCCCTTGTCGGCGGCGAGGCGGCGGACAAGCGAGAAGCCGTTCGAATGGACGCCCGATGACGCCAGGCCGAGAATGACGTCGCCGGGGGCGATGTCCTTGCCGGTCAACACCCGGTCGCGCTCGACGGCGCCGACGCAGAAGCCGGCAAGATCATAATCGTCGGCCGCATACATGCCGGGCATTTCCGCGGTCTCGCCGCCGATCAGCGCGCAGCCGGCCTGGCGACAGCCCTCGGCGATTCCCGCGACGACGCGGGTCGCCACCGCGTTGTCGAGCTTCCCGGTCGCGTAATAATCGAGGAAGAACAGCGGCTCGGCGCCCTGGACGATGAGGTCGTTGGCGCACATCGCGACGAGATCAATGCCGACGCCGTCGTGACGGCCGCTGTCGATCGCGAGCTTGAGCTTGGTGCCGACGCCGTCATTGGCGGCGACGAGCAGCGGATCGCTGAACCCGGCCGCCTTGAGGTCGAAGAACCCGCCGAATCCGCCGAGATCGGCATCGGCGCCGGGGCGGCGCGTCGCCTTGGCGAGTGGGCCGATCGCCTTGACCAAAGCATTGCCCGCCGCGATCGAGACGCCGGCATCGGCATAGGTGTAGGAGGAGGATTCGGTCATGCGCGACGGCTCACATTTGGCGGCGTTTTATCCCCGTTCGCCCTGAGCTTGTCGAAGGGCCGCTCTTCGCTTGGGGCTCGACAAAAAGAACGGTGCTTCGACAAGCTCAGCACGAACGGAAAGATTTGCAGGCTCGCTTAGCCACATCGCGCTTGGATTTCCACGCCTGCTTCGCCAAAAGGACGCGCACCATGACCCGTTTTCGTCTCACGCGCGTATTGACCCCGCTGGCCGGTCTGATTGCAATCGGCAGCGCGGGCGTCGTGCTCGGCCAGGTCGAGACCGCCGCGCCGGTCGCACCGATCGACGATTCGGGCAGCTTCGAGGTCGATGGCGTCACCGTCGACGTCACCGGCAAGACATCGCAGGAAGCGCGGGAAGCGGGCTGGCGGCTGGCGCAGCGCAAGGCGTGGCAGATGCTTTCGAAGCGGCTCGGGCAGAGCGGCGCGCTGGTCTCCGACGCGACGCTCAACGGGCTGGTCTCCGCGATCGTTGTCGAAGACGAGAATATCGGGCCGAATCGGTACGTCGCGCGGCTTGGCGTGACGTTCAGTCGCGCGCGGGCCGGGCCGATGCTAGGCGTGTCAGGTGGTGGGTTCCGATCGCCGCCGATGGTGGTGCTGCCGATTGAATGGACCGGCGGTGTCGGCGAGGCGTTCGAGCAGGAAACTGCCTGGCGCCAGGCCTGGGCGCGGTTCCGCACCGGCAATTCGGCGATCGATTACGTTCGACCGACCGGCACTGGGCCCGATTCGCTGTTGCTCAACGCCGGGCAGGCAGGGCGGCCGGGGCGCGGCTGGTGGAAGGCGGTGCTCGATCAATATGGCGCGTCGGACGTGCTGATCCCGAGCGTGCGGCTGGCGCGGCAATATCCCGGCGGGCCGATCATCGGCTATTTCGAGGCGCGCTACGGTCCCGACAACCGATTGGCGGGGAGCGCAACGTTGCGCGTCGCGAGTGCCGACGGGATCGATGCGCTGCTAGATGCCGGTGTCGCGCGGCTCGATTCGATTTATCAGGACGCCTTGAAGGGCGGCATCCTGCGCACCGATCCGGGCCTGGCTTACCAGCCGACCCCGACGCCAACGCCGACACCGACCGCGACGTTGCCCGATCTCGACGCGCAGGCGGCGGCAGCTGCTGCCGCGGCGACCGCGGCCCAAGGGACGGCGATCGACATCCAGTTCGACACCCCCGATGCCGCCGCGGTCAATGCCGGGGAAGCGGCGCTGCGGGCGATCCCCGGCGTCAGTTCGGCGGTGACGAGCAGCCTGGCGATGGGCGGCGTTTCGGTGATGCGCGTGTCGTTCACGGGCGACCAGGGTGCGCTCGCTGCGCAGCTACAGGCACGCGGCTATCAGGTTCAGAGCGGGCCCGGCGTGCTGCGTATCCGCCGCGCCGCCGCGCCGCCCCCGTCGACCGGACAGAAAGCGGGATGAGCCAGTTCGCCCTGCCGTTCGAATGGCCGGCGGACCCGCGCGACGACGAATTCCTGGTCAGCGACTCGAACGCGCGAGCGGTCCACGGTCTCGAACATTGGGGAGCGTGGCCGGTGATGGCGGCGCTGCTGGTCGGCCCGCGCAAATCGGGGCGCAGCCTGCTGGCGCGAATTTTCGCCGGCAAGAGCGGCGGCACGATCATCGACGATGCCGAGCGTCAGAGCGAAGCAGCGATCTTCCACGCCTGGAACCGCGCACAGGCCGAACGCCACCCGCTGCTGATCGTGGCCGACGCCGCGCCGCCCGAGTGGGCGGTGAAGCTCCCCGATTTGCGCTCGCGGCTGACGGCGACCTCGGTGCTCGAACTCGGGCCGCCCGACGATGTGCTGATGCGCGCACTGTTCGAGCGGCAATTCATCAAGCGCGGGCTCGATGCGCGGCCTGACCTGATCGACTGGTTGATCACGCGGGTCGAGCGCAGTCATATTGCTGTCATGCGCGCCGTCGATGTGCTCGACCAGGAAGTCCTCGAAGGGCGCAAGCGCTTGTCGATCCCGCTCGCCCGCGCCACACTGGCCGCGGCCGCGTTGATCGCCGAACCGGCCAGCAAGGTTGATGCGAAATGACCCGCCCCGCCCATCTGCCGATCTTCGACGACGACGATCCGTTCGTCGGCGAGGATAGCGGCGAGCGCTATTTCAACCGCGAGCTATCGTGGCTGGCGTTCAATCGGCGGGTGCTCGAAGAGGCGCTCAACCCGGCGCATCCGCTGCTCGAACGGCTGCGCTTCCTGTCGATTTCGGGGTCGAACCTCGACGAGTTCTTCATGGTCCGCGTCGCCGGGCTGAAGGGCCAGCAGCTGCAAAACGTCCAGCGCAAGTCGGTCGACGGGCGCACGCCGAGCGAGCAGTTGCGCGACATCGCGCTCGAAGCCGACCGGCTGATGCAGGCGCAGCAGCAAGTGTGGGTCTCGCTGCGCGACGATCTCGCCGAAGCGGGCATCGCGGTGCTCGACGGCGGCGATATCGAAGGCGAGGACGAAGCGTGGCTGGAAGGCCATTTCCGTGCGCAGATCTTTCCGATCCTCACACCGCAGGCGCTCGATCCGGCGCATCCGTTTCCGTTCCTGCCCAATCGCGGGTCGAGTCTGATCTTCGACCTCGTCCGCCTGTCGGACGGCGAGCCGATCCGCGAGGTCGTGCTGCTGCCGGGCACCGCGCCGCGCTTCGTGCGGCTGCCGGGCAAGGCGGGGCGCTATGTCGCGATGGAGACGCTGCTCAAGCATTTTTCGGGCATGATTTTCCCCGGCTATCGCGTGAAGGGCTGCGCGGCGTTCCGGTTGCTGCGCGACAGCGATATCGAAATCGAGGAAGAGGCCGAGGACCTGGTCCGCTACTTCGCCAACGCGATCAAACGGCGGCGGCGGGGGCGGGTGATCCGGCTCGACCTCGAAACGGGGATGCACGACGAACTCGGCGTGCTGCTCAAGGAGGAACTCGGCGGGGGTGATGCGATCATCACCGAAAGCGCGGCGTTTCTCGGCGTCAGCGACCTTGAACTGCTGGTCGAGGAAGACCGGCCGGACCTGAAGTTCTCGCCTTATTCGCCGCGCTTTCCCGAACGCATCCGGGAATTTGGTGGAGATTGCTTCGCGGCGATCCGGTCGAAGGACATCGTCGTCCACCACCCTTATGAGACGTTCGACGTCGTGCTCGCCTTCCTGCGTCAGGCGGCGAACGATCCCGACGTCGTCGCGATCAAGCAGACGCTGTATCGCGCCGGCAAGCAGCCGGCGGTGATCAACGCGCTGATCAATGCAGCGGAAGCCGGCAAGTCGGTGACGGCGGTGGTCGAATTGAAGGCGCGGTTCGACGAGGAACAGAATCTGCTCTGGGCCAACGCGCTGGAACGCGCCGGCGTCCAGGTGGTGTACGGCTTCATCGACTGGAAGACGCACGCCAAGATTTCGATGGTCGTGCGGCGCGAAGGGAGCGAATATCGCACCTATTGTCACTTCGGGACGGGCAATTACCACCCGATCACAGCGCGAATTTATACCGATCTCAGCTTCTTCACCGCCGATCCGCGGATCGGCGCCGATGCGGCGCATGTGTTCAATTACATCACCGGCTATGTCGAGCCGCAACATCTCGACCTGATCAGCATGTCGCCGCGCGACCTGCGCTCGACCCTGGTCGAGATGATCGACGGCGAGATCGCCAACGCGCAAGGTGGCAAGCCCGCGGCGATCTGGGCGAAGATGAACTCGCTGGTCGATCCGGCGGTGATCGAGAAGCTGTACGAGGCGTCGAACGCCGGGGTCGAGATCGACTTGATCGTGCGCGGCATCTGCTGCCTGCGGCCGGGCGTGCCGGGCATGTCCGAGCATATCCGCGTCAAATCGGTGATCGGGCGGTTCCTGGAGCACAGCCGCATCTGCGCGTTCGGGGGCGGCAAGGCGCTGCCCAATGACGGCGCGAAGGTGTTCATCTCCTCGGCTGACTGGATGCCGCGGAACTTCGACCGCCGCGTCGAGTATATGCTCCCGATCGAGAACCCGACCGTGCATGACCAGATTCTCGATCAGGTGATGGTCGCCAACCTGCTCGACAACGAACAAAGCTGGGAGTTGCAGTCCGATGGCCGTTACGTGCGCGACGTGCCCGGCGATCGGCCGTTTAACCTGCATCGCTATTTCATGACCAACCCATCGCTTTCGGGACGCGGCGCGGCGCTCGCGGCGAGCGAATCGGTGCCCAAATTGTCGCTCCGGCGGCGGCGCTGACCCGCGTGGCATCATTGTTCCGACAGGCGCGCACGGCGATCGACGCGCAGCCCCGCACCGCGATCATCGACATCGGATCGAACTCGATCCGCCTCGTCGTCTATCAGGGTCCGGCGCGGTTACCCTCGATCCTGTTCAACGAAAAGGTGATGGCCGGGCTCGGCCGCGGCGTCGCGGCGACGGGGGCGATCGACGCCGAAGCGATGGCACGGGCGCAGGGTGCGCTGGCGCGATTTGCCGCGTTGGCGCGCGCAATGGAGGTCGGCGACATCCGCACCGTCGCCACCGCGGCGGTGCGCGATGCGAGCAACGGCAGTGCGCTGATCGCGCATGCCGAGGGGATCGGGCTCGACGTCGAACTTCTATCGGGTGACGAAGAGGCGCTGGCGTCGGGGCGCGGCGTCTTGTCGGGCATTCCCGATGCCGACGGGATCGTCGGCGACCTCGGCGGCGGCAGCCTGGAACTGGTGCGCGTCAGGGACGGGCAGGTCGGCGAGCGTATCTCGTTCCCCCTCGGCGTGCTGCGCGTGGGCGCGATCCGCGCCAAGGGCAAGAGCGCACTCGACCGGCACGTCCTCAAGCTTCTGCGCAAATCGGGCTGGGAGGGAGCAGGGGCGGAGAAGCCGTTCTATCTGGTCGGCGGGTCATGGCGGTCGCTGGCGCGGCTCGACATGCATCTGACCGGTTACGAGCTGCCGATCGCGCACCATTACGAGATGCCGGCGCCGACGATTTCGCGACTGGCGCGGGCGATCGCGCATCTGGACAAGGCGCGGCTGCGCGAGGTGCCCGATCTGTCGAGCGCACGCATTCCGACGCTGGGCGACGCTGCGGCGGTGCTCGGCAGCGTTTCGCGACACCTGGGAAGCGCGACGACGATCGTTTCCGCCTACGGTCTGCGCGAAGGCCTGCTGTATGGGGCGCTCGACGAGGAAACGCGCGCGCAGGACCCGCTGATCGTCGCGACTCGCGACGAAGGGCGACGGCTGGGTCGGTTCGCAGAGCATGGCGACCTGCTCGACCGCTGGATCGCGCCGCTCTTCGAGGACGACAGCGCTGATTTCGCACGGCTGCGCCATGCCGCGTGCTTGCTTGCCGATGTCGGGTGGCATGCCAATCCCGAGTTTCGCGCCGAGCGCGGGCTCGATGTCGGGCTGCACGGCAATTGGGTGGCGATCGACGCGCGCGGGCGGGCGCTGGTCGCGCAGGCGCTGTTCACCGGGCTCGGCGGCGGGACGGGATCGCCGGCGCCGCTCGTCAGCCTCGCGGACGAGCGCGACCTGCGTCGCGCCGCGGCCTGGGGACTGGCGATTCGCCTGGGACAGCGGATGAGCGGCGGCGTCGCCGCACCGCTCAAGCGCGCTCGATTGGGGCGCAGCGGCAAGGCAATCACGCTGACCTTGGCCAAGGCCGATGCCGCGCTCTACGGCGAAACCGTGGAGCGACGGCACAAGTCGCTGGCAACGATGCTCGGCGGCGAAGCGCGGCTGGTGCTCGACTGACAGGTCAGCCGCAGGTGATCCGGGTTACGGCGTTCTTGTCGTCGAGGTGGATGTCGAGCCGATCCTGACGGAAGTCCATCGTCACCGCCATGCCGGGTTGAATCCATCGCAAGGTGGCGGCGCCCGAGCGCTTGAGCGCTTCGGCGGCGAGGTCGCCGGAGCCCGGCTTGCCGATCAGATCATCGAGCCCGTCTGCTTTGCAGACATGGCCGGTGCTGCCGATCGCTTGGGGCGACGGGCTAGCGGCACAGGCGCCGAGCAAGAGGGCCAGCGACAGCAGACGGATCATGCCTCGATCCGGCTCATCTTGAGTTTGCCGTTCATCACCGCGAAGCCGAGCCGGCCTTCGACCAGGTCGAGCGCGTCGTGGCCGAATTCGTTGTAGCGCCAGCCTTCGAGGATCGGCAGCCCCTCGCGTTTGCCCGCGGCGAGCGCTTCGAGATCGTCGCTTCGAGCAAGTAATTTGGGCGCAACATCAATCTCTCGTGCACGAATCTTGAGAAGCAGCTTGAGAAGGTCGGCGACCAAGGCGCCTTCCTTGCCGAGCCCGGGCTTGCGATCGTCGCGCGCCGGCAGTTCGTCGGGCGAAAGCGGCTCCGCGTCGGCAAGCGCCGCCATCAGCCGCCCGCCGATATCGTTGCCCGCCCACGCGCCGGACAGGCCGCGGACACGCGCGAGATCCGCCTGCTTCTTGGGTGGCGAGCCCGCCAAGTCAGCGAGCGTCTCGTCCTTCATGATGCGGCCGCGCGGTAGGTTCTTGCCCTGCGCCTCGAACTCGCGCCAGCGGGCGAGAGCCTTCAGCCGGCCGAGCACTTCGGGCTTGCGGCCAGGGATGCGGACACGCTTCCACGCCTGATCGGGATCGTTGGCGTAATTGGCCGGATCGGCGATGCGTTCCATCTCCTGGTCGAGCCACGCGCCGCGGCCGGTCTTCTTGAGCCGGTTGAGCATCTTGGGGAAGATTTCCGCGAGGTGCGTCACGTCGGCGATCGCGTAATCGATCTGGCGCTTGTCGAGCGGGCGGCGCGACCAATCGGTGAAGCGCGCGCCCTTGTCGACCGCGATGCCGAGCCACGCATCGACGAGGTTGCCGTAGCCGACCTGTTCGCCTTGCCCCAGCGCCATCGCCGCGATCTGCGTGTCGAACAGCGGATGCGGCGTCGTGCCGGTGAGATTGTAGACGATCTCGAGGTCCTGGCCGCCGGCGTGGAAGACCTTGAGCACCTCTTCATTTTTGGTCAGCAGGTCGAGCAGCGGGGTGAGGTCGATCCCCGGCGCCAGCGGATCGATAGCAGCGGCTTCGTGCTGATCGGCGATCTGGATCAGGCAAAGCTCGGGCCAGAAAGTGTTCTCTCGCATGAACTCGGTATCGACGCAGACGAACGGCGAGTCGGCGAGGCGGATGCAGAGATTGGCGAGGGTTGCCGAGTCCTCGATTAGGTCATGGATGTGCATCGCGGCTCCATAGCGAGCGCCAGCCGGGTTGACAAAGCGCCAGTTGCAAGGGAAGCGCGGCGCTCGAAATTCACCCGTCGCCCCAAGGCGAGCGGGGGTTTCTCGCCGCCGGCATTAAGCAAGCGGCTTGAGACCTCAGCCTGCGCTGGGGTGACGCAATCAGAGATTACGTCATGCACGCCTATCGCACCCACACTTGCGGCCAGCTTCGCGCCGAGCACACCGGCGAGACGGTCCGCGTCTCGGGCTGGGTCCATCGCAAGCGCGATCACGGCGATCTCGTGTTCATCGACCTGCGCGACCATTACGGCATGGTGCAGATCGTCACCGAGGTCGACGGCCCGGTCTTTTCGGTGATCGAGAAGCTGCGGCCGGAAAGCGTCGTGACGATCACCGGCAAGGTAACGAAGCGCGCGCCCGAGGCAGTCAATCCGAACCTGCCGACCGGCGAAGTCGAAATCCGCGCCGAGGACGCGACGCTGCTCTCGGCCGCTGCCGAGCTGCCGCTGCCGGTCGCTGGCGAGCAGGAATATCCCGAGGACGTGCGGCTGCGCTATCGCTTCCTCGATCTGCGCCGCGAGACCCTGCATGCCAACATCGTCAAGCGGACCAAGGTCATCTCCGACATGCGTCGCCGCATGGAAGATGCGGGTTTCACCGAATATTCGACGCCGATCCTGACCGCGTCCTCACCCGAAGGCGCGCGCGACTTCCTGGTGCCGAGCCGCATCCATGCCGGCAAATTCTACGCGCTGCCGCAGGCGCCGCAGCAGTACAAGCAGCTCCTGATGGTCGCCGGGTTCGACCGCTATTTCCAGATTGCCCCGTGCTTCCGTGACGAGGACCCGCGCGCCGACCGACTGCCGGGCGAATTCTACCAGCTCGACCTAGAGATGAGCTTCGTCACGCAGGAAGACGTGTGGAACACGATGGAGCCGGTGATCGCCGGCGTGTTCGAGGCGTTCGCCGACGGCAAGCACGTCACGCCCGCGGGCAGCTTCCCGCGCATTCCGTATAGCGAGGCGATGCTGAAATACGGATCGGACAAGCCCGATCTGCGCAACCCGATCGTGATCACCGACGTGACCGATCATTTCCACGGCTCGGGCTTCGGCATCTTTGCTGGCATCGTCGAAAGCGGCGGTGTGATCCGCGCGATTCCGGCGCCGGGCGCTGGCGCGGGCAGCCGAAAGTTCTTCGACGACATGAACAATTGGGCCCGATCCGAAGGCTTTTCGGGGCTCGGTTATATCAACATCAAGGACGGCGAACCGGGCGGGCCGATCGCCAAGAACCATGGCCCCGAGGCGACCGCGAAGCTGATCGCCGCGCTCGGCCTCGGCCCGAACGACGGCGTGTTCTTCGCCGCCGGCAAGGAAGCGCAGGCGGCGAAGCTCGCCGGGCTGGCGCGCGTGCGCACCGGCGAGCAGCTTGACCTGATCGACAAGGATCGGTTCGAGCTGTGCTGGATCGTCGATTTCCCGTTCTACGAATATGACGAGGACGAGAAGAAGATCGATTTCGCGCACAACCCGTTCTCGATGCCGCAGGGTGGCCTGGAGGCGTTGAACGGCGACGATCCGCTAGCGCTCAAGGCGTTCCAGTACGACATGGTCTGCAACGGGTTCGAGATTGCTTCGGGCTCGATCCGCAACGAATCGCCCGAGACGATGGTCAAGGCGTTCGAGCTGGTTGGGCTCAGTAAGGCTGATGTCGAGGAGCGCTTCGGGGGGCTGTACCGCGCGTTCCAGTACGGCGCGCCGCCGCATGGTGGGATGGCCGCGGGCGTCGACCGCATCGTCATGCTGCTGTGCGGGGCGGTCAACCTGCGCGAGATCACGCTGTTCCCGATGAACCAGCGCGCCGAGGATCTGCTGATGGGGGCGCCCTCGACGGCGAGCATGAAGCAGCTCCGCGAGCTTTCGATCCGGGTGATCGAGCCGCAGGCAAAGCCGGCCAAGGCCGACGTCGACGCGGTGGTTTCGCCGCGGGCAGGCTGACACTTGCCGTCACCCCGGACTTGGTCCGGGCTCCAACCTGACGCAAACCAACGAGACGTTTGTGTTCGTTGCGCGTTGGATGCCGGAACAAGCCCGGCATTACGGAGTAGGCATGAGCATCGATCTGCACGACTACGAATCCGGTCACAAATATGACGGCCATTACAAGAAGGACCTGAAGAAGCTGCAGAAGCGGCTCGAGCGGGTTCAGGTCGCGCATGCGATGCACAAGCGGCCGGCGATCATCGCGCTCGAAGGTTGGGACGCGGCGGGGAAGGGCGGGATCATCCAGCGGATGACCGCCGAATGGGACCCGCGCTTCTACGAAGTGTGGCCGATCAGCGCGCCGACCCCGCCCGAATTGGCGCATCATTTCCTTTGGCGGTTCTGGAAACGGCTGCCTGAGGCGGGCGACATCGCGGTGTTCGATCGGACCTGGTACGGCCGCGTGCTGGTCGAACGCGTCGAGGGCTATGCGACCGAGCCTGATTGGCGGCGCGGCTATGACGAGATCAACGCGTTCGAGGCGCAGCAGATCGCGAATGGCGCGACGGTGATCAAGCTGTTCATCCATGTGACGCAAGCCGAACAGGACCGGCGGCTCAAGGCGCGGCTCGAGGAGCCGTGGAAGCATTGGAAAACGGGGCTCGAGGATTACCGCAATAGGGCGAAACGCGACGATTATCTCCGCGCGATGCACGACATGTTCAAATACACCGACACCAAGGCGTCGCCGTGGACGGTGATTGACGGCAACGACAAGAAAGCGGCGCGGATCGCGGCGCTGACCACGGTCGCCGATGCATTGGAAGCCGCTGTGCCGATGGAGCCGCCGCCGATCGATCCCGAGGTGGAGAAGGTGGCGCGGAAGGCGTTGGGGTTGGATTCCGAGTAACTTACTGTCACCCCGGCCTTTGAGCCGGGGTCCGGCTTCTTCTACCCAAGAAGGGCAGCCTCGCCCCGGGTCAAGCCCGGGGTGACGAAGAAATTTAGCGCAGTTTGGCGATGTTCAGCCCGTCTTCCTTGGCACGCTGCTTCACCGATTCCTCGCTGCGGGTCAGTGCCTTGGCGATGGCCTTTAAGGCCATGCCCTTCTTGGCCAGCGTATGCAGCTTCTGTATTTCGTCCTGGCGCCAGGGCTGGCGGTGACGTTCGAAAGTTTTCTCGCTCATGCCGGCTCCTCGGGGATCGGAGATACGGCGACCACCTCGATCGCCTCGGGCTTGCCGCCAAAATCGACTCGCTCGCCCGCCATCGCGCCGAGGAGGGCGTTGGCGAGCGGAGCGGCGAAACCGATGCGGTCGGTCGCGGGATCGGCCTCGTCGGCGCCGACCACGTCGATTACGCGCTCGCGGCCGGCGAGGCGGATGGTGACGCGCGAGCCGATGCCGGCCTCGCCGTCCGCAGGCGACGGGGCGATTTCGGCGGTGGTCATCCGCGTGACCCAATAGCGCAGCTCACGGCGCAGCGGTTCGATCGCCTCACCCTCGGCCGACGCGATGGCGGCTTCGAGTTCGGCAACCTTGGCTTCGATCAGCCGAAGGCCGCGCGGTGTGACCAGGTTCGGGCCCGGCGGCAGCGGCAGTTCGAACCGTGGTTCCTTATGCTCCTCGTCGCTCTCGCGACGGAACGCTACGCTCATGAAAGTCTCCTGTGCCTGATCAACGAGCGGCGGCGGGGTTCGGTCCGAGCAGCTCGTCGACCCAAGCTGGGACCAGCTCGCTCGCCGGGCCGAGGCGGGTTTCGTCGAACGAGGCGCTACCCGCCGAGGGATCGAGATTGAGCTCGAGCGTGCGGGCGCCGGCATAGCGCGCGGCCTGGACGAAGCCGGCGGCGGGATAGACCGCGCCCGAGGTGCCGATCGAAACGAACAGGTCGGCGCTCGCCAAAGCACGCTCGATGCGGTCCATCGCGTAGGGCATCTCGCCGAAAAAGACGATGTCGGGGCGGAGCGCCGGACTACCGCAGGCGGCGCAGGCGCTGCCCGGGGGAAGCGGGTCGCGCCATTCGATGCGCTCGCCGCATAAAGCACAAACCGCTGATAGCAACTCGCCGTGCATGTGGATCAGGCGGCGGGCACCGGCGCGTTCATGGAGGTCGTCGACATTCTGGGTGACGATCAGGAGATCGCCGGGCCATTCTGCGTCGAGCCGGGCGAGCGCGCGGTGCGCGGCATTGGGCTCGACGCGGGCGAGCGCGGCGCGGCGCTCGTTGTAGAAGCGGTGGACCGTTGCCGGGTCACGCGCCAATGCCTCGGGGGTGCAGACGTCCTCGACGCGGTGGCCTTCCCACAAGCCGTCGGGGCCGCGGAAGGTCGCGAGGCCGCTTTCGGCGGAGATGCCGGCGCCGGTGAGGACGACGATTGACGTCATGGCGTCAGGCGGGATTGAACGCGCCGGTTTCGTCCATCACCCACATCACTCCGTCGCGGATCGCGAAATAGGCGCCGCGGAGCGCAAGCTTGCCCGACGAAACGCGCTCGGCGACGAAAGGGAAGGTGAGGAGGTTGGCAAGCGAAACGCGCACGGCCTCGAGCTCGAGCGCGCGATTCGCTTCGGAGCCGGTGCCGCACTCGGAGACGACCTTGCTGCGCGCGTCGTTGAGCATGTCGACCCAATGCGCGATGAACCCGCCTTCGCCGGGCGCGGCGCCGTCGAACACGCCGGTCAGCGACGCATTGACGCCGCCGCACGAGCCATGCCCCATCACGACGATCTCCGGCACTTCGAGCTGCGTCACCGCGAACTCGATTGCCGCCGAGACGCCGTGGCGGCCGCCGCCGATTTCATAGGGCGGGACGAGCGCGGCGATGTTGCGGACGACGAAGATCTCGCCGGGCGAAACGTCGAACACGGTGGCGGGATCGGTGCGGCTGTCGGCGCAGGCGATCACCATCACACGCGGGCTCTGGCCCTCGGCGAGTTGGGCCCAGCGATCGTGCTGGCGCTTGTAATCGGTGTCGCGGAAGCGGCGATAACCGGCGACGAGGTCGGAAAAGTCAGTCATGAATGCACCCTTTGCAGGCGCAGGCAGGGGTGGCAAGCCGCGAAGACAAACGCTATCTGGCGGACATGAACGAACTGAGCCCGATCGCCCGGCCGCCGCGCCAGCGCAAGCCCGACTGGATTCGCGTCAAGGCGCCGACCAGCGCCGGTTTTGCCGAGACCAAGCGGCTGATGCGCGAAAAGAACCTCGCCACGGTGTGCGAGGAAGCGGCGTGCCCGAACATCGGCGAGTGCTGGACCAAGAAGCACGCCACGGTAATGATCCTGGGCGACACCTGCACGCGGGCGTGCGCGTTCTGCAACGTCAAGACCGGGATGCCGCGCGCGGTCGATCCGTTGGAGCCCGAGCATGTCGCCGAGGTCGCGGTGCAGATGGGGTTGGCGCACATCGTCATCACCTCGGTCGATCGCGACGATCTGCCCGATGGCGGGGCGAAGCAGTTCGTGCGTGTGATCGAGGCGATCCGCAAGGCTGCGCCCAAGACCACGATCGAGATCCTGACGCCCGATTTCCGCAACAAGGCCGATGCCGCGGTCGAGATGATCGTCGCGGCGCGGCCCGACGTCTACAACCACAATCTGGAGACGGTACCGAGGCTCTATCCGACGATCCGGCCGGGCGCGCGCTATTATGCATCGCTCAGGCTGCTCGAAAGCGTCAAGAAGCACGATCCGTCGATCTTTACCAAATCGGGCGTGATGCTCGGGCTGGGCGAGGAGCGGCTGGAAGTGCACCAGGTGATGGATGACATGCGCTCGGCCGACATCGATTTCCTGACGATGGGCCAGTATCTTCAGCCGACGCCGCGCCACGCCAAAGTGATGGATTTCGTCACCCCGCAAGCGTTCGACGCCTATGCCGCGATAGCGCGCGCGAAGGGATTCCTGCTGGTCGCCTCCTCGCCGCTGACGCGATCGAGCTATCATGCCGGCGACGATTTCGAGCGGCTGCGCGCCAATCGCGAGGCGAAGCTGGCCGCCGCCGCTCGCTGACGGATCGGGCCATGCCGAAGCACAGCGAAACCCGCGCGCTGCCCTATTCGCCGGAGCAGATGTTCGACCTCGTCGCCGATGTCGCGCGCTATGGCGAGTTCCTGCCGTGGGTGAGTGCGATCCGGGTGCGATCGAACAGCGCGACGCAGATGGTCGCGGACATGATCGTCGGGTTCAAAGGGCTGCGCGAGACCTTCACCTCGAAAGTCGAGAAGGTGCGGCCGAACGAAATTCACGTCGATTACGTCGACGGCCCGCTCAAATATCTTCACAACGACTGGCGGTTCCGGCCGGATGGCAAGGGCGGCAGCCTGGTCGATTTCTCGGTCGACTTCGCGTTCAAGAACCGGGTGTTCGAGATGCTCGCGGGGCAGGTGTTCGACCGCGCCCTGCGCAAGATGATCGGCGCGTTCGAGACGCGCGCGGCTGAGCTCTACGGTGCGGCCGGCGCCTCGGCGGGCATCAGCAGTTCGAGCGCACACAGCGCCGCCTGAAGCCGCACGCCACCCCGGCCCAAATCGCCGAACTCCTTGCGATCGGCGACCACCTCGGCGGGATCGCCTTCCTTTTCGGCGCGCGCGAAGACGACGGTGCCGACCGGCTTCTTCTCGCTGCCGCCGCCCGGCCCGGCGATGCCGGTGATCGCGACCGCAGTATCGGCGCACGATAGTTCGAGCGCGCCTTGCGCCATGCTCCAGGCAACGGCGATCGACACCGAGCCGAACGTCTCCAGCACGTCGTTCGACACTTTGAGAAGATCGAGCTTCACATCATTCGAATAGCTGACGATCCCGCACTCGAACACGTCCGACGATCCGGGTACTTCGGTTAGCGCCGCAGAGACCAGCCCGCCGGTGCAACTCTCGGCGACAGCGATGCGACGGCCGGCGGCGCGATTGGCCTCGACGACGCGCGTGGCGGCATCGATCAGTTCTCTCGGAAGCAGCGTGTCCATGTATCAGGGCCTGTCGTCTCGGCAGATCGGAATGTCGATCGTGGCATTGCCGAACTCGGCCTGCTTGTCACGCGTCAGCTTGAGCGTGGCGACGATAAGACCCGCGGCGTTGCGCGGGGGCAGCGGTTGGGCAAGCGTGACGATGCGGTCGATCTCGCTGCAATCCTTGGGCTGGACGACCTGCACCAGCGCCGGCGCAAGCAGCGATACGAGCATAGGGCGGGTGAAATCGGATTGCAGCAGCGGCGCGACGTCGGGGCCGGCGACACGCCCCAGCGCGACACGCGCCGCGGGCCAGGCGCGATCGGCCTCGACCTGGTAGCGTGACAGGAACGGCCCGCTCGTCTGGCGCAGCAGCGAAGCGGCAGGGACGCGCGCGGCGCACATCTGGCCGACCTGGCGCAGCACCTCGGGCATCGCGACGAGCGCGATCGAGGTCGCCTCGGGCGTGGTGACGCACGGCGTCTGCGCGGCCGCCGCATTGGCCGTCAGGCCGGTGAGGGCGGCAAATGCCGCGATCGAGGAGGTTCTCTTCATGGTACTCTCACGGTTGCGATGGCCTGGGCGGCGATGCCTTCGCCGCGGCCGGTGAAACCCAGCCGCTCGCTGGTCGTCGCCTTGATGCTGACCTGATCGGGATCGAGCGCAAGGATCGCGGCGATTCGCGCGCGCATCGCCTCTCGGTGCGGCCCGATCTTGGGCGCCTCGCAGACCAGCGTCAGGTCGATGAAGTCGATCGTCCCGCCGCGCGCAGCGACGAGGCTCGCGGCGTGCGCGAGGAATTGGTCCGATGCGGCGCCGCGCCACTTGGGATCGCTCGGCGGAAAATGCGTGCCGATGTCGCCCGCGCCGATCGTGCCGAGGAGCGCGTCGGTGATGGCGTGGAGCGCGACGTCGGCGTCGCTGTGCCCGCTCAAACCCTTGTCGTGCGGGATCAGCACGCCGCCGAGCCATAATTCCTCACCGGCGACGAGGCGGTGGACGTCATAGCCCATCGCCGATCGCGTGCGGCCGCCGGCAATCCGCGCCTCGGCCGCCGCGAAATCGGCAGGGTAAGTGAGCTTGTCGAGCATCCGATCTCCCTCGACGATGGCGACCTGATACCCGGCGTCGCGAACCATCTGGGCATCATCCGTCGGATCGATATCTGACGGCCAGCGACGATGCGCCGCCAAGACTGCATCGAAGATGAATGCCTGCGGCGTCTGCACGCCGAACAGGTCGGTGCGATCGACCGTGTCGCCCATCATGCCGTCATAGCGCACCAGCGTGTCGGCGACGGGCAGGGCAGGGATTGCGCCTTCACCACTGTCGAGTTTGGTCAATAGCCGATCGATTACCGCATCCGGGACGAACGGTCGCGCTGCATCGTGGATAAGGACGCGCACCGGAGGGTCGGCCGCGAGCGCTTCGAGACCCTTCAACACCGATGCTCGACGGGTCGCGCCCCCGGTCACATGGCGTACTTCGCCGATGGCCTTGGCGAGTTCGGCCTCCTGGTTCGCGCCGATGACGACGATGACGTCATCGATCGCCGGGTGTACGGCGAAGGCATGGTAGCTGTGCGCCACGACAGCCTTGCCGCCCAGCTTAATGAATTGCTTGGGCGATCCGCCCATGCGGTTGCCCTGGCCGGCGGCGACGATCAGCGCGACGGTGCGTGGTCTGCTCATCGCGCCCGCCTAGCGGAACGGCGCGCGGCTTGCCAGCGGGGCTTGTCTCGCGTAGAGCGCTGCCCAATTTTCAGGCACAATATGACCAAGCTCTCGCCCATCCAGGTCGGCCCCGTGCGGATCGACAGTCCCGTGGTGCTCGCGCCGATGACCGGCGTGACCGATATGCCGTTCCGTACGCTCGTGCGGCGCTATGGTTCGGGGCTCAACGTCACCGAGATGATCGCCAGCCAGGCCGCGATCCGCGACACGCGGCAATCGATCCAGAAGGCAGCGTGGCATCCGCTCGAAGAGCCGGTGTCGATGCAGCTCGTCGGCTGCACCGCCTACGAGATGGGCGAGGCCGCCAAGCTCGCCGCCGACAAGGGTGCGGCCATCGTCGATATCAATATGGGCTGTCCGGTGCGCAAGATCGTCAACGGCTGGGCCGGCTCGGCATTGATGCGTGACCTGAAGCTTGCTTCCGATATCATTGAGGCAGTGGTGAAAGCCGTCGATGTGCCGGTGACGCTGAAGACGCGGATGGGCTGGGACCATGACAGCCTCAACGCGCCCGAACTCGCGCGGATCGCCGAGGATATCGGCGTCAAGATGATCACGATTCACGGCCGCACGCGGTGCCAGCTCTACAAGGGCTCTGCCGATTGGGGGTTCGTGCGGCGGGTGAAGGAAGCGGTGAGCGTGCCGGTGCTCGTCAATGGCGACATCTGCTCGATCGACGATGCCGAGACGGCGCTGACGCAGTCGGGCGCGGACGGCGTGATGGTGGGGCGTGGTGCCTATGGCAAACCCTGGCTGCTGGGCCAGATGATGGCATGGTTCGGCGAGGGGCGGCGCGTCGCCGATCCCAGTCTCGACGAGCAATATCAGGCGATCGTAGAGCATTATGACGCGATGCTCGACCATTACGGCATCGAGACCGGCGTCAACATGGCGCGAAAGCATATCGGCTGGTACACGCGCGGGCTCCACGGCTCGGCCGAGTTCCGCAACCGCGTCAACCAGGAGCCCGACCCCAAGGTGGTCAAGGCGATGCTCGCCGAATTCTATGCGCCCTGGCGCACGCGTGTCGCGGCCTGATCCGCACGGCCACGGACAGCCCGGCGCGGACGAGTGGCTCGCCGCGCTGCCGGTTGCCATTCTGACGGTAGCGCCCGACGGCACGATTACGCGCGCCAACCCGGAGGCCGAGCAATTGCTCAACATGTCAGAGCGGGCGATGACGGGTCAGCCGCTCAAGGCGGCATTGACGCCGCCGGCCTTCGCGCAGAGCGACGGGCAGGCGCTGGCGGCGTTCGACACCGATGTCGAAACCACGCGCGCGGGCCGGCTGCGGCTCGATTATCTCGAGGCGCCGCTCGCCGATCGACCGGGCTGGCGGACGATCACGCTGCATCATGCCGCGACGTCACGGCGGATCGGCGTCACCGCCGACCGCGCCGCCGGGGCTCGCGCGGCGATCGGCGCCGCCGCGATGCTCGCACACGAGATCAAGAACCCCCTGTCCGGCATTCGCGGCGCCGCGCAGTTGATCGCGTCGGGCGGCGACAGTGACGGCACGCTTACCACGCTGATCACCACCGAGGTCGATCGCATCGCCGCGCTGATCGACCGGATGCAGGATTTCACCGACACGCGGCCGCTCAAGCTTTCGGCGGCGAATATCTATCCGCTGCTCGATCATGCCCGCCGCGTCGCGCTGGCCGGTTTCGGCCAGGCGCTGGCGATCGAGGAGCGGTTCGACCCTTCGCTACCAGACGTGTTGATCGACCGCGACGCGTTTCTGCAAATTGTGCTCAACCTGCTCAAGAATGCCTGCGAAGCGGCGCGCGACAGCGAACCGCGGCAGGTTGTGCTGACCACGGCTTATCGTCACGGCATGGCCGTCGGTGCCGCGCCGGGCGCGCCGCGCCTGCCGCTCCCCATCGAGCTCTGCGTGATCGATAGCGGTCCCGGCGCGCCCGCCGAAATCGCCGATCACCTGTTCGACCCGTTCGTGTCGGGAAAGCCCGAGGGGCAGGGGCTCGGCCTCGCACTCGTCGACAAGCTTGTCCGCGACATGGGCGGCGTCGTCCAATATGCCCGCGAAGGGGAGCCTGAAATGACCGTCTTCCGCCTCTTGTTGCCCAGAGCGCCGCGATGAGCCGGACGGGGCGGATCCTGGTCCTCGACGACGATGCCGCGATCCGCGCGGTGATCGGCCAAGCGCTTCGCCGCGGCGGTCATGACGTCAATGCGGTGGGATCGCTGGCCGAATTGCGCCGGGCAATGGGGCAGGAACGGCCCGATGTCCTGATCACCGACGTTATCCTTCCCGACGGCAATGGGCTCGACATGGTCGCCGATCTCGTTGCCACGCATCCCGGATTGCCGGTGATCGTCCTGTCGGCGCAGAACACGCTGACGACGGCAGTGCGCGCGACCGAGGTCGGCGCCTACGATTATCTGCCCAAGCCGTTCGACCTCGACGCGTTGGCGCAGGCAGTTGCCGGGGCGCTGGGGCGCGGGGAGGGGGATGCCGTCGCGCCGATCGGCGAGGAAGACCGCGCGCTGCCGCTGATCGGGCGATCCCCGGCGATGCAGGAGGTCTATCGTGTCATCGCGCGGGTCGTCGCCAACGATCTGACCGTGCTGATCTCGGGCGAATCCGGGACGGGCAAGGAACTCGTCGCGCGCGCGATCCACGATCTCGGGCCGCGACGGCGCGCGCCTTTCGTCGCGATCAACATGGCCGCGATCCCGCGCGAGCTGATCGAGGCCGAATTGTTCGGGCACGAGCGCGGCGCATTCACCGGCGCACAGGCACGCACCGCAGGGCGGTTCGAGCAGGCGGCGGGCGGCACGCTGTTCCTCGACGAAATCGGCGATATGCCGATCGAGGCGCAGACGCGGCTGCTGCGCGTGCTCCAATCGGGCGAATTTACGACCGTCGGGGGGGCGCGGCCAATCCGCGCAGATGTCCGCATCGTCGCTGCGACCAATCGAGACCTGGCCAGGCTCGTCGCGGACGGCCAGTTCCGCGAGGACTTGTTCTATCGTCTCAACGTCGTGCCGATCGCACTGCCGAGTCTGCGCGAACGACGTCAGGACGTCGCGTTGCTCGCCCGTCACTTTCTCGATCGTGCCGCCGAGGGAGGGCTGCCACGCAAGCAGCTTTCGGAGGGTGCGGTCGCGGCGCTGACGCGGCATGATTGGCCGGGCAACGTCCGCGAGCTGGAAAACCTGATGCGCCGCCTCGCCGTGCTCAGCCGCGACGCGGTGATTTCCGCCGCCGACGTCAGCGCAATGATAGGCACGGTGACGGTCGAGCTTCCGGCGACGAGCGATCCCGCGATCGAGCAGTCGGTGCGCGCCCGGCTAGCGCGAATCGAACGCGAAGAGCCGCACCGCCTCGATGACGGAACGCTCTACGATCGCCTGATCGCCGAGGTCGAACGCCCGCTGATCGAGGCGATGCTGGCGCGCCATGGCGGCAACCAGCTTCGTGCCGCCCGCGCGCTCGGCATCAACCGCAACACATTGAGGAAGCGCCTCGATACGCTGGGCCTCGAGCCGCGCTGACCCTTCAAACGCGACGGGCGGAGCGGCCGAAACGCCCGATCGCATCGATAATGTGTTTTCTCTGCAACGGAGCCGTTGTATCCCAGCAACTGTGAATGCGTTGGCTGACCTCGACTCCCCCACGCCGTCCCGCCTCCGATCGCGCATCGGTCCGCTCATCGAGATCGTTGCGATCGCTGCTGCGCTGGCAATGGGGCTCGTCACCTATGTCGTCCTGCATGGTACGAGCGAACCGCAGCAACTGCTGAGCCCGGCCGCCGGCGCGCTGTTGTTGCTCGGCAATCTGGTGCCGGTCGTCGCGTTGCTCGTATTGATCGGCCGCCGGATCGCGCGCCGCCGCGCCGCGCGTGCCAATGTCGCGGGGCGCGGGAGGCTGCACGCGCGGCTGGTCGCGATCTTCTCGCTGATCGCGAGCGTGCCGATCATCCTCGCGGTGATCGCCGCCTCGGTAATGTTCCAGTCGATCAACCAGTTCTGGGTTTCGAACCGCGCGGAAAATGCGTTCACCGCGACGATCGCGCTCGTCAAGGACGCGCAGGATCAGATCGTCCAGAAATGGTCGCAGGAGGCGAGCACCATGACCGGCGACATCTCCCGCAACCGAAAGGATATTCCGCCTGGACAAAATATCTTCAGTAAATATCTGACGTACCAGGCATATAACCGTCATTTCAATCAAGCCGTCGCCTTCGAATATGATGGCGGTGACGCGATGAACGTGATCGCGGTCTGCGATAACGCGCGCGTTTGTCCGCCGAATGCAAAAGCGTTCGAGGCGCATGTCACGCCGCAAATGCTCCAGACGGTTCGAGACCATCCCCAAGGCGTGATCCAGCGCGAGCCCGACTCGATCTGGATTATTCTGCCGATCCCGGAAATGGCGCATACCTATCTCTACGTCGCGACCGACAAGGATGCGGCGTTTCTCGATCGCCAGCATCTCGCGGCGAGTGACGTCATCGAGGATTATCGGGGCATGCAAGGGCGCGCCCGAGCGTTGCAGCTCAAGTTCAATGCGCTGCTCTTCGCGGTCGCCGTCCTGATCGTCGGACTGACGGTATGGATTGCGCTCTCGGTCGCAGACCGGTTGGTGCGCCCGATCAACGTGCTGGTGGGTGCGGCGAGGCGCGTCGCCGAAGGCGACCTCGCCGCTCGCGTCCCCGAGCCGCAACCGGAGGACGAGGTCGGCACGCTCGGCTCGGCGTTCAACGTCATGACCGAGCGGCTCGAGGCGCAGACGACCGCGCTGGAAAACCGGCGTGCGCTGATCGAGGCGGTGATGTCCGGGGTCACTGCAGGCGTGATCTCGATCAACACCGATCGCACGATCCAGCTCGTCAACAGCTCGGCAGCCGTCTTGCTCAACGCGGAAAAGCGTGACCCCGTCGGACAGCCGCTCAAGACCGTAGCGCCCGAACTCGACGCGCTGCTCGATGCGGGCGAGAGCGAGGCGATCGTCCAGGTTGCCGCTGACGGCGAACCCAAGACGCTGGCGGTCAAGATTACCGGCGACGCGGCGGGGCAGGTGCTGACCTTCGATGACATCACCCAGCAGTTGCTCGACCAGCGTCGCGCCGCGTGGTCGGACGTCGCGCGGCGCATCGCGCATGAGATCAAGAACCCGCTGACCCCGATCCAGCTTGCCGCCGAACGGCTGCAGCGGCGTTACGGCAAGCAATTCGACGGGCAGGACGCGACGTTCAATCGACTGACCGATACCATCGTCCGTCAGGTCGGCGATCTCAGGCGGATGGTCGACGAATTCTCCTCCTTCGCGCGGATGCCCAAGCCGGTGTTCCGCGAGGAATCGCTGGTCGATATCGGCCGCCAGGCGCTTTTCCTGCACGAGGTCGCGCATCCAGGCGTCAACTTCCGGCTCGATTATGACGAGCCTGCGCCGATGCTGGTGTGCGACCGCCGCCAGATCGGCCAGGCGCTCACCAACATCGTCAAGAACGCGGTCGAGGCGATCGAGGCCAAGGGCGAAGCCGCCAAGGGTGAAATCGTCATGACGTTGACCGAAGAAGACGGCACGACGACGATCACGCTCGCCGACGACGGCGTCGGCCTGCCGAGCGAGCGCAGCCGGCTGGTCGAGCCTTATATGACGACGCGCGCGCGCGGCACCGGGCTGGGGCTGGCGATCGTCAAGAAGATCGCCGAGGAGCATTTCGGCGAGATCACCTTCGCCGACCGCCCCGGCGGAGGCACCGTCGTCACGATGCGCTTCGACAACCGCATGCTGGCCACGATCGACAGCAGCGGCGCTACTCCGGAGGCGAGCGGAGAAGACACCCCGCTCGCCGCCCTTACTCGTAATCGGAATATTTGAATCATGGCCCTCGACATCCTCGTCGTCGACGACGAACTCGACATTCGCGAACTCGTCGCCGGCGTGCTCGAAGACGAAGGATTCGAAACGCGCGCCGCGGCCGACAGCGACGCCGCGCTCGAAGCAATCGCCGCGCGGCGGCCTAGCCTGGTGCTGCTCGACGTGTGGTTGCAGGGATCACGGCTCGATGGGCTCGACCTGCTCGACGAGATCAAGCGGCGCGATCCGTCGATCCCGGTGCTGGTGATTTCGGGCCACGGCAATCTCGACACCGCGGTCGCCGCGATTCGGCGCGGGGCGGCCGATTTCATCGAGAAGCCGTTCGAGGCCGAGCGCCTGCTGCTGATGGTCGACCGCGCGACGGAAACCGAACGGCTCAAGCGTGAAGTCGAGTCGCTCCGCCAGAGCGCCGGGCGCGATACCGATCTCACCGGATCGTCGGCGGCGATCAACGCGGTGCGCGCGACGTTGAAACGCGTGGCGTCAACCGGCAGCCGGGTGATGATCATGGGACCGGCGGGGGTCGGCAAGGAAGTTGCGGCGCGGCTGCTCCATGGCTGGAGCCAGCGCACCCAGGCGCCGTTCGTCATCGTCAGCGCGGCGCGGATGACGCCCGAGCGCGTCGAGGAGGAACTGTTCGGGGTAGAGGAGGGGAGTGACCTCGTGCGCCCCGGACTTCTCGAACAGGCGCATGGCGGGACGTTGTTCCTCGACGAGATCGCCGACATGCCGGTTGCGACCCAGGCACGAATCCTGCGCGTGCTGACCGACCAGAGTTTCACCCGTGTCGGCGGGCAGCGCACGGTGAAAGTCGACGTCCGCGTCGTCTCGGCGACCGCGCGCGACCTGACCAGCGAGATCGCCGAGGGGCGGTTCCGCGAGGACCTCTATTACCGCCTCAACGTCGTGCCGGTGGAAATTCCGCCCCTGACGCAGCGCCGCGAGGACATCCCGCCGCTGGTCGAACATTTCGTCGCGCATTACGCCGCCGAGCGCCGCGTGCCGACTCCCGAGGTCGCGCCCGATGCGATGGTTGCGTTGCAATCCTATGATTGGCCGGGCAATGTTCGGCAGCTGCGCAATGTCGTCGAGCGAACGGTGATCCTGGCGCCGGGCGATCGCATCGGCCGCATCGACATCGACCTGCTGCCGGCCGAAGTGCTCGGCGACCAGGGCGAAGGCGGCACGGGGACTAGCGCGATCATGGGAGCCCCCTTGCGCGAGGCGCGCGAGACGTTCGAGCGCGAATATCTGCGCGTCCAGATCCGCCGCTTCTCGGGCAATATCTCGCGCACCGCGACCTTCATCGGGATGGAGCGATCGGCGCTCCACCGCAAGCTCAAGCTGCTCGGCATCACCGAAACAAAGCCCGAGGAATGAAGCGATAGTGGACGGCGCGCCCGTCCGCGCCTAAATTGCGGCGCATGCGTGCATACCGCGCGCCTTTCCGACGCCGGGAGCCGGCGCGATGCGGGCATATGACCCGCCAATAACAAGGACCGACCAGATGGCCGACAAGCAGACCTCGCTTCAGGATCTATTCCTCAACGCACTGCGCAAATCGAAGACGCCGGTGACGATGTTCCTCGTCAAGGGGGTCAAGCTCCAGGGGATCGTCACCTGGTTCGACAATTTTTCGGTGCTGCTGCGCCGCGACGGGCAGTCGCAGTTGATCTACAAGCACGCCATCTCGACGATCATGCCCTCGGGCCAGATCGACGTTCATCAGATCGTCGAACAGATGGGTGATGCGCCCAAGAAGCAGCCGCTGTTGCAGGAAATCTTCCTCAATGCGGTGCGCAAGTCCGACGACAACGTGACCATGTTTTTGGTCAACGGCGTGATGCTGCAGGGCCAGATCGCGGCGTTCGACCTGTTCTGCATGCTGCTCCAGCGCGAGGGTTTCTCGCAGCTCGTCTACAAACATGCGGTATCGACCATCCAGCCGGCGCATCCGCTGAATCTCGCTGACGAAACAAGCGGTTCGGACGCGGATTGAGCACGGGCTTCGAACGCGATCGCGACGATTTCGCGCGCGGCGCGCGGGCGATCGTCGTCTATCCCGACCAAGGCGACTCAAGCCGCGACGCCGATGCGCGGCTCGAGGAGACGGCGGGCCTCGCCGCGGCAATCGGCGTGGTCGTCGCCGAGAAAGTGGCGCTACGCGTGCGCAGCCCCAAACCGGCGACGCTGATCGGATCGGGCCAGGTCGAAGCGCTTGCCGCGACGGTGCGGATGGAGGAGGCGGGGTTGGTCGTGTTCGACGCGGGGCTGACGCCGGTGCAGCAGCGCAACCTCGAAACCGCGCTCGAAGCCAAGGTGATCGATCGCACCGGGCTGATCCTCGAAATCTTCGGCGAGCGTGCGGCGACTGCGGAAGGGCGGCTACAGGTCGAGCTCGCGCATCTCGATTATCAGGCGGGGCGGCTGGTGCGGAGCTGGACGCACCTCGAACGCCAGCGCGGCGGTTTCGGCTTTCTCGGCGGCCCCGGCGAAACGCAGATCGAGGCCGACCGTCGCTTGATCCGCGACCGCATGGCGCGGCTGCGGCGCGAGCTCGATCAGGTCAAGCGGACGCGCGGGCTGCACCGCGAACGACGCCAGCGCGCGCCGTGGCCGATCATTGCGCTGGTCGGTTACACCAATGCCGGAAAGTCTACGTTGTTCAATCGCTTGACCGGTGCCGACGTCATGGCGGAGAACCTGCTGTTTGCGACGCTCGACCCGACGCTGCGGCAGATCTCGCTGCCGGGGATCGACAAGGCGATCCTGTCGGACACGGTGGGGTTCGTCTCCGAATTGCCGACGCAGTTGGTGGCGGCGTTCAAGGCGACGCTGGAGGAAGTCGTGTCGGCCGATTTGCTGATCCATGTCCGCGACATCGCGCATCCCGACAGCGAGGCGCAGCGCGCCGATGTCGAGAGCGTGCTGACCGAGATCGGCGTCGAGGAAGCGACGCCGCGGATCGAAGCGTGGAACAAGCTCGACGCGCTCGATGATGAGGCGCGTGAGGCGGTGCTGGACGAGGCGGGGCGGCGCGGCGATGTCGTCGCGGTGTCGGCGCTGACCGGGGAGGGGGTCGATCGCCTCATCGACGCGGTCTCCGAAAAGCTCACCGCCGGCCACCGCCGCTACCGCCTCGCGCTCGATCCGGCGGACGGCGCCGGCGCGGCGTGGTTGCACCAGCATGGCGAGGTGCTCGATCAATCGGTCGAGGGCGACGAAGCGATCTACGAAGTCCGCATGACGCCCGCCGATCACGAACGCTTCGTGACGCGCTTTTCGCGCGCGTAGCGCTTCTATTTCCTCCGCGTCTCCGCGCCTCCGCGTAAACTATTCCAGCTCGGCGCCTCTGCGCCTCTGCGCGATATATTTTGCACGCGGTGGCGCGGAGGACGCGGAGAAGAAGGGCTCAGCGCTTCTTCGCCTCGACCCACAACGCTTCCTTTGCGTCGAGATCGAGGCCGGCGAACGCGTCGCCGGCGCGCTGCTCCATCGCCCGGAAGCGGCCCTCGAATTTGGCGTTGGCGCCGCGCAACGCCGCTTCGGGATCGATCCCTAGCTTGCGCGCCCAATTGACCATCGCGAACAGGAGGTCGCCGATTTCCTCCTCGCGATGTGCGTCGCTGGTCGCGGTTTCGACCTCGGTAAGTTCCTCGTCGATCTTGGCACGTGCACCGCGCGGATCGGGCCAGTCGAACCCGGTACGCGCGGCGCGCTTCTGCAACTTTTCGGCGCGGAGCAACGCCGGCAGGCCGAGCGCGACGCCGTCGAGCGCGCTGGTCGGCGTGTCTGACGTGCCCTTGGCGGCGCGCTCCTCGGCCTTGATCTGCTCCCACAGATGATGGCCGCCTTCAGAGCGATCATCGAAGATGTGCGGATGCCGGCGTTCCATCTTGTCGCAGATCGCCGTGGCGACGTCGTCGAAGCCGAACAGGTCGGCTTCCTCCGCCATTCGCGCGTGGAACACGACCTGGAGCAGCAGGTCGCCGAGTTCGTCCTTGAGTTCGGCCATGTCGTCGCGCGCAATCGCGTCGGCAACCTCATAGGCTTCCTCGATCGTGTATGGTGCGATCGTCGCGAAGGTCTGGACGGTGTCCCATTCACAGCCACGCTCAGGATCGCGCAGCCGCGCCATGACGCCGAGCAGGCGGTCGATCGGGCGAGAGGGGGGCTGGGTCTGGCTCAAGGTCTAAGTCCGATAATACACATTATGTAAAATCAAGATATGGGTTTGCCGGGATCGAGGATCAGCGTGTCCCCCTCAACGCGCCAGCCCTTCAATCGCGACAGGAAGTTCATGCCCAGGATGTCGGTGTCGCCGAACGCCGGCGAGACGACGGCGTCGAGGTCGTGGGTTTCGATGGTGCCGATCTTGAGATCGTCGATCGACGAGCGCGTCACCGCGATGTCGCCATTGGCGGTCGATAGCGTCGTGCCGAACGGGCTTTCGTTCAGGTCCAGCTTGGCGGCCTTGGCTGTAGCTGACGAGATCGCCGTGACGGTCGCGCCGCTGTCGATCAGCATGCGGCGCCGCACGCCGTTGATCTCGGCGACCGCCCAGAAATGGCCGTCATCGGCCTTGGCGATGCGGACGATGCCGCCCTGGACGCTCTGGCCGCCATCGGAGAAGCCGCCGGTCAGATCGGACCAGACAGCGGCGATGCGATGCCGCCCGGCGACGATCAGCATCGCCACCGCGAAGATCGCGACCCAGGCGAGCGCCATCTTCGCCATCTGGCCGATCGGCATCCGCCGCGCGACCACCGACGAGCCGACCAGCACGAGCAACAGCACCAGGAATAGGACGTTTGCAGTGGTATTCGAGGTCACAGGAGGAATTCCTGGCCGTCATAACCGGGCTCGACATGCGGCGGCAGCTCGGCGGCGAGCGTCGCGTAATCCATCGACTGATCCATGTGGATCAACGCCGTATGACCGATATCGAGCTCGTCCGCCCAGCCGATAACGTCGTCGACGGTAGCGTGCGTGGGATGCGGGCGGCGACGCAGCGCGTCGGCGATCCACAGGTCGAGTCCTTGATAGAGCGCCTTCATATCCAGCGTCATCTCGCTGAAATCGGTGGCGTAACCGACCGATTTTCTGTTCGCTTCGAAGCGGAGGCCGGCACTGAAGATCGAGCCGTGCGGCTGATCGACGACGCGGATCGTCAGATCGCCGATGACCAGCGTGTCGGGCAGTTCCTCGCCGGCGACGCTGGGCGGATAGCCGTCGCGGCCGCGGAAAACGTAGCCGAAGCGCTGCTTGAGCGACGCCAGCGTATCCGGGCGCGCCAAGCCGCGGACCGGGCCGCCCTTGATGTGGAAAATCTGCCGCAGGTCGTCGATGCCGTGGCAGTGATCGGCATGGTCGTGGGTCCAGATCACTGCGTCCACGTCCGCCACGTTCGCTGCCAGTAGCTGTTCGCGCATGTCGGGCGTGGTGTCGACGAGGACGCGCGCGGCTTCGGTCTCGACGAGCAGCGAGACGCGGGTGCGGCGGTTGCGCGGCTCGGTGGGATCGCAGGCGCCCCAGTCGTTCCCGATCCGCGGCACGCCCGACGACGTCCCCGACCCGAGAATGCGAACCTTCACGCCCGCGTCTTCGCAAACAATGTGTGGAAGTTACGCGCCGTAACGTCTTTCAATTGTTCGAGATCGTCGCCGCGAAGATCGGCGAGGAAGGCCGCGGTGTCGGCGACGAAGCTCGGTTCGCCGGTCTTGCCGCGATGGGGAACGGGCGCGAGGAACGGCGCGTCGGTTTCGATCAGCAGACGCTCGATCGGGAGCGATGCAGAAGTGGCTTGCAAATTCTTGGCGTTCTTGAACGTCACGATGCCCGAGATCGAGATATAGAAACCGAGATCGAGGGCGATGTCGGCGAAGGCCTGGCTCGCGGTGAAGCAGTGGATGACGCCGGGATAGGCCCCCTTCCCCATTTCTTCACGCAGGATTTGGGCGGTGTCGTCCTCGGCGTCGCGGGTGTGGACGACGATCGGCAGCCCGGTCTCGCGGGCGGCGGCGATATGGGCGCGAAAGCTCGCCTGCTGGCGGGCGCGGTCGCTATGGTCGTAATAATAATCGAGGCCGCTTTCGCCGATGCCGACGACGCGCGGGTGCTGGGCGCGCTCGACCAGTTTGGCGGTATCGACATGGGGATGCTGGTCGGCCTCGTGCGGGTGGATGCCGACGGTCGCCCAGACATCGGGTTCGCGTGTCGCGGTGGAGAGGACGGCGTCCCACTCGCTTTCGCGGGTCGAGATGTTGAGCATCGCCGTCACGCCGCGAGCGCGGGCGCGTTCGAGCACCGCTTGCTGTTCTTCGGCCAAGCCCTTGTAATTTAGATGGCAATGGCTGTCGGCGAGCATCAGGCGGGTTCCTCCTCCGAGAGTTCGAGGCGGGGGAACAGCGGCACGGGCTGATCGAGCTTGAAGTCGCTTTCGGCGAGCGGCGAATACCAGTGGCTGACGATGCCGGTGAAGCTGCGCAGATCGGGCGCGATGCCCATCGCGTCGAGCAGCGTGTCGGCGCTGGTCGGGATCACCGGACGGATCGCGACGGCAAGCATGGCGATCGCGATGTAGAGCGTGGCGAGCACCGTCTCCATCCGCTCGGGATCGGTTTTCTTTAGTTTCCAAGGAGCTTGCTCGTCGATATAGGCATTGCACGCGAACACGGCCTGGACCCACGCCTCGGTCGCCTGGCTGAGCGCGAGATCGGCATAGGCCTGGGGGATTGTCGTCTCCACCGCCTTGCAGACCACATCGAACAGCGCGTTATCGGCGTCATTGTGGCCGTGAATCTCGGGCAGGCCGCCGCCGAGGTTCTTGAAGATTTGCGTCAGGGTGCGCTGGGCGAGGTTGCCGAAGCTGTTGGCGAGATCGGCATTGGCCCGGGTTACAATCGCTTCTGCCGAGAAGCTGCCGTCGTTTCCGAAGCTGATGTCGCGCAGCAGGAAATAGCGGAGCGCATCGACGCCGAAGCGATCGGCGAGCTCGACGGGATCGACGATGTTGCCGGTCGATTTCGACATTTTCTCGCCGCGGTTGAGCACGAATCCGTGGCCGAAAGTTTGCACCGGGAGCTCGATGTTGGCGGACATCAGGAAGGCCGGCCAATAGACCGTGTGGAAGCGGACGATATCCTTCCCTATTAGATGGAGATTTGCCGGCCAGTAGCGTGCGAAGTCGCCGCCAACACCGGGGTAACCGAGGCCGCTGATGTAATTGGTGAGCGCATCGACCCAGACGTACATGACGTGGCCGGGGCTGCCGGGCACGGGGACGCCCCAATCGAAACTGGTCCGCGATACCGAGAGGTCCGACAGGCCACCTTCGACGAAGCGGAGGATTTCGTTGCGGCGGCTCTCGGGATCGATGAATTCGGGGTGCGCGGCATAATGGTCGAGCAGCTTCTGCTGGTATTTCGACAGGCGGAAGAACCAGGTTTCCTCGGCGGTCCATTCGACGGGCGTGCCGTTGGGCGAGAGCTTGCCCCCCTCCCCGTCGACCAGTTCCTTCTCGTCGTAGAACGCCTCGTCGCGGACCGAATACCAGCCCTCATAGCGATCGAGATAGAGGTCGCCGGCGGCCTCCATCGCCTTCCACAGCGCCTGGCTGGCGGCGTGGTGATCGGGCTCGACGGTGCGGATGAAGCGATCGTAGGAGATGTCGAGTTTCGCCGCCATCGCCTGGAAATGACCGGACATTTCATCGGCGAGCGCGCGCACCTCGACGCCGCGGGCACGTGCGGTCTGGACCATCTTGAGGCCATGCTCGTCGGTGCCGGTCTGGAACCGCACGTCGCGCCCCGCCTGGCGGTGGAAGCGCGCGATCGCATCGGCGGCGATCGCCTCATAGGCATGGCCGATATGCGGCCGGCCATTGGGATAGTTGATCGCGGTCGTGATGTAATAAGGCTCGGGCATGCGCGGCGCTTAGCCGATTGGCGGGCGGGGGCAAAGGGGATCGCTTCCCCGTCCGCGATATCAAATAAGGTGCGCAGGCCGAGGTCGAATGATAAATCCGGACCAGAACCTATCGGAAGCGTTTGATGCAGATTTCTATAGAACCTCAACAGGGCATTCGTGGTTTGACGTTTGATACGCCAAGAGATCGCGTGCGAGCGTTCTTTGGTTCGCTTCCAACAGAATTTCGCCGTACGCCAGACGATAATCCTGCGGATCACTGGCCGTCTCAGCGCGCCTTTGCGTATTACCGGGCTGACGGCGCTCTTGAGGCATTGGAGTTTGGGATGCCAACCGAAGTGACGCTCGATGAGCAGGCGCTGCTCCCGCGTTCGCTAGATTTCGACGAAGCAATAACTTTGCTGAGGTCTCAAGACCCTGAGCTAGCCGAGGAGCCAGATGGAGCGATTTCTCGCAATCTTGGTATAGCGTTTTGGTCGCATAGCGTTGAAGCCCCGCGGCAAATCACGTCGGTTCTTATTTTCGCTAAGGGCTATTATGACGACTGACGAATTGGCGTTTATCTGGACACCAGCCGCGCCACCAACCCTGCCATCTCATACACGCTCGCGCGCTGGTCGAGCGACAGGCCGCGGGCGCTGGCGGCGAGGGAGCGGGCGGCTTCGTGGGCGTCGAGGGCGGTGCGCAGAGCCTCCCCTGCCCGCGTCGTCGCGGCTTCGGCGATGAAGGCGGGGGCGTGGTCGAGGAAGGCTTCGTAGCGGTGTTGTTGGGCTTTGAGGGCGAGGCTCTTGGCCAAAGCGGAGCGTTCGGCGTTGGTCGGGTCGCCGGTGGTGGCGATCTTTTGCAGCGCCTTGTCCATGCCGGCGATGTCGAGGCCGGCGAAATCGAGCGCGCGGCCGAGCGAACCCTTGGCGCCGGTGACGATCGCGGCGATCTCCGCGGGCGGCGCATCGGGCATACGGCGGGCGAGTTCGTCGGCGAGTAGGTCGGGCGGGAGCGGTTCGAAGCGTAAGGTTCGACAGCGCGAGCGGATCGTCGGGAGCAGGCGGCCGGGGGCGTGGCTGACGAGGAGGAAGATGGTGCCGGCGGGCGGCTCCTCGAGGTTCTTCAATAGCGCGTTGGCGGCGGCGCGTTCGAGGTCGTCGATCGCGTCGATGATGACGATGCGGCGCGGCGACAGCGACGGGGTGGTCGCGAACAGCGGCTGGAGCGCGCGGACCTGCGCGATCGGGATCGAGCGGGCGAGGTCCTGGTCGGGCTTTTCGGGGTCTTTCGGGAGGCGGGCGAGGACGCGGTAATCGGGGTGGGAGCCGGCTTCGATCAGCGAGCGGGTGCGGGTGTTTTCGAGCAAAGCTAGGCCCAAACCCTCGTCACCCCGGGCTTGGTGACGAAGGTCGCCGTGCCCCCCGGACACGGCTGAAACCGTCCGGGGGACGGTTTCACCTTCGTCACGGGTTGGGCTTTCCAAGAATGAAGAAGAAGCCTCACACCGGCTCGGGGGCCGGGGTGACGAAGATAATTCTCCGGCGGCTTCCGCCAGCATACGCATCGCGGCGAGGCGGGCGAAGGTGCCTTTGCCGACGCCTTGCGGGCCGGCGAACAGCCAGGCGTGGTGAAGCGCGCCGCTGTGGATGGCGGACAGGAAAGTCTGTTGTGCCCGCTGGTTGCCGATCGGTGGCGTCATGGCAGCAGGTCGGCGAGATTCGCCAGCAGGCGGTCGGTCACGGCCTCGGGCGTGCCGGTGGCGTCGATCAGGCGGATACGGTCGGGCTCGTCGGCGGCGAAGCGGCGGAAGGCTTGCGCGACGTCGTGATGGAACCCCTCCCCGCGCGCGGCGAAGCGGTCGGCGGCGGCGCCGTCGCGACCGGTGGCGCGCTCGGCCCCCTCGGCGACCCCCATGTCCAGGACGAACGTGCGATCGGGCAGCAACCCGCGCGAGCCGAAGGCGTGGAGCGCGAGGATCGCGGCGTCGTCGATCCCGCCGGCGAGGCCCTGATAGGCGCGGCTCGAATCGAGGAAGCGGTCGCAGATCACCCAGGTCCCCGCGGCGATCGCAGGGTTGATGCGCTTGTCGACATGATCCGCGCGCGCCGCCGCGAACAGCAGCGCTTCGCTATGCGGACTCCAGCGCGCGACCTCGCCCTGCATGAGCAGGCCGCGAATCGCCTCGGCGCCCTCGCTGCCGCCGGGCTCGCGGGTGACGAGCGTCTCGATCCCTCGCTCACCGAGCGCGGCGGCGAGGCGCGTCGCCTGGGTCGACTTGCCCGCCCCCTCCCCGCCTTCGAGCGAGATGAAGCGGCCCGGTGTCACGTCGCGCGCCTCAGACGAGCGCCATCAGGCCGTTCCACGCGCGGCGGAAGAAGCCGGCCTTGCCGACATCCTTGGCGGCGACCAGCGGCATGGTCTGCGCGCCGCTGTCGGGCGTGGTGACGACGATGTCGGCGATGTGCTGGCCGGCCTTGATCGGCGCCTGGATCGGGCCCTGATAGACGACCTTGATCTGCATGTCCGGGTTCGAGCCCGAGGGGATCGACACCGCCACGTCCTGCGGTGCGACCAAGCCGACGGTGGTGGCGTCACCACCCTGGACCTCGGCCTGTTCGACGAGCTTGCCCTTGGCGGCGAGCGTCTTGTCCTGCCAGGCATGGAAGCCCCAGTTCATGAACGCGACCGATTGCTGGATGCGCTGATTGAAGCTGGTCATCCCGCCCATCATCATGACGATGCGGCGGCCGTTCTGCTCGGCCGAGCCGGTGACGCTGTAGCCGGCTTCCTCGGTATGACCGGTCTTGAGGCCGTCGGCGCCGGGAACGCGACCGAGCAATGGGTCACGGTTGGCCTGGGTGATGGCGTTGCCACCCATCGTCTGGCCCCACGAGAAATCAGGTTTCGCGTAGAACTGCTTGTAAAGATCGGGATAATTGCGAATCGTCGCCTCGGCGAGCGAGACCATGTCGCGCGCGGTAACATGAGTAACGCCATTGTCCGGCCAGCCGTTTGCAGTGCCGAAATAGCTGCCCGTCAGGCCGAGCTTCTTGGCATTCTCGTTCATCCGCTGGACGAAGGCGGCTTCGGTGCCCGACAAGCCCTCAGCGATCGCGATGCACGCATCGTTCCCCGACAGCGTGATGATGCCGAGCAGGAGGTTCGAGACGCTGACCTGTTCGCCGGGCGACAGGAACATCGTCGAGCCCTGGCTGTGCCATTGCTTCCAGGCATCGGGCTGGAAGGTGATCTTCTGGTCGAGCTTGACGTCACCGCGCTTGACCATGTCGAACACGGTATAGACCGTCATCATCTTGGCGAGCGATGCGGGCGGCAGCTGCTGATCGGGGTTCTTGGCGTAGAGCACCGCGCCGGTATTCATGTCCTGCATGAAGGCGACCGTTGCCGGTGTATCGAAGGGCGGCGCCTCGGCCAGCGTGGGCGTAGCGAGCAGCGCGACGAACAGGGGGGCGGCAATGACGGTCTTCATAGGATTACGACTCGGCTCCGTACGATGGAGGAAAGATCAGTTGGCGATCACGCGGGCATCGCCATAGCCCCGCTTGGCGGCGCCGTCACGGGCGCTTTTCGCGGCGGCGGCATCGGCGAACGGGCCCAGCTCGACAAGGGTGAACTTGCCCGACGTGCTGACGTGACCGCCGAGCTTGGCGGCGAGCGCCCTGGCGTTGGCCGCGCTGGAGAAGGCGCCGACGCGGACCTGGTATTTGCCGGTCGCAGCGGGTTTGGGTTGGGGCTTGGCGGCGACCGGCTTCGGCACGGCTGCGACCGCCTTGGGCTTCGGTTCGGCGATAGCTTTTACGGCCGGTAGTGCGGGCTTCCCGGGCGCAGAATATGACGCGCCGGGTGCCGTCGCCGCATGGTTGGTGACGGGCGATTTCGGCGGCTCTTTCGCGATCGCGGGCGCCGGCGCTTTCGCTGCGGCCGGAGCCGGCACTTGCGCCATCTGCGCGCGGAGGCCGGCGAGGAGAATGGGCGGCGCATCGAGCCGTGGCGAGGCCGAGCGGCCTTGATCGAGCGCGACCTGATCGGCGGCGATCGGATCGACCTGGCGGACGCGAACCTGCCCGCCCCCGACGAGCCCGAGCAGGTGCGCCGCGGTCGGCGACAGATTGACAAGGATGCCGGACGCGCTCGGCGTCGCATCGGTCTTGACGAGGATGGTGTGCCCGGTGGCGAGATCGGTTACTTCCGCGAACCCGACCGGCAGCCCGGTTCCCGACGCGACGACCCCGCTTTGGCTGCCGACGTCGGCATAGCCGACCTGGTCGAAGCGCGTCAGCGTCGTCGAGGTGCCGCTCGGCCCCGCGGCGGTCGGCATGTCCGAGGGCGGCGTCGGATCCCCGACCGGCGCCACGGCGGGCACGCCTGCCGGCTTCAGCTGCGCCGCGGCCGCGCCGCTCGCCAGCAATCCGATCGTCGTCAGCGCCCCCAGCGCTTGCTTATTGAGATACCGCATCCGCCAACAGCCCCACCGATAGCGCATAGAAATTCGAGCAATTGTAATCGAGGATCACGCGGTAATTACCGGTGAGCAGATAGGCAGTGCGGCCCGGGCCATCGGGTTCGAGAAGCGTCGCCAGCATGTCGTTGTCGGCGGGCCAGCTGCGCGTGAGCGGCACCACGCCCATCGCGCGCCATTCGGCCATCGTCTTCCACTCGCTATGGCGAGCATAGACCTTCTGGCAGCGCGGCGCGATCGTCTTGCCGGCGATGGCATCGGCGTCGACGCTCGACGGCACCGAGACGGCAAAACCCCAAGGCTGCCCCTTGCGCCAACCGGCGTTGACGAAATAATTGCCGATCGAGGCGAGCACGTCGGCATCCGAATGCCAGATGTCGGCATGACCGTCACCGTCCCCGTCGGCCGCGAGGCGGAGATAGACCGAGGGCAGGAATTGCGGTCCGCCGGTAGCCCCTGCCCAGCTTCCCTCTAGGGTCTGACGCGAGACGCCCTTGTCCATGATCTTGAGCGCGTCGATGAACTCGCCCTCGAACAAGGCGCGGCGGCGGCCTTCGTAAGCGAGCGTGGCCAGCGAATTGGGCAGATCGAAATTGCCGGTATAGCCGCCGTAATTGGTTTCATGCCCCCAGATCGAGACCATGATCGATTCAGGCACGCCGGTTTCCTGCTCGATTCGCGCGAGCTTGCCGCGATTTTCCTGGTAGGCCGCCTGGCCGCGACGGATGCGCGCGGCATCGACGTGCTTTTCCTTGTACGGCGCGAACATCGGCACCGGCGCATTGGGGCTACCGCCAGGCTGGGCGCGATCGAGCTCGATCACCCGCTCGCTCATCGTCAGCGTCGGGAAGACGCTGTCGATCGTGCGCTGCGAGACGCCGGCGGCGACCGCCTTGGCCCTCAACGTCTGGAGATAGGATTGAAATCCGTCCTCGGTCTGCGCGACGGCGGAGCCGCCGGTCAGCGCACAGGCGGCAACGCCCGCGGTGATGAGAAGGAAACGCTTCGCTCGTGCTGATACACCCCACATGAGGATGACGATGCCACATGCGAGGCGCGGGATGAACCCCTTGTCGTCCGGGCTCTTGCACAAAATAGCGCTTGCCGCTTATGCGCTGCCGTGACGCGGAGAGGTGGCCGAGTGGTTTAAGGCAGCGGTCTTGAAAACCGCCGTGGGTTCACGCTCACCGTGGGTTCGAATCCCACCCTCTCCGCCACTCACCAATCACGGCGCAGCGTCGCGTCGAGGTCGAGCAATTGCTCGAACTCGTCGTCGCTCAGCGATTCGAGGAATTGGCAGCCGGCGAGGAAGTCGGACGACCACACGATCGTCGCAGCGCGCGTGCCGAGTCGCGGCAGCGTCAGCCACATCGTGGCGCCGCGGGTCAGTGGGGAATAGGTCTGGAGTCGCGCGCCGTGGAGCGACAGATCGACGATCCGGCACAAGGCGCGGTCGAGCCCGTCGCGTTCGATATCGGTATCGATCGAAATGGACGCGCGCGTGCTGCGCCGGCGACCGGCGGGGAACGCAGGTTCGATCTCGGCAGCGAGCATCGGCCATTCCTCAACGCGAATACGTGAGGAATGGCTAACGCGAGAGGGTTAACGCGCCGTCAACAGGAACGGCGCGATCGCCCGACTTACTTCTTGCCGAGGCTGAGCCCGCCGAAGCGCTTGTTGAAGCGCGCGACCTGGCCGCCCGCGTCGAGCAGGCGCTGATTGCCGCCGGTCCAGGCCGGGTGCGAGGTGGGATCGATGTCGAGCGCCAGCGTGTCGCCTTCGCTGCCCCAGGTGGAGCGCGTCTCGAACACGGTGCCGTCGGTCATCTGCACCTTGATCATGTGGTAATCGGGGTGGGTATTCTTCTTCACAGCTCAAACTCCGGATGTGGCTGGTTTCCGACCAGCCGAAGGCGCGCCCTTACAGGCGGTGGCAGTTTTGGGCAAGAGCCCTGCCCTTCTCGTCGGAAGTGACGGTCAGGCAGGCGGATCGGCGATCATCGCGGTGAAGTTCGCTTCGGCGGCAAGTTGGCCGTCGATCGTCGCGCGGCCGGCGAATTTGCACACGGTCGCGCGCTTCTGGATGAATTCCACCTCAAGCGTGAGCAGCACGCCGGGTTCGACCGGCTTCCTGAACTTCGCCCCGTCGATCGCCATGAAATAGACGAGCTTGCCCGAGCCGGCGAGGCCAAGGCTCTCGACCGCGAGCACGCCGGCGGCCTGCGCCAGCGCCTCGACGATCAGCACGCCGGGCATGATTGGGCGGCCCGGGAAATGCCCCTGAAAGAAGCCCTCGTTGATCGTCACCGCCTTGATCGCCGTGATCGACCGGTCGAGGACGATCTCCTCGACGCGGTCGACCAGCAGCATCGGGTAACGGTGCG
>JBQCHO010000119.1:0-22649 GCA_051954635.1 Sphingomonas sp. | reverse complement strand
ATCCGGCTCTGCTTCACCGCTGCCTCGATGAAGCTCGCGAACAGCGGGTGCGGGTCGAACGGCTTCGACTTCAATTCGGGATGGAATTGCACGCCGACGAACCACGGGTGATCGGGCCGCTCGACGATCTCGGGCAGCGTGCCGTCGGGCGACATGCCTGAAAAAACCAGACCGCCCTCTTCGAGCCGCTCCTTGTACGCGGTGTTGACCTCGTAGCGGTGCCGATGGCGCTCGCTGATGTCGGTCGTGCCGTAGATCGACGAAACGACGCTGTTGCCGGCCAGCTTCGCCGGGTACGCGCCGAGCCGCATCGTGCCGCCGAGGTCGCCGCCCGCCTCGCGCTTTTCGAGGCCCGATTTGGACATCCATTCGGTGATCAGGCCGACCACCGGTTCGCTGGTCGGGCCGAACTCGGTCGACGACGCCTCAGCGATCCCCGCCAGATCGCGCGCGCCTTCCAGGCACGCCATCTGCATCCCGAAGCAGATGCCGAAATAGGGCACGCCGCGTTCACGCGCGAAGCGGACGCTGGCAATCTTGCCTTCCGCGCCGCGCGATCCGAACGCGCCGGGGACGAGGATCGCGTGGCACGGCTCGAGCTTGGCGGCGATGTCGGCATCGTCATGCTCGAACAGTTCGGCGTCGATCCAGCGGATGTTGACCTTGACGCGGTTGGCGATGCCGCCATGCACCAGCGCCTCGTTCAACGACTTGTACGCATCCTGAAGGCCGACATATTTGCCGACCACACCGACGGTCACTTCGCCTTCGGGATTCTGCAGCCGCTCGACGATCTCGGTCCAGCGATCGAGCCTGGGGTCGGCGCCCGGCTCGACGCCGAACGCCTTCAGCACCTCGCGGTCGATCCCCTCGGCATGATATTGCAGCGGCACTGCATAGATGCTCGGTGCGTCGAGCGCGGGGATAACGGCGTCCTTGGGCACGTTGCAGAACAACGCGATCTTGGCGCGCTCGCTCTCGGGCAGCGGCTGTTCGCAGCGGCACACTAGGACGTCGGGCTGCACCCCCAAGGCGGCGAGCTCGCGCACCGAATGCTGGGTCGGCTTGGTCTTCAACTCGCCGGCGGCCGAGATATACGGCACCAGCGTTACATGGATGCTGATCGACTGGCCGCGGCCGAGCTCGTTCCGCAGCTGCCGGATCGCCTCGATGAACGGCAGCGATTCGATGTCGCCCACCGTCCCGCCGATCTCGCACAGCACAAAATCGAGCCCGTCGACATCCGCCTTGGCGAAGTCCTTGATCGCGTCCGTGACGTGCGGAACGACCTGGACAGTCGCGCCGAGATAGTCGCCGCGCCGCTCGCGCTGGATGATCTGCTGATAGATCCGCCCCGAGGTCACGTTGTCGCTCTGGTGCGCGGCAACCCCGGTGAAGCGCTCGTAATGGCCGAGATCGAGATCGGTTTCAGCTCCGTCGTCGGTCACATAGACCTCGCCATGCTGGTACGGCGACATCGTGCCGGGATCGACGTTGAGATACGGATCGAACTTGCGAATGCGGACCTTGTAGCCGCGCGCCTGGAGGAGCGCAGCGAGGCTCGCCGCCATGAGACCCTTGCCGAGCGAGGAAACCACGCCGCCGGTGATAAAAATGAACCGCGTCATGGGAGGAACTGCCTAGCTACTGAACACAAGGTTGGGCAAGCACCCGAATCCCTTCGGGCGCGAAAAAATCGACAATCGCGTCGCGATTATTGCTGCAGCGGGACCGAATCGTTGGTCGGCGCCGCCGGCGCGCCAGCGGCGGCTGCGGCGTTCTGCGCTGCCGAAGCGAAGGGGTTGGCGCTGTCCGGCGCGGGCGCCTGGTTCGTCACCGGCGGAGCGGAGGGCTTGCGCGCCAGCGAGGTATCGATCGAACTGTCATGGCTGGTCGCCGCCAGCACCGCGAGGGCAATCGACAGCAGCACGAACACGCCGGCCAGCACCGCGGTCGAGCGCGTCAGGAAGTCCGCCGCGCCGCGCGCCGACATCAGCCCCGACGGGCTGCCGCCCATGCCCAGACCGCCGCCTTCGGACTTCTGCATCAGGATCACGGTGACGAGGCAGGCCGCGACGATGGCTTGAACGACGAGCAGGAAGATGAGCATGGCTTTGTGCAGACGATCCGATCTGGAAGAAGCGGGGCACATAAGCGAGCCCGCCCGCCGGATCAACCTCGCGGGCGCGAACCGCGGAAATCCGGGCGACATTTCGCATTCGCACTGAAACCGACCGCGCTTCCGATCGTTATCGTCGCAGCAACTAAATCGGGTGCCCCGCCTGCCGACAATCGGAACCGCCATCGTGACAACGCTCGCCCAACCGCCGCTCAAGACCTGGATGCAGACCCTGGTGGACTATGTCCGCTCGGGCGAGCCCGATCTGACCAACCGCCAGATGGCGCTGCTCATGATCGTTTACTTGAAGCCGGGGCCGCATACCGTGCGGGGATTGGCACGCTGCCTCAACGTCTCTAAGCCGGTTGTGACTCGCGCCTTGAATCGCCTTGGCTCGCTCGGCTATCTGCGCCGCCAGCGCGACGACAGCGACAAGCGCAACATCTTTGTCCAGCGCACGGCTGAAGGGGCAGATTTTCTTGAAGAGTTCGGACACTTCCTCGACGACGACTCCCCTATCCCCGCCGTCCAGCACGCCACAGCGTAACGCTTTCGCGCTGACCGGCCGTTCGGTCGCGCTCGATCCCCGCACTCACGCCGTTCGCCCCGATCTGGCCGATATCCGCCTCGCCGATCGCGTCTTCGCGCCGCATTACGCCGCGCCGATGGCGATGATCGCTTCGATGGAGTCTCCGATCCTTGCCGCCGGCAACGGCGAGGCTGAGGTGATCGGCGCGCTCAACGACGGCGACGCCTTCGACGTGCTCGAAATCACTACTTCTTATTGCTGGGGCCGCCAGCAGGGCGACGGCGGCGTGGTCGGTTATGTCGTGCGCGAAGCGTTCGAACAGGCCGCGGAGAAGGCGGCGTGACGCGCCGGCTATTCATCGACGGTGGCGCCGGCACGACGGGGCTCGAAATCCAAGAGCGCCTCGCCGGGCGCGACGAGTTCGAGCTGATCGAGCTCGATGAGGCGACTCGCAAGGATGCCGCGGCCCGTCGCGAAGCGCTAAACCACGCCGATTTTGTCATCCTCTGCCTGCCCGACGCGGCGGCCAGGGAGGCGGTGTCGCTGATCGACAACGATCGCACGCGGGTGATCGACGCCTCGACCGCGCACCGCGTCGCCGACGGCTGGACCTATGGCTTCGCCGAGCTCGAGCCCGGCCAGCAAACCGCGATCGCCGAGGCGGCGCGTGTCACCAATCCCGGCTGCTACCCGACCGGCTTCCTCGCGCTCGTCCGTCCGCTGGTTCGTGCCGGCCTCATCCCGCACGACTGGCCGTTGACTGTTAACGCTATCTCCGGTTATTCCGGTGGCGGCAAGGCGATGATCGCCGAGTTTGAAACCGAGGGCGGCGGCGCAGCGTATCGCGGCTATGCGCTCGATCTCGCCCACAAGCATGTCCCGGAGATGCAACGCCACGCGCGGCTCGCTCACCCCCCGATCTTCGCGCCCGCGGTGGCGCGGACCTATCGCGGGATGGTCGTCGAGGTGCCGTTGCCGCTGTTCGCCTTCGGCCGGCGCCCTTCGCTCGAAGCGATCGAGGTCGCGCTGCGCGAAGCCTATGACGGCGCGCCGCTCATCACCGTCGCCCGCCGCGATCCGGCGGTGGTCGACATCGCCGCCGATGCCGGCAGCGACCGCATGACGCTCAGCGTTCATGGCGATGCCGAAACCGGCCAGGCACGCCTGATCGCGACGCTCGACAATCTCGGCAAGGGCGCCGCGGGCGCTGCGGTCCAGAACCTCAACATCATGGCCGGGCTCGATCCGGTCGCGGGGCTCAGCTTATGACCTCGCCTTCGCCAGCCAAGGGAGAAATCATGCGTCAGCCCGTCTCGAAGCTGCTGTTGTTCGGCGCGACCGGCGACCTCGCCCAGCGGATGCTGCTGCCGTCGCTGTTCGGGCTGCATACCGACGGACTGCTGCCCGAGGGATTGACGATCACCGGCACCGCGCGCAGCGACTATGACGACAAGAGCTACCGCACCTTCGCCTCGAAAGCACTTGAGGAGTTCCTGCCCAAGGAGCTGAAGGACAAAGCGAAGATCAAGGAATTCCTCGAACGCCTGTCTTACCAGGCGCTCGACATCACGCATCCCGAGGGCTTCCCCAATCTCGCCAAGAAGATCGGCGACACGTCGGGTGGGCTCGCGATCTTCCTGTCGACCGCGCCGAGCCTGTTCGAACCGACGATCAAGGGGCTCGACGAAGCCGGCCTCGCCCACGGCCTCGTCCGCATCGGCCTCGAAAAGCCGCTCGGCGAGGATCTCGCGTCAAGCAAGGAGATCAACGACGCCGTCGCCTCGGTTTTCCCCGAAGACCGCACCTTCCGCATCGATCATTATCTTGGCAAGGAGACGGTGCAGAACATCCTCGCGCTGCGCTTCGGCAATTCGATGTTCGAGCCGATCTGGAACGCGCAGGGGATCGACAACGTCCAGATCACGATCGCCGAGACCGTCGGCCTCGAAGATCGCGCCGGCTATTATGACGGCACCGGCGCGCTCAGGGACATGGTGCAGAACCACATGCTCCAGCTCCTCGCGCTGATTGCGATGGAGCCCCCCGCCCGCTTCGACGGCACCGCGATCCGCGACGAAAAGGTCAAGGTGTTCCGCTCTCTCCGGCAGATTACGCCCGAGGAGGTGCCGCACGTCACCGTCACCGGCCAGTACGGCGCCGGCGCGATCGGCACCGAGATCGTCAAGTCGTATATCGACGAGCTCGGCAAGCCCTCGACCACCGAGACGTTCGTCGCGATCAAGGCGCATGTCGACAATTGGCGCTGGCAGGGCGTGCCCTTCTACTTGCGCACCGGCAAGCGCATGGCGACCCGGCGCAGCGAGATCGCGATCCAGTTCAA
The DNA here is from genome assembly GCA_051954635.1 of Sphingomonas sp. GTDB lineage: Bacteria > Pseudomonadota > Alphaproteobacteria > Sphingomonadales > Sphingomonadaceae > Sphingomonas. The sequence continues at coordinate 17,660 of JBQCHO010000119.1, read as the reverse complement.
GCCGGTGCCTCACTCGATGTTCGCCTCGCGCGGCGGGCTGCTCCAGCCCAACACGCTGGTCATCCGCCTGCAGCCCGAGGAATATATCCAGCTCCTGGTGATGACCAAGGAGCCCGGTCTCGACCGCGACGGCGTGCGTTTGAAGGAAGTGCCGCTCAACCTCAGCCTCGACGCCGAATTCGCCGGCACCCGGCGCCGCATCGCCTACGAACGGCTGCTGCTCGACCTGATCGAGGGCGACCAGACGCTGTTCGTCCGCCGCGACGAGGTCGAAGCGCAATGGCGCTGGATCGACGCGATCCGCGAAGGCTGGACCGCCAACGACACCAAGCCCAAGAGCTACCCCTCGGGAAGCTGGGGGCCATCGACCGCCATCGCGCTCACCGAACGCGACGGCGTGACCTGGCAGGACGATTGAGAACGCCTGCCTAATTTATTGAACCAATTGCGAGAGTGATAATGACCGAGATCGAATGGTGGGATTACGACGACGCCGAGGAAATGGCCGAGGCGGTCGCCGGCGATATCGGCTTCATCATCGATAGCGCGATCGACGCGCGCGGCGCAGCGGTAATCGCGCTGGCTGGCGGCAAGACGCCGCTGCCGATCTACGCCAAGCTCGCCGCGACCAAGCGCGACTGGAAGCGCGTGACGATCGTGCCCGGCGATGACCGCATCGTGCCGCTCGGCGATCCGCTCTCCAACGTCACCGCGATCGGCAAGGCGTTCTTGCCGGTCGGCGCGCGGGTGATCCCGCTCGTCAGCGCCACCGCGCCCGATTACAAGGCCGCCGGCCGCGCCGCCGACGCGATCCTGCAGGACCTGCACTGGCCGCTCGATCTCTGCCTGCTCGGCATCGGCGGCGACGGGCATTGCGCCTCGATCTTCCCCGGCCCCGATTTCGACGAGGCGCTCGCCGGCCCTGTCGAGCGCCGCGCGCTTGGCGTGATGCCCGATCCGCTGCCCAAGGAAGCCCCCGTCCCGCGCGTCACCCTGTCGCGCGCCGCGATCGTCTCCGCCCGCGCGCTGATGATCGCGATTACCGGCGACGAGAAAAAGGCCGTGCTCGAACGCGCGATCGAGGAAGGCGCGTCGTCGAGCCTGCCGGTCGGCCGCGTCCTCGCCGATGTCGAATTGCCGGTCGATATCCACTGGAGCGCTTCGTGACGCTGCACGCAGAAGTCTCCGCGGTCACCGATCGCATCATCGAGCGCTCGCGGCCCGAGCGCACCGCCTATCTCGCGCTGATCGACCGCGAGCGCGAGGCGGGGTCGCTGCGCCCCAATCTCGGCTGCGCCAACCTCGCCCACGGTTTTGCCGGCACCGAGGAGGATCGCGACGCGCTGAAGGACAATCGCGCGGTAAATATCGGGATCGTAACGGCTTACAACGACATGTTGTCAGCCCACGCGACCTATTATCGCTACCCCGAACAGATGAAGGTCTGGGCGCGCGAAGTCGGCGCCACGGCGCAGGTCGCGGGCGGCGTGCCGGCGATGTGCGACGGCGTGACGCAGGGTTATGCCGGCATGGAGCTGTCTCTGTTCAGCCGCGACCAGATCGCGATGTCGACCGCGATCGCCTTGAGCCACGGCATGTTCGAGGGCACCGCGCTGCTCGGCATCTGCGACAAGATCGTGCCGGGGCTGCTGATGGGCGCGTTGCGCTTCGGGCATCTGCCGGCGATCCTGATCCCCGGCGGACCGATGCCGTCGGGTATCCCCAACAAGCAGAAGGCGCATGTCCGCGAGCTCTATGCCGAGGGCAAGGTCGGCCGCGACGAGCTGCTCGAAGCCGAGATCGGCGCCTATCATTCGAAGGGCACCTGCACCTTCTACGGCACCGCCAACTCCAATCAGATGATGATGGAGATGATGGGCCTGCACATGCCGAGCGCCGCGTTCGTCAATCCCGGCACCAAGCTGCGCCAGGCCTTGACCCGCGCCGCCGTCCACCGCCTCGCCGAGATCGGCTGGGACGGCGAGGATTATCGCCCGCTCGGCCGCTGCGTCGACGAGAAAGCGATCGTCAACGCCGCGGTCGGCCTGCTCGCGACGGGCGGCTCGACCAACCATTTGATCCACCTCCCCGCGATCGCCGCGACCGCTGGCATCACGATTGACTGGGAGGATTTCGACCGCCTGTCGCGCGTCGTGCCGCTGATCGCGCGCGTCTATCCCAACGGCGCGGCGGACGTGAACGGTTTCGAGGATGCCGGCGGCATGGCCTTCGTGATCCGCGAACTGCTCTCGGCCGGTCTGATCCACCGCGACCTGCTGACCGTCTCCAAGGGAGACATGGCCGCCTATGCCGAAAAGCCCGCGCTCGACGGCGACGCGCTCGTCTGGCGCGATCCCGGCCCGAGCGGCGACGAGACGATCCTCGCCCCCGCCGACAAACCCTTCTCCCCCGAAGGCGGCTTCCGCATCCTGAAAGGCAATATCGGCCGCGCCTGCATCAAGGTGTCCGCCGTCGAGCGCGAGCGCTGGGTCATCGAGGCGCCCGCGCGCGTGTTCACCGATCAGGCATCGGTGCAGGCCGCCTTCAAGGCCGGCGAACTCGATCGCGACGTGATCGTCGTCGTCCGCTTCCAGGGCCCGCGCGCCAATGGCATGCCCGAGCTGCACAAGCTCACACCCACACTCGGCGTCCTCCAGAACCGCGGCCACAAGGTCGCGCTGGTCACCGACGGGCGCATGTCAGGCGCCAGCGGCAAGGTGCCGTGCGCGATCCACGTCTCGCCCGAGGCGCTGGGCGGCGGCCCGATCGGCAAGATACAGGACGGCGACCTCGTGCGGGTCGACGCGGTGACGGGAGAGCTGCAGGCGATGGTCGACGAACACGAATGGGCCGCCCGCCCGCAGGCAGAGGCCCCCGCCCCCGCCGAGGGCATGGGCCGCGAGCTTTTCGCGCTGATGCGTACTACCGCTAACGAGGCCGAACGCGGCGGCTCGGCGATGCTCGCGGCGATGCGCGCATGAGCAAAGCGGAGATCGTCGCCGCGGACATCGGCGGCACCAACGCGCGCTTCGCCATCGCCGAGGTCGAGGACGGCCACGTCGTCTCGCTCGGCGAGCCGGTGACGCTGGAGACCGCCAATCACGGCAGCCTCCAGCTTGCCTGGCAGGCGTTCGGCAAGAAGCTCGGTCGCGAACTCCCCCGCGCCGCCGCGATCGCGGTCGCCTCGCCGATCAACGACACGCTGATCAAGATGACCAACAATCCGTGGATCATCCGCCCGCCGCTGATCAACTCGCGCCTCGAGGTCGATACCTGGACGCTGATCAACGATTTCGGCGCGGTCGGCCACGCCGTCGGCCAGCTCGACGAGAAATGGCTGATCCACCTCTGCGGCCCCGAAAAGCCGCTGCCCGATCACGGCTCGATAACCGTCTGCGGCCCCGGCACCGGCCTCGGCGTCGCGCAGGTGCTGCGGCTCAAGGACAAGGGCTATCACGTCATCGAGACCGAAGGCGGGCATATCGACTTCGCGCCTTTGGACGGCATCGAGGACGAACTCGTCCGCCGCCTGCGCAAGACCTACACCCGCGTCTCCGCCGAGCGCGTCTGCTCGGGCCCCGCAATCGTCGCGCTCTACGAAACGCTGGCCTCGATCGAGGGCAAGAAGGTCAAGCAGAACCAGGACGATCGCGACCTCTGGACGCTCGCGCTCGAAGGCAAGGACAGCCTCGCCGTCGCCGCGATGGACCGCTTCTGCCTCGCATTGGGCGCGGTCGCCGGCGACCTCGCGCTCACCCACGGCCCGACCGGGGTCGTCATCGCCGGCGGCCTCGGCCTGCGGCTCAAGGACAACCTCCTCGAATCGGGCTTCGGCCAGCGCTTCGTGTCGAAGGGCCGCTTCCAGCAATTGATGTCGACGATCCCCGTCAAGCTCATCACCCACCCCCAGCCCGGCCTGTTCGGCGCCGCCGCCGCCTTCGCCCAGGAGCATACCAAGTGACCATCGAGCAGATCATGCGAACCAGCGCCGTCATCCCGGTGCTGGTGATCGACGACGCCGCGACCGCCAGGCCGCTCGCCGAGGCGCTGGTCGCCGGCGGCCTCAAGGTGCTCGAAGTGACGATGCGGACGCCGGCCGCGCTCGACGCGATCCGCGAGATGAAGCAGGTCGAAGGCGCGATCGTCGGCGCCGGCACCGTGGTCAACACCGACCAGTTCGAACAGGTGATGGAGGCCGGCGCCGAGTTCATCGTCTCCCCCGGCCTCACCGAGCGCCTGGCGCGCCCGATCGTCGCATCGGGCGTCCCCTACCTCCCCGGCATCGCCAACGCCGGCGACATCATGCGCGGCCTCGATCTGGGCCTTACCCACTTCAAGTTCTTCCCGGCCGAAACCTCGGGCGGCCTCAAAGCCCTGAAAAGCCTCGCCGCGCCCTTCTACCAGTGCAAATTCTGCCCCACCGGCGGCATCACCGAAGCCACCGCCCCCGATTGGCTGGCATTCGATCCGGTGCTGTGCGTCGGCGGCAGCTGGGTGACCGGCGGCACGATGGCCGAGATGGAAGCGAAGGCGCTGGCGGCGGCGGGGTTGCGCGGCAGATGACTATCGCTAGCGGCCCTAGAACTATTGAGTTACGATAAGACATGAGAATGGGGCCGGCTTCATTTGCCGCGTTGATGGCTGCGCAGATGGTTGCTTGCGGTGCCTTGCCTGCGGACGCGCATTCGAGGCAATCGGAGGAGCAAGTTAGTTACACGTCTGTGTGCGATCTAAAAAGCGATGCATCCCAAGCATTGCCCGGGACGTCTTTGCGGATATCAATCACATCAGAGGCGTATTACGATTTCGAACACGGCTATTTCTTGTCCAGTGATTGTAGCGATTGGGTGGATGGCACAGGCGTAGAGCAAATTAATCTTCCGCCAGATCGCACAATTCAGGACTTTCCGGAATTGTCGAAACTGTCGTCACAAGAGTGGCTAGCGAGCAAAGCCGGCGAGAAAATTCACTGCACCTGCTTGGGGACGACCACCGTAGAAAACGGAGTACCGGCTTTTACGCTGGAGCACGCAATCATTTGGTCATCGAAAGACTAGTTTTTGGCCCGTTTCCCACCACTGCCGCCAATCAAAATTACATCTCCCCCCGCGCCCGCCTGATCGCGAACCACTTCGCCACATTCGCCTGCTGCTCCTCATAGGTCTCGGCGAAGATGTGGCCGCCTTTGCCGTCGGCGACGTAGTAGAGCGCCTTGGTCGCCGCCGGGTGGAGCACCGCGTCGATCGAGGCGCGCCCCGGATTGCAGATCGGGCCGGTGGGGAGGCCCGCGGTCTGATAGGTGTTGTAGCCGTTCTTGGCGTGCAGCTCGGATTGCAGGATGCGGCGTCCGAGCGCTCGGCCCTTGGTGATCGGGTAGATCACCGTCGCGTCGGCCTGGAGCGGCATGCCGAGCTTGAGCCGGTTGTAATATACGCCGGCGACGATCGCGCGTTCCTCGGGCTTGGCGGTTTCCTTCTCGACGATCGAGGCGAGCGTCAGCGCTTGTTCGGGGGTCGATACGCCGAGATTAGGCGCGCGCTTCGCCCAGGCGGCGGCGAGGTAGCGCTTCATCGCGCTTTGCATCCGCGCCAGCACCGCCGCGCGCGTCTCGTCGCGCTCGAAGCTGTAGGTATCGGGCAGCACCGATCCTTCGGCGGGCACGGCGATCGTCCCGGTCAGGCCCTTGGCGGCCATCAGCCGATCGCGGATCATCACCGACGGCATGCCCTCGGGGATCGTCACCAGCCGTTGCAGCGTCTCGCCGCCCTGCATCATCTTGAGGATGTCGGACTGGCTGAGGTGCGGCGGCAGGCGATACTCGCCCGCCTTGATCGGCGCGCTCGACCCGAGCAGCTTGGCGAGCAGCACGAAACGCCGCGCCGAATTGATCGCGCCCGCCTTGGCCAGGTCGCGCGAGGCGTCCGACAGCGTCTCGCCGTCGCGGATCAGCACCGTCGTCGTCTGCTTGGCCGGCCCGCGCCCGCCCCAGCTCTGCACGAACAGGAACATCGCGACGATCGCCGCCAGCGCGACGAGCATCCCGACACAACCGACCTTGCGCATTATCCCTCCACCGTTCGTGCTGAGCTTGTCGAAGCACGGTTGGCGCACACGCCCTTCGACAGTGGGCAGGTGGGAACTGCTCCCAGCAGTTCCCAGTCAAGCCGGGGGCTTGGCGGCCTGCCCACCAGGGCGAACGGAGCGGGGGGCATTACACCGCCTTCATCACCAGCGACGCATTCGTCCCGCCGAAGCCGAAGCTGTTGTTGAGCACCGCCCGCACCTGACGCTTCTTCGCCACGTGCGGCACCAGGTCGACACCCGCGCAGCCTTCGCTCGGATTGTCGAGGTTGAGCGTCGGCGGCACGATCTGGTCGCGCAGCGCGAGGATGCAGAAGATGCTCTCCACCGCGCCGGCACCACCGAGCAAATGCCCGATCGCCGACTTGGTCGAGCTCATCGACAGGTTGGCGATGTTGTTGCCGAACAGCCGCCGCACCGCGCCCAGTTCGAGCTCGTCGCCCAGCGGGGTCGAGGTCCCGTGCGCGTTGATGTAATCGATGTCGCCGAGGCTCAGCCCCGACTTCCTCACCGCCATCTCCATCGAGCGGAACGCGCCCGAGCCTTCGGGATGCGGCGCGGTGACGTGATAGGCGTCGCCCGACAGGCCGTAACCGATCACCTCGGCATAGATTTTCGCGCCGCGCGCCTTGGCCCGCTCATATTCCTCGAGCACGACGACGCCCGCGCCTTCGCCCATGACGAAGCCGTCGCGATCCTTGTCATAGGGGCGGCTGGCCTTTTCGGGCTCATCGTTGAACGCGGTCGACAGCGCGCGCGCCTGGGCGAAGCCGGCGATGCCGAGCGGGCAAATCGCGCCCTCGGCGCCGCCGGCGAGCATCACGTCGGCATCGTCCATCGCGATCATCCGCGCGGCGTCGCCGATCGAATGGGCGCCGGTCGAACACGCCGTGACGACCGCGTGGTTCGGCCCCATCAGCCCGTATTTGATCGAGACTTGGCCCGAGATCAGATTGATGAGGCGGCCGTGGACGAAGTGCGGCGAAACCCGGCTCGGCCCCTTGTTCTCGCAGACCAGCGATTCGCTGGCGATGCCCGGCAGCCCGCCGATGCCTGCGCCGATCGAGCAGCCGGCGCGCAGCCGCTCTTCCTCGGTCATGTCGGTGAGGCCGGCATCCTCGATCGCCTGCCCCGCGGCATCGATGCCGTAGATGATGAACGGATCGACCTGGCGCTGGATCTTGTGATCGACGCGCTTGTCGGGATCGAAGCCGAATTCGTGGTCGGCCGGCTTCACCTCGCAGGCGATTCGGCACTTCTGGTTCGATGCGTCGAAGCGCGTGATCGGGCCGGCACCCGATTTGCTCGCGATGATGTTGCCCCAGGCGGTTTCAACGTCAGCGCCCAGCGGCGTGACCAGCCCGAGACCCGTTACGACAACACGCCGCATATCACTCTCCAGATAGCAAAACAGGCCCAACCCATTCGGGCTGAGCCTGTCGAAGCCCCGTCCTGCCCTTCTCTGCCGAAGGGCAGCCCTTCGACAAGCTCAGGGCGAACGGATCAAGCGCTGGTAATCAGCCCTTGTGCTCGTCGATATAGGTGATCGCGTCCTTGACGGTCGTGATCTTCTCGGCGGCATCGTCGGGGATCTCGACCCCGAATTCTTCCTCGAACGCCATCACCAGCTCGACGATGTCGAGGCTGTCGGCGCCCAGATCATCGATGAAGCTCGCATCTTCGGTCACCTTGTCGGCTTCGACGCCGAGATGCTCGACGACGATCTTCTTCACGCGATCGGCAGTCTCGCTCATGCTATTCCCTCTTCAGCTTGGGGTTTGAATTACCTGAATGCCCTAGAACGACACCTGCGCGCTGGCAAGCCTTCGGGGAAGTCAACGCTGATCGAACGATTGCTCGGCCTGCGCTTCGGTCAATGTCGATACGATCGCCTTGTCGAGCGCCAGCAGGAAACCGCGATCATTGGCACTCGCATCGTCGATCGTGGCGCCTGCTGCCCGCAATTTGGCGATGACTGCGCCGAGCATGTCGCCGCTAACCGTGCCGCCCAGATAGGTCTGCTTAACATCAGGAGCCAGGCTGTCCACGACGGGCTCGATCATCTCGAAGGTGATGCCGTGCGCGGTCAGCGCTTCGTGTTGCGAATCATACAGCAGCCGCGCCTGCATATAGGTAACAGCCGCCGCCTGACGCTTGTCGTTCCAGCCGTATTTGCTGCGGCAATGCGAGACCTGCTGCCCGATCAACTGCAGCAACATCCTGTCGTCATTGTCCTTGGCCTGCATCTGGTTGGCGATCAGCGCATCGAGCTTGTCGTGATCGATCACTCGATTATGCGCCACCCCGCCATAGATGCAGCTGACCGGCTTGCTCGGTCCTCGTGCGATCGCCGGGCTGGCGATCACCGTCGCCAAGCCGATGGCTGCCACACAACAAACAACCTTCATGTCTTTCCCCCAATGAGCAGCGCGCGCCGCCGCTTCAGATCATTGCCATGCCGCCGTTCACGTGAAGCGTCTGCCCCGTCACATATCCGGCTTCGCGACTCGCGAGATACACCACCGCCGCGCCGATGTCCTCACCCGTGCCAAGGTCGCCTGCGGGAATTTTGGTTAGCAGCGCCGCCTTTTGCGCTTCGGGCAACACGTCGGTCATCGCCGATCGGATGAAGCCCGGCGCCACGCAATTGACGGTAATCCCGCGACTCGCCAGCTCCTGCGCCAGCGCCTTCGACATGCCGACCAGCCCCGCCTTCGATGCGGCATAGTTCGCCTGCCCCGGATTGCCCGTCTGCCCGACTACCGAGGTGATCGACACGATTCGCCCGAACCGCGCCTTCATCATCGGCCGCGCCGCAGCGCGCGCCAGCCGGAACGCGGCTTCCAGGTTGACGCGGATCACCTGATCCCATTCCTCGTCCTTCATCCGCATGACGAGGTTATCGCGCGTAACGCCCGCGTTGTTGACGAGAATATCGAGCTTGCCGCCCAATGCCTCAACCGCGGCGGGCACCAGATTGTCGACCGCTAAGGAATCGCTCAAATTTGCCGGCACCGCGACATGATCGCCGCCGAGCTCGGCGCGAAACGCCGTCAGCTTCTCGGCATTCGATCCCGACACCGCCAGCCGCGCCCCCTGCCCGGCCAGCGCCCTGGCGATCGCCGACCCGATCCCCCCCGAAGCGCCGGTCACCAGCGCGGTCATGCCTGTAAGGTCGAACATCATCATTCTCCGTAATTTGGTTCGCGCAGAGGCGCAGAGGACGCAGAGGGGGTATAGTTGTAGACGAGACGGCGTATCCCTTCCTTCAGGGTTTCGCCGCCGAAATTGATCAGCAGCCCGACGGGCTGCTTGGTCAGGCGCAAATAAGTCAGCACTTGCTTGGCGTGGACGGGGCCGAGGCGCTCGATCGACTTTATTTCGACCACAAGGCGATGATCGACAAGCAGATCGATCCTGAAGGCCGCTTCGAAGCGGGAACCTTCGAACTCGATGTCGACCGGATGCTGACGGGAGACAACGTAGCCGATTGAAGCGAGCTTCCCAGCCAAGACCGTTTCGTAGACGCTCTCCAGCAACCCCGGTCCCAATTCGCGGTGAATCCGGATCGCCGTATCGATGACGTCGCGACTTATCTCATCGATATCCTTCATCGCTCTGCGTCCTCTGCGCCTCTGCGCGAACTATCAAATCCCCTTCAACAACGCCTCGATATCGTCCATCGAAATCACGCTGATCGTCTCAGCCTCGGGCGCGGACCGCTTGACCATCGGGCCGAGCACCTTGCCGCCGAACTCGACGAACGCACCCACCCCAGCATCGTGCATCGCCAGCACCGATTCGCGCCACCGCACGCGCCCCGTCACCTGCTCGACCAGCCGCGCGCGGATCGTATCGGGATCGCTCACCGGCGCCGCCGTGACATTGGCATAGACCGGCACCAGCGGCGCGGTGATCCGCGCCTCGGCCAGCGCCTTCTCCATCGCCTCGGCGGCGGGCTGCATCAGCGGGCAGTGGAACGGCGCCGACACCGGCAGCATCACCGCGCGCTTGACGCCCTTGTCCTTGGCCAGCGCCGCCGCGCGCTCGACCGCCTCGCGATGCCCCGAGATCACCACCTGGTTCGGATCGTTGTCGTTGGCGACGGTGCACACCTGCCCCTCGGCCGCCTCGTCGGCGGTTTCCTGCGCCTTCGCACAGTCCGCGCCGAGCAACGCCGCCATCGCGCCCTCGCCGACCGGCACCGCCGCCTGCATCGCCTGGCCGCGCAGCTTGAGCAGCTTGGCGGTGGTCGCCAGGTCGATCGCCCCCGCCGCGCACAACGCGCTATACTCGCCCAGGCTGTGTCCCGCGACGAAATCGGCCTTGTCGGCGAGAGACACTCCGCCCTCCTTCTCGAGCACGCGCAGCGTCGCCACCGCGTTGGCCATGATCGCCGGCTGCGCATTCTCGGTCAGCGTCAGCGCGTCGGCCGGCCCCTCGCGCATCAGCCGGAACAGATGCTGGCCCAGCGCCTCATCGACTTCTTGGAAGGTCGCCAGCGCGACCGGGCTCGCCTCGGCGAGCGCCGCGCCCATGCCGACCGCCTGGCTGCCCTGCCCGGGAAAGATGAAAGCCCGCATGATCCTCTCCTCGCGAATGAAGCGCCCGGTTAGAAACCCCGAGTGCGCAACGCAAGCCGCGCGCGCATCGCGCGTGAGGGAAACGTTAACTCGCCTCGGCTAAGCCGATGCGTCATTTGCAGAAATTCACTCCGAATCCGAAGGGACGCGGGAAGCGGAGAGGGAGCAACCGGGGGCCACCAATGCTGATCCGCGTCTCGACCGACCAGCTTCAGATCGGCATGTACGTCGCCTCGATCGACGGCTCGTGGCTCGATCATTCGCTCTGGCGGTCGCGTTTCCTGATCAATTCGCCGGCGCAGCTAGACAAGTTGCGGGATGGCCGCGTCGCAACCGTCGTCATCGACGACGAAAAGGGCATCGGCTTGCCCGCAGCGGTCCAGTCCGCCCCGCCCGAGCCCGCAGCAGAACCACCACGCGCCGCCCCCCCGCGCCGTCGCCGCCGCGCCAGGACCGCGCACCTCGCCGATCACGCACTCTCGCGCCGCCCTTGCTCGGCCGAGGAAGAAGCCGAACGCGCAACCGCGATCGTCAACCGCTCGAAACAGGCGGTGAAGGCGATGTTCGACGACATTCGCCTCGGCAAGGCGGTCACCAGCGGCGCGCTGCTCCCCGTCGTCGACGAGATTTCGTCCTCGGTCGCGCGTAACCCTTACGCGCTGATCGGCATCGCCCGGCTCAAGACCAAGGACGAATATACTTATCTCCACTCGGTCGCGGTGTGCGCGCTGATGGTCAACCTCGCGCGCCACCTCGCGCTCGACGAGGCGCTGACCCGCGACATCGGCATGGCCGGCCTGCTCCACGACGTCGGCAAGATGACCGTTCCCGCTGAGCTCCTCCACAAGCCCGGCGCACTCACCCCGGCCGAGTTCGCGATCGTCAAGCACCACGCAATCCGCGGCTACGAGATGCTGCGCGACAGCGGCAGCGTCCCAGACATCGCCCTCGACGTCTGCCTCCACCACCACGAGCGCGTCGACGGCACCGGCTATCCGCACAACCTCGCCGGCGACGCGATCAGCCTCTACGCGCGGATGGGCGCGGTGTGCGACGTGTACGACGCCGTCACCTCGGCGCGCGCCTACAAGCAGCCCTGGCACCCTGCCGAGGCGCTGACGCGGATGGCCGAATGGCACGGCCATTTCGATCCGCGTATCCTCGCTGCGTTCGAACGCTCGCTCGGCATCTATTCGGTCGGCACGCTCGTCCGCCTGCGCTCGAACCGCCTCGCGCTGGTGATCGAGGAGGGCGAGGATCTCACCCGCCCGCTGCTGCGCACCTTCTATTCGGTGACCGAGGATCGCCTGATCCCGGCCGATACCATCCGCCTCGACGGGATCGCCGACCGCATCGTCGGCCCCGAGAGCCCCGCCGCCTGGCCGCTCGGCGACTGGCCCTCACTCAAGGCGCGCCTGCTCGACGAAACCCCCGCCTCGCGCGCCGCCTGATCCGCCCGCGACATTTTGCGACTATTTCGCCCCGCCCCCGGCAAACATTCGCGACACCCGTCCCCCACTTTGCTCCTGACGCCGACGAAGGCGCCGACAAGTGGAGTGAAGACGATGAAGAAGTTTATCCTGAGTGCCGTCGCCGCGACGCTGGTTGCGGCCCCGATCATGGCCGCCGCGCCCGCCGATGCCGCGCAGCGCCGCCAGACCACCGTCGTCCGGCATGACGATCGCGGCCGCACGGTCGTCACCCATCGCACGGTGACCCGCACGCCGACCTATCGCCGCTGGGCGAAGGGCCAACGGTTCGACCATCGCTATGCCCAGAACTACCGGGTGGTGACCAATTATCGCAGCTATCACCGCCTCTACAATCCGCCGCGCGGCTACCACTGGGTCCGCTCGGGCAATGACGCGGTGCTGGTCGCGATCACCAGCGGGTTGATCGGCGCGGTCGTCGGCGGCGCCTTCAACTAAGACGGCCGCTACGGCCGGCGGAGGCGGGGAGCGCAAGCCCCCCGCCTCTTGCATGTCTCAACGCCGTCCGAGATAGTCGAGCTTGCCGATCGGCACCCCCTTCATCCGCAACAGCGCATACGCGGTGGTGAGGTGAAAGTAGAAATTCGGGATCGCGAACCCGACGGCATAGGTGGTCGCGGTGAACGGAATGTCGCCCGACGGCGTCGGCAGCACGACCTCGGCCTCGTCGCGCCCGTCGAACGCCTCGCGCGGCACCGCGCGCAGGAACTGCACCGTCTTGGCGATGCGCGCCTGGAGATCGTCGAGCGTCACTTCCTCATCGGCCATCGCGACATTCTCGACCTGCCCGATCCGCACCGCCAGCCCCTTGGCGGTATCGCTGCAGCGCTGAACCTGCGCGGTCAGCGGCGCCATGTCGGCGATCAGCCGCGCCTCGGTCAGCTCGCTTTCGTCCCAGCCTTGTTCCCGGGCATGATCGCGCCCCTTTTCGAGGATCGCCGACAACGTGTCGAACCCGCGAATGAAAACCGGGATGGTGATATCGTAGAGCGACGGCATCGACTGGAACCTCCGTTGGAAGACTTGCCCCGCGAAGATGGGCAAGTGCGCCGCCCCGCGCTAGGGGCAGGCTCATGCCTTCTCGGATCAAGGTCTTCTTCGACGGCGGCTGCCGCCCCAATCCCGGCGCGATGGAGCTCGCGGTCGTCGCCGCCGGGCGGACGCACATCGTCCGCGATCTCGGGCACGGCACCAGCACCGATGCCGAATGGCTCGCGCTGATCGAGGCGCTGGCAATCGCCCGGTCGCTCGGAACCGACGATTTCGTCCTGCTCGGCGATTCCGCCAATGTCGTCGCTCAGGCCAATGGCGCCGCCAGGCCGCGCGGCGTCGGCATCGCCCATCTCGATCGCTTCCGCGCGATGACCGCCGCCGGACCAGCCCCGCGCATCCGCTACATCAAGCGCACGCAGAACCTCGCCGGCATCGCCCTTGCGCAGGGCCACGCCTGATGTCGCGCCTGATCCTGTTCAACAAGCCCTACGGCGTGCTCTGCCAGTTCACCGACGAGCGCCACGGCCCGCCCCGCCCGACCCTCGCGCAGTTCATCGACCTGCCCGGCATCTACCCCGCCGGCCGCCTCGATCTCGACAGCGAGGGGCTGCTACTGCTGACCGACGATGGCCGCCTCCAGGCGCGCATCGCCGATCCGCGCTTCAAGCTGCCCAAGACCTATCTCGTCCAGGTCGAAGGCGAGCCCGACGAGGCCGCGCTCGATGCGCTCCGCCGCGGCGTCACCCTGAAAGACGGCCCCACCCGCCCGGCGGAGGTCGAGCGCATGGAGCCCCCGCCGCTCTGGCCCCGCGATCCCCCGATCCGCGTCCGCAAGTCGATCCCCGACTGCTGGCTCTGCCTCACCCTCCGCGAAGGCCGCAACCGCCAGGTCCGCCGCATGACCGCCGCGATCGGCCATCCGACGCTGCGGCTGGTGCGGTGGCGCATCGGGGAGTGGTCGGTGGAGGGCATCGCGCCGGGGGCGTGGCGGGAGGTAGAAAAGAGCGGGAGCTACAACCGCAGCCAATCCGACAATCTATCCTTTAGAGCATCGCGCTCGCCGAGCTGACACTCCCATATCGTTAGGCAGTCCCACCCCAACTGCCAAAGGGCTTCTCGCGCAGCTGCATCGCGGTCTCGGTTGCGGCCGATCTTCGCTCGCCAATAATCGGCGTTCGTCTTCGGCAATCGCGCGCCGCGCGCGCAATCGTGTCCATGCCAGAAACAGCCATGAACAAAGATCGCGCGCTTGCGGCCGATAAAGGCGATGTCGGGCTTGCCGGGTAAATCGGCGCGGTGAAGGCGATAGCGGAAGCCGAGCTGCGTCAGCACGCGGCGAACGATGCGCTCGGGCGTCGTATCCTTCGATCTCACGCGCGCCATCGTTTCGGAGCGCGTGAGCCGAGGGCGGCGCTTACCTTTTTCTGTTGGCGGCAATCTTTAGGCTCGGGTCGATTTCGTGCCGATCGATAATCGCATTATATCTGTCGATTATGCGCGCCAGCGCCGCATCCGCGCTCGCCGTTTCGAAAAGCCCCAGTTCCTGAACATTCGTCGCCACGAATTGCCCGATCTCCAGAACCTCGATCTGGCGACGAATACCGGCATTGGCCGCCAATCCGTCGGCGAGCGCGATGCCCCTGGGAGTCGTAACGATAATTGGCCGCGCCCGGTTTTGCAGGTTCTCGGCGCATTTGCGGATCAGCGCCTCGCCCGGCGTGGCGGTGACATGAATCGCGGCGTCCCCGATATCGAAATCACCGCCGCGTCCGTGACCAGAGTCGTTGGTGTTCGCTCCATGGTGATCGAGCACCATGCGGCCGGCAATTACCTCCTCCAGCTTCGCGCCGACGAGATGTTGGAGCACCGTGCCCACGATCATCGCACCGCCGGACTCCCGCTGACGTTCTTCGGCCTGATCCAGCAGGTCGCGAACGAAATGTTCGATCGACGAGCCCGCTTCTCGCCGCAGCCGGAAAGGCGCGCTCGCGAAGCGCGCCCTGAAGAGATTGGCCCAGAATTTCTCGATCCGTTCGAGATCGCGCTCTTCCTCGGGCAGTGAATTGAGGAACGCGACATATAATCGCATCTTAGCGATGCTGCCGCGATTGGTTCTGCCGACCTCAGTACCGATGCTTCGCTTGATCCCGTGATCGCGCAAAATCCGGTTTCCCGCCGCGCCGTTCAATCCGGCGACCTGTCCCCCACTCGGCGAAAGCTGCTTGTCCGCGTCAAGCGGCAGCCCCGCTTCCCGCGCTCGCCGCGTTATCACCAATCCGACGTTGAGAGCGCCGCGTGTCTTGGCGAAGTCGTTCTCCTCGACAAATGAAGTCAGCTTGTCCTCAATCAGCTTCATCCCGCCTCCGCCAGGGTTCCGCCAGTGACTTTGCCGAGCGCTGGCTCAAGGATTGAGTCGGCAATGTGCCTCACGGCTGGAACAGCGACACCGTCGCCGGTCAGATGACATGCCTCGTTGTAGCGCTGCGGAAGGCGATAGCTTTCCGGCAAGCCCATCAAACGCGCCGTCTCGCGCGGCGAAATCAGGCGGGAACGAATCTTGCCATTATCGATCACCAGAATGATCTGGCGGCTCGATCCGCCACCGGGCGTGCGCAGGCAGCCGGCGACATCGAAGCGAACCTCGGCCCGCTGCAATTTGATCCCCTGCTCGATCCGCGTTCGCTTATAGAGCGCGCCGACCGCGTGTTTTTGATTCGCCGCCACAAGATCGACTTTCGCCCGATTGACGGGACTCATCATCGTCAACAGCCGATCGGTTTCTGTCTCGCTGTGCCACGCCACGCCGCAAGGCCTCTTTTCAATGACATCGATAAGATGAAGGTTTCGGCGAGGCGGCGCCGGCGGAGAAAACCACAGCCACTTGGATCGCAGCGGCTCCGGCAATGCGGCTTGCGCCATACGAAGCCTCGACGAATGCCAGCGATCCACCGCCCAGCCGCTGATGATGCGGCCGGGGACCGGCAGCGCGTCATCAAGGGCGACGATAAAGAGCCGAGGTCGAGATTGCGGCAAGAAATGCCGCGCATCGATCACCAGCGCGCCCAACCAATAGCCCGCAGCGCCGATATTTTCGCAAAGCGCGGTAAAGTCCGCTCCATTGTGCGACGTCAGCAGCCCGCAGACATTTTCCAGCACGATCGCTTTCGGCTTACGCCCCTCCGCCGACAATTTTCCGATCAGTTTCCAGAAGGGCCAGAAAGTGCCCGACCTGGTGCCCATCAATCCCGCGCCGTTTCCCGCCAGCGAGAGGTCCTGACACGGGAACGACGCCCACACGAGATCCGCTTGCCCCGGCAATTGCGCGACGCTGATCTCACCCACATCTCCAATGTGAAGGCCGTCTCTGCCCCAATTATCGGCGTAGGCGGCACCCTTCTTTGGATCAAAATCGTTGGCGAATAGGCATTTCCAACCATCGCCGAGCCCAGCGCGCGCCATGCCGCCGCCGGCGAAAAATTCATAAAAACCCAGTCGTCGATCCATCATACTTACCATGCCCATTCAAGCGTCGACCGCAACCCGCTTGTCGCGACGCTGGGGTCGCCCCATGTTGCGATCGTGCCGCAACCGGGCTTGCGGATCAAGAACAAATCTGGAACATCCGACTCTATGGCACTCACCACGCTTTCCGTCCGCGGCGCGCGCGAGCATAACCTCAAGGGCGTCGATATCGACATCCCGCGCGACACGCTCACCGTCATCACCGGCCTGTCGGGCTCGGGGAAATCGAGCCTCGCGTTCGACACGATCTACGCCGAGGGCCAGCGCCGCTACGTCGAGTCGCTGTCGGCCTATGCGCGCCAGTTCCTCGAGATGATGCAGAAGCCCGATGTCGATCACATCGAGGGCCTCTCCCCCGCCATCTCGATCGAGCAGAAGACCACCAGCCGCAACCCGCGCTCGACGGTGGCGACCGTCACCGAAATCTACGATTACATGCGGCTGTTATGGGCGCGCGTCGGCATTCCGTACTCGCCCGCGACCGGCCTGCCGATCAGCGCGCAGACCGTCAGCCAGATGGTCGACCGCGTCATGGCGCTGCCCGAGGGCACGCGGCTGTACCTGCTCGCCCCCGTCGTGCGCGGCCGCAAGGGCGAATACCGCAAGGAACTCGCCGAGTGGCAGAAGGCCGGCTTCACCCGCGTCCGCATCGACGGCGAACTGTACGAGATCGAAGACACCCCCGCACTCGACAAGAAATACAAGCACGACATCGAAGTGGTGGTCGATCGCATCTCGGTGAACCCCGACATCGCCACCCGCCTCGCCGACAGCTTCGAAACCGCGCTCAAACTCGCCGACGGGCTGGCCTATGTCGATCTGGCGGATACGACGGTGGCGGAAGCACTGGCTCCCCTCCCTTCCAGGGAGGGGCCGGGGGTGGGTGGCGAGCGCAGCGAGCTCCCTTCGGTCGCGGCCCCCCCCAAACCCACCCGAGCAAAGGGGGGGGGAGTCCAGGGGGCCCCCCCCCCCCCCCCACCCATCGGGGGGG
>JBQCHO010000118.1:0-5167 GCA_051954635.1 Sphingomonas sp. | reverse complement strand
CCATGACGAACAGGCCGATCAGCACGCCGATATAAGCGGCGGCGTCGGCGCCGATCAGCATGATGATGCACGCCGCGACCATCATGCCGATCGCCAGGATGATCGAGGGCACCGCACGCAGCCGCGAGACCAGGATCGCGGCGGGGATCGAGACGACGCCGTAAGCGATGAAGAACGCGAAGGTGGACACCTGCGCTTCGACATTGGTGAGCGCGAAGATGCTCTTCACCGCGGCGACGAGCGGGTCGACGATTGAGGTGATGAACCCCCAGGCGAAGAACAGGGTGGTCACCGCGGCGAAGGCGGCGCCGGCCGATTTGGTGCGCTCCATGGGGTTTCCTCTCCTTATTGTGCTCGGCATCGCCCATTGGCGGGCGGGGCACAAGCGCGATTGCATCTGGTTTTGGCCGGTGATAGCGTTCACACGAAGCCAGCGGAAGCATTTCGACAATTTGTTATCGAAATGCGGCCATTGCGCAACACGTTCGATCGTCCTTCGACTTACCTTCCCAGGGGACGATCAAGGGCCCGGCGCGTCCGCGCCGAGCGCATCATTGGGGCATGGCGGCGCAAGCCGGCCATGCCCCGCTTTTTGTCGAAACCGGAAATTCCGTCATGCTGAACTTGGTTCAGCATCCATGGCGCAACTATTCGTCAGGCGCGCGGCAGACGTTGTTCATGGACCCTGAAACGAGTTCAGGGTGACGATTAGGAGAGGTCAGGCTTCCGCCGCGCGGGTCGAGAAGGTGCGCGAGAGGCCGTGGTAGAGCTTTTCCTTGCACACCCACTGGCTTGATTGGTCGGCAACCAGTGCGGCGGCCATCATCGGCAGCATCAGCCCGCGGCTGGCGGTCGCTTCGGAAAGGATGAACACCGCGGTCAGCGGCGCGCGGACGACGCCGGTGAAATAGGCGACCATGCCGAGCAGGACGACCGCGCTCGCGGCGTCGTCGGGGAACAGCCAGCGCAGCATGTTGCCGAACCCGGCGCCGGCGGCGAGGCTGGGGGCGAAGATGCCGCCGGGCAGCCCGGCCATCGCCGTCGCCGCGGTGCTGGCGAACTTGGCGAAGCCGAACCAGAACGGCGCATCGACCCCGATGATCATCGCATGCGCCGGCGAATAGCCCGGACCCCAGGTCAAGCCGGTATAGACGCCGACCACCGCGACCACGCAGCCGCAGACGAAGGCGAACACGATCGGACGGCGGCGCAGACCCTCCATCCACTTGAACTCCGCAAGCGCTGCGCCGAGCAGCAGCTTCGAGAACAGCCCGCCGGCGACACCGCCAAGCAGCCCGGCGACGGGGGCGACGACGATCGCCTGGCGCACGTCCATCGAGGCGCCGACCGCGCCGAAATAGAGGTAGTCGCCGGCGAGGCCCGAGGCGACTGCACCCGAAATCAGGATGACGATCATCACCAGGAGCGCCATCCGCTGTTCGTAAGCCGCGGCGAGCTCCTCGATCGCGAAGGCGATCCCGGCGAGCGGGGTGTTGAACGCGGCAGCGACGCCGCCCGCGCCGCCGGCGATGATCATCGAGGCGCGAAGCTCGACGCGCAGCACCTTGTGCCAGGCGGCCATCAGCGCGGCGGCAAGCTGAACCGTCGGCCCCTCGCGGCCGACCGAGGCGCCGACCAGCAGGCTGGCGAAAGTCAGGATCGCCTTGATGATCGCGGTGGGGATCGAGATCAGGTTGCGCGTCGCACCGTCCGGATCGGCCCCGGCGGCGATGACCTGCGGAATGCCCGAGCCGCGGGCATCGGGCGCGAAGCGGCGGGTGAGCCAGACAAGGATCGCGAAACCGAACGGGGTGAGGACAAGCGGCCAATAGGGATGTTCGCGATAGAACAGGATGAAAGCGTGGTTGGCGTCATCCGAGATCGCGGCGAACAGCAATGCGATCAGGCCGATGCTGATCGCGCCGCCAACCATCGCGACGCGGCGACGGAAGATCAGCGAGCGCGGCCCGTGATGGCGAAGCAGCGCACGCGCGCGGGCTTGAGTCCAGCGCTTCATCGGGCGTGGGCGGCGTGGCTCGGGGGCTGCATGGCGCGCCTTGTAACGACTTGTCGGGAAAAAGCATCGCCCGCGCGATATTTTTTGCTCGCAACACGATTTGGTTCGGTTTCCGAGTGATGCTATGCCCCTGGACGGGGGAGATAAATCGATGAGTGATGGTGAGGGGGATTATCGCACCAGTATCGATCGCGTCGGGCTCGCGCTGGCGTGCGGCGCGGCGTTGGCGGGGCTGGGGGCATCGCTGCTGGTCGCGATCGGCGGCGCGGGGACCGGCCGCGCCGCGCTGATGGCGCTGATGATCGGCGGCATCTTCGCCGGCCTAGCGATTGCCGCGATTGCCGGGCCGGTGTGGCTGGTGCTGCATCTGAGCGGCCGGCGCGGCCAGATCGCGGCAGCGGCGTGCGGCGCGGGGATCGGCTTCCTGCTGATGATCGCCGCCGATTTCGGCCGCGGTAGCGACGAGCCCTGGGCGCATACGCTCGGCGGCGCGATGCTCGCCGCCGCGCTCGCCGGCGGGATCGCGCTGGCGATGTGGCGGATCGCCTATCGCAGGCGGCCCGGTTAGGGCCGCGACAATTTAGGACGATCTATTCCCGTTCGCCCTGAGCTTGTCTAAGGGCTGTTCTTTTCCACTGCCGAAGGGAAGAGAGCGGTGCTTCGACAAGCTCAGCACGAACGGTTCTGATTAGACGCTCGCTCTTCAGCCGCGTTCGATCAGCGCTTTCGCGTCCTGCTTGAACGAGGCGTCGCTCGCCGGCCGCGCATAGAACATGTGGCCGCCGGGATAGACGTGCAGCTCGACGCGCTGGTCGCTGCCGAAGCGCGGCATCTGCTCGAGGATCAGCTTCGACCCGAAATAGGGGCACGACAGGTCGTTGTAGCCGTGGGCAATCATCACCGCCATGTTGGGATCGTTGGCGATCGCCTTGCGCAGATCGCTGACCGGCTTGTCGTCGAGTTTGGCGTCGTCCCAGTCCGCGTTCACCGCGAAGGACAGCGCGTTGTAGCGGGCATCGGCCTTCCAGCCGACCACGCGGGTGTCGAAATCAACCATCGCGCTGGTCAACGGCGCGATCGAGGCTTCGAGGATCGGGTCGCCCGATTTGCGCGTCGCCGAGCTGGGGAATGCGTCGAACGAGGTGACGTTCGAATCGTAATAGCTGCCGATCTTCTGATCGTCGCGATGGATCTCGCGCAGATAGGTGTCTTCGTCGATCCGGCCGTCGAGACGGCGAACCAGAGTCGGATCGAGCCCGGTGAGGTCGGCAACGTGCGTGGTGAGACGTTCGACTGCAGCCTTGTCCTGCCGGCCAGCAAGCAGGTCGGTGACGAACTGGCCTTGGGTATAGGCTTCGACCTGGCTCATCGCTTGCGGGGTCAGCTTGCCTTCACGCTCGAGATGCCCTGCCGCCATCGAGGGCAGGTCGATCATCCAGGGCAGCGGCGACAACGCGTTGTCGTGACCCGTCGACGGCGGGTCGAGATAGGGCGATACCATGAAGATGCCGTTGACCCCGACGCCGAGTTGGGTCTGCAATTCATAGGCGATGCGCGGCACGCGGTAGCCGCCATAGCTTTCGCCGATGACGTATTTCCTGGCGCGCATGCGGTCATTCTTGAGCAGCCAGTCATAGACGACGCGCGACAGATATTTGATGTCGGGATCGGCCGAGAAGAAATCCTTCTTCGCCTGATCCTTGTCCTCCAGGCTGCGGCTGAACCCGGTGCCGACCGGATCGATGAACACGAGGTCGGTCATGTCGAGCCAGCTCGACGGATTGTCGTGTGCGATCGGCGAGTCGGAAGGCGCGTTGCCGTCCTCGCCGAAGGTCACCTGCTTGGGGCCGATCGCGCCCATGTTGAGGAACACCGACGACGCGCCGGGGCCGCCGTTGAACGCGAAGGTCACCGGGCGGCGTGGATCGCTGCCGGGCACTGTGTACGCGGTGTAGACGACCTCGGCGATCTTCTTGCCGTCGTCGTTATAGACCGGGATCGTGCCGACGGTGGCGGTGTAGTTGACCGCGCGGCCGCCGATCACCGCAGACTGGCGGACGGACTTGTCGGCGGGGAGCGGCGGCCAATCGGGCTTGTCCTTCTTGTCGGCCTTGTCTGCGTCCTTGGCGGCGGGCTTGTCGGCCGAATCCTGTGCGTGGACGAGCACGGGTGCGGCGGCGACCAGCAATGCCGCCGTGGCGACGGCCAAGGATTTGAAACGCACGCGAAGCTCCCCCGATTTTGCGGCCCGACCGAGCCGTGCGGGGGCAAGGGCTACGCGCTCGTCGCGCTTTGGGCAAGCCGGCGGGCGGGCGCGCCGAGATGGTAGCGGACGACGTAACCGACATGGTCGGACAGCATCGATCCGTCGGGTTCGTGGCCGAAGGGCGTCGTGACGGCTTCGGCGGTCAGCGCCGCGCCGGGGGCGGGGGCGGCGAGTTGCAGATCCTTGTCCTTGGCCCAGGAAAACAGCGCGTCGGCCGGCAGCGATCGGCCGGCGGCGACCAGCGTCGCCAGCGCGGGATTCGCGCCAAGGTCGGCGGTGACGCTCGCAACAGCGGCTTGGCGGGTCGCGGTGCGGCCGACGTTGAAGTCGCCGGCGACAACCAGCGGATCGGCCGGATCGTGCGCCGTTCGGACGAACGCGACGAGGCTGGCGAGCTGGCGCTGATACGCCTCGTCGGCGCGGCCCACGGCGACGCCGGTCCGCTCGCGGCAGTTGAGGTGCGTGGTGACAATATCGACCGGCCCTGCGCCATCGGGCAGTGCGATCCGCGCCATCACCGCGCCCTTGTTGGCGAGGCAGTCATAGCCGGCGCAGGCGTCGCGCGGATAAGCCAGCGTCGCGGTGCCGACGATCGGATAGTCGGACAGGATCACGAGCCCGCTGCCGAATACCGGCCCTTCGGTCTCGCCGTGCATCCAGCGCGCAGCGGAAAGAAACGCGCGGCCGGCCGAGCCGTCCACCGGCGCGCCTTGCTCGGATATGGTCGGGCCATAGGCGACATAGCGATAGCCCGCCTCGCTGCCGATCCGCCGGGCGGCGTCGGTGAAAGCCTCCTGCAGGACGACGACCTGCGGCGCCTCTCCCTGGGCGCGGAGCCGCACCAGCCGCGCCGCGATCCGCTCGAACGCCGCCGGCCGCCCGCT
>JBQCHO010000117.1:0-38752 GCA_051954635.1 Sphingomonas sp. | reverse complement strand
GCGACGATGGCGCTGGTGTCGACCAAGCCGGCCTATCAGGCGGACCTGGCCGCGGCGCGCGCGGAGCTTGCCAAGCTGCGCGCGGGCGGTGCTCCGGCGGCGACCGGGTGCGAGGCGGAGGCGAATTTGGTGGGTCAGCGGGTGATGCCGAAGCTGGGCGGTAAGACGCATCCCTGATCCCACCGTCACCCCGGGCGTGACCCGGGGCGACGACGCACTGGCAGGCTCACGCGCCTTGATCTCGGCGAGGAAACCGCCGACAGACATAGGATGGCCGTTACCGCCCTCGCCTCCCGCCGCCGGATGAGCCCCGAAGAATCGCGCGACGCCGCGCTCGAGGCGGCGCGGACGCTGCTGATCGAGATGGGCCCGCAGGCGGTGACGTTGAAGGCGGTTTCGTCGCGGATCGGGCGGACGCATGCCAATCTGCTCCACCATTTCGGCTCGGCCGAGGGGCTGCAAAAGGCGCTGATCGGCCGCATGGCCGGCCACATCACCGGCACGATCCGCGAGGCGGTGCTACGCGCGCGCGCCGGCGATCACGGCCCCGACGAGGTCGTCACGCTGACCTTCGATGCGTTTGACACCGGCGGCGCGGGCGCGCTGGCGAGCTGGATGATCCTGTCGGGCAACGAAAACGCGCTCGACCCGATCCTGACAGCGATCCACGACCTGGTCGACGAACTCGCTGAGGGGCATCCCGGCGGCGAACGCCCGATCCACGAGGAAACGCTGCAACTGGTGCTGATGGCCCTCGGCGACGCGCTGCTCGGCGCGCCGATGGCGCGGGCGCTGGGCCTGCCGCGCGAGAAGGCGCGGGAGCTGGCTAAGGAGATGCTGCTGGCGGGGCGAGGCAAGGACTAATCACCAACGTCTGCAATGGGTCGAAAGCTGTCACACCTTTCAATGTTGGAAAATGTTTGAGACACGGTGACGTCGCCTTGGGAGGCCGCTCTTTGACAACTGCATCAACTTGATCGCAAACCCGTTGCGTCGCCGTCGCCTCGTCGCGCGGCAAGGTCGCGGCACAGTCGCGTGTCGGACCGCAACCGGAGCGTCCACGTCGCGTGACTGTCGCGTGGGTGCTGCGGACACGCCGCGTCGCAGGCGCGTCGCCGGCGCAAAAGCGGCGAAAACGCTGCGAGGGTCTCCACTTTCTCCACTTCATATCGGGAATCGCGCGAAGCCGCTGCGCTACCAAGCAAGGGTAGCCATTCGCCGCAGGTTCGCTATCTAGCGGCGCATGCATTTCCTCGATCAGGCCAAGATTTTCGTCCGCTCCGGCGCGGGCGGTCCCGGCGCGGTGAGCTTCCGGCATGAGAAGTTCATCGAATATGGCGGGCCCGACGGCGGCAATGGCGGCAAGGGCGGCGACATCGTGTTCGAGGCGGTCCACGGCCTCAACACGCTGATCGACTTTCGCTACACGCAGCATTTCCGCGCCCCCCGCGGCAAGGGCGGCGCGGGCAGCAACCGCACAGGTGCTGGCGGCGACGATCTCGTCATCAAGGTGCCGGTGGGCACACAGATCCTGTCCGAGGATAAGGAGCATGTGCTCATAGATTTCACCCGCGAGGGGCAGCGCGAGGTGTTCCTGCGCGGCGGCGACGGCGGGCGCGGCAACCTCTCCTACAAGACCTCGACCAACCGCGCGCCGCGCCAGCACGGCACCGGTTGGCCCGCCGAAGAGGCGTGGGTTTGGCTGCGCCTCAAGCTGCTCGCCGATGCCGGGCTGGTCGGACTGCCCAATGCCGGCAAGTCGACCTTCATCAACGCGGTGACCAACGCGCAGGCCAAGGTCGGCGCCTATGCGTTCACCACGACGCGGCCGCAATTGGGCGTGGTGCGGCACAAGGATCGCGAGTTCGTCATCGCCGACATCCCCGGCCTGATCGAGGGCGCCGCCGAAGGCGCCGGGATCGGTGACCGCTTTCTTGGACATATCGAGCGGTGTCGGGTGTTGTTGCACTTGGTCGATGCCAATGACGACGACGTCGCGACCAGTTATCGCATCGTGCGCGATGAGCTCGCCGCCTATGGCGGAGGCCTCGCCGACAAGCCGGTGGTGGTGGCGCTCAACAAGATCGACATGCTCGACGACGAGCTGATCGAGGCACTGTCCGCCGAACTCGAGGAAGCAAGCGGCGCACCGGTGATCCCGATTTCCGGCGCGGCCGAGATCGGCGTCGACTGGGTGCTCGACAAGTTGATCGAGGCGATCGGCCCGGCGCACGACACGGTCGCCGCCGATGACGAGGGCGAAGACGCCATTGAATGGTCGCCGGTCTGATCCGGCGACGCAGATACAGGAGTTTATTTTGGTCGACGAAGCCAACCGCTTCTCCCCACCCCAATGCCGCCGGCTGATCGTCAAGGTCGGCTCCGCGCTTCTCGTAAGCCCTGACGGCGAGGTCCATGCCGAATGGGTCGAAACGCTCGTCGCCGACATCGCCGGCCGCGCGCAGGCCGGGCAGCAAATCGCGATCGTTTCTTCGGGCGCAATCGCGCTCGGCGCGCGGCGGCTAGGCCTGCCCGGCGGCGGGCGCAACAGCCTGGAGGATGCGCAGGCCTCGGCCGCGACCGGGCAGATTGCGCTGGCGCATATGTGGGCCGACCTGCTGTCGCAGCGCGGCATGACCGCGGCGCAGGTGCTGGTGACGCTCGACGATCTCGAGGACCGGCGGCGTTATCTCAACGCATCGGCGACGCTGAGCCGGCTGCTCGGATTGGGCGTGATCCCGATCATCAACGAGAACGACACGGTCGCCACCGAACGCATCCGCTTCGGCGACAACGACCGGCTCGCGGCGCGGGTCGGCCAGGCGGCGGATGCCGACGGCGTGATCCTGCTTTCGGACATTGACGGGCTGTACGATTCGAACCCGCAATCGAACCCCGACGCCAAGCTGATCCCCGTGGTGCCCAAGATCACCTGGGAGATCGAATCGATGGCCGACACCAAATCGTCGTCGGGCATGGGCTCTGGCGGGATGGTGTCGAAGATCGAGGCGGCGAAGATCGCCAACATGGCGGGCATGGACCTCGCGATTATCTCCGGCCACGGGCCGCACGCGCTGGCGCGCTTCACGCATACCGGTCACGGTACGGTGTTCCTCGGCGAGGGCAGCCCGAGCGCGCGCGAGGCGTGGATCGGCGGCGGGCTGACCTCGGGCGGCACGGTACGGGTCGACGACGGCGCGGCGGAGGCGCTGCGGAACGGGAACAGCCTGCTTTCGGCCGGCGTGACGAGCATCGAGGGCAATTTCCACCGCGGCGACATCGTCGACATCGTCGGCCCCGACGGACGGCGCATCGCCCGCGGACTGTGCGAATACGATTCGTCGGCGGCGCGCCTGATCATCGGCAAGCGCAGCGAGGAACTCGCCGAGATATTGGGCCATGCGCCGCGATCAGCGCTCGTCCATCGCAACCACATGGCGCTGGTGTGAAAGGCGCCCTTGCCTGCTCCCGCCACCCTGGCGAAGGCCGGGGCCCAGGTGGAGGAGGATTATTATCAGCGATGCGCTTCGTTACATCGGCCTTCCCAACTGGATCCCGGCCTTCGCCGGGGTGGCGTTGTAAATGAGCGTGCTCGCGGTCACCGGCGGCACCGGGTTCGTCGGCGGCGCGCTGATCAATCTCGCGCGGACGTCGGGGCACCAGGTGCGCGCGCTGACGCGGCGGCCGCAGCCCGAGCATGCCGGTGTGACGTGGGTCGCGGGGGCGCTCGATGATCTTGAGGCGCTCGGCCGGTTGGTCGCTGGCGCGGATGCGGTGATCCATGTCGCAGGCGTGGTCAACGCGCCCGATCGCGCGGGCTTCGTCGCGGGGAATGTCGAGGGCACGCAGGCGATCGTCGATGCCGCGGAGGCGGCCGGTGTCAGGCGCTTCGTCCATGTCTCCTCGCTCGCTGCGCGCGAGCCGCAACTGTCTGACTATGGCTGGTCGAAGGCTGAAGCCGAACGCGTCGTCGAGAGCTCGGCGCTCGAATGGACGATGGTGCGGCCGCCGGCGATCTACGGGCCGGGCGACATGGAGATGCGCGAGCTGTTCCGGCTGGCCAAACGAGGGTTCGCGTTCACCCCGCCCGCCGGGCGCCTGTCGGTGATCGAGGTGAGCGATCTCGGCCGTCTGCTGCTCGCGCTGACGCAGGTCGAGACCGAGCAACGGCTGATCGAGGCCGATGACGGGCGCGCCGACGGCTGGAGCCAGACCGAATTCGCCCGCGCGGTGGGCGTCGCGGTCGGACAGTCGATCCGGCCGATCGCCCTGCCCCGTTGGCTGCTGTCGCTGGTCGCGCGCGGTGACCGATTGATCCGCGGCAAGCGCGCCAAGTTGACGCCCGATCGCGTCGCTTATTTCTGCCATCCCGACTGGGTGGTCGATGCGGGGAAACAGCCCGATGCGACGCTCTGGCAGCCGCAGGTGCCGACGCCCGAGGGGCTCGCCGCGACGGCGGCGTGGTATCGCGCCCATTCCTTGCTATAGCCCCGACGAATTGCCG
This sequence comes from Sphingomonas sp., assembly GCA_051954635.1. Taxonomy (GTDB): domain Bacteria; phylum Pseudomonadota; class Alphaproteobacteria; order Sphingomonadales; family Sphingomonadaceae; genus Sphingomonas. The sequence continues at coordinate 34,248 of JBQCHO010000117.1, read as the reverse complement.
CCGCATTTGTTCGCCAGATGCGGATCAACCACCAACGAAAGACGATGATGAGCGACCGCCAGCAGACCTTCGACAAAGTCGCCGAGCTGATCGAGCCCTTCAACAAGAAGGGCGTGACGCTCGCTGAGAGCACCACCTTCCAGGGCGATCTCGAATGGGACAGCCTGACGGTGATGGATTTCGTCGCCGCGATCGAGGACGAGTTCGACATCCTCATCACGATGAACATGCAGGCCGAGATCGAGACCGTCGGGCAGTTGGTCGACGCCGTCGAGAAGCTGAAGAAGGACTAAGGCTTCCGTTCGTGCTGAGCCTGTCGAAGCACGAGGGCCGCGCCTTTCGACAAGCTCAGGGCGAACGGATGTGGGGATACGAACAATGACCGAAGCCGCCGCCACCGACCACCATTTGCCCGTCGATCCCGCGCCGGTCGCGCCCGAGCGTGACCTGATGAGCAAGTTCGACGGCTTGATCGCCGAGCGCCAGGCGCTGCTCGATTCGGGCGTCACCGACCCGTTCGCGATCGTCATGGAGCAGGTCAAATCGCCGACCGAGGCGGTGATCAAGGGCAAGGATACGATCCTGCTCGGCACCTATAATTACATGGGCATGACGTTCGATCCCGACGTCATTCAGGCCGGCAAGGACGCGCTCGACCAGTTCGGATCGGGCACCAACGGCAGCCGGATGCTCAACGGCACGTTCCGCGACCACATGGGCGTCGAGCAGGCGCTGCGCGACTTCTACGGCATGTCGGGCGCGATCGTGTTCTCGACCGGGTACATGGCCAATCTCGGCATGATCTCGACGCTCGCCGGCAAGGGCGAATATGTCATCCTCGACGCCGACAGCCACGCCTCGATCTATGACGGGTGCAAGCAGGGCAATGCCGAGATCGTCCGCTTTCGCCACAACGACGTAGCCGATCTCGACAAAAGGCTGGGTCGCCTGCCCGCAGAGGCCGGCAAGCTCGTCGTGCTCGAAGGCGTCTATTCGATGCTCGGTGACATCGCACCGCTGAAGGAAATGGTCGCGGTCGCGAAGAAGCACGACGCAATGGTGCTGGTGGACGAAGCGCATTCGATGGGGTTCTTCGGCCCCAACGGCCGCGGCGTCTACGAGGATCAGGGCCTCGAAGGCCAGGTCGATTTCGTCGTCGGCACCTTCTCCAAATCGGTCGGCACGGTCGGCGGATTCTGCGTGTCGAACCACCCCAAGTTCGAGGCGATCCGCCTTGCCTGCCGCGCCTATATCTTTACCGCCAGCCTGCCACCCTCGGTGGTCGCGACCGCGGAGACGTCGATCCGCAAGCTCATGCACGCGCACAACAAGCGCCAGCATCTCTGGGAAAACGCCCGCAAATTACACGGCGGCCTCACCGATATGGGCTTCAAGCTCGGCACCGAGACCCCCGACAGCGCGATCGTCGCGGTGATCCTCGACGATCAGGAGCAGGCGGTGGCGATGTGGCAAGCGCTGCTCCACGGCGGGCTTTACGTAAACATGGCGCGGCCGCCGGCGACGCCGGCCGGCACCTTCCTGCTCCGCTGCTCGCTGTGCGCGGAGCATACGACCGAGCAGATCGATACCGTGCTCGCCATGTTCCGTGCCGCGGGCCAGGCCGTGGGCGTAATCGGTTGATCTGAAGTTCGGCTTTTCCCGCGAGTCGGGGTCGGCTAAGGTCGGTCGCAATGAGCGCGGGCGAATACGATACCGAGCGCGGCCCGGTCGCGCATTGGCGGACCATCATGCTGGTGGTGACCGCGGTGCTCGGCGTGGGCGTGCTGGTCGCGCTGATCCTCACACTCAAGGCCGCCGATCGCCAGCGCGACCGTGCGCTCGACCTGCAGTCGAAAAGCTATGAGGTGATGATCCTCGCGAGCAACCTGTCGGGGATGATGGCCGATTCCGAGGCATCGCTCGGTCGCTTCGTGATCAGCGGCGACAAGCAAATCGGCCAGCAATATTCGGATCAATGGTTGCGTGCAGAGGGGCTGCTCAACCAGCTCGATCGCACCACCGACCGCCCCGAACAGCAGCGCCGGATCGATGCGCTGCGCGCTGCTTATGACAAGCGCGGCAAGGAATTGTCGGTCACGGCGCTGAGTACGCTTTATCACAAGAACAATCAGGCGTTGTCGCTTTATTACCAGGCACGCAAATCGCAGTCGCTCGACGACATCAACCATTTGCTCAAGTCGATCACTGCCGAGGAACGGGCGCTGCTGGCCAGTCGTAACGACGCCGTTGCGCATACCATCACGCATGCCAATCGCGTCGTCAGCATCCTGATCGGCTTCGGCGTGCTGATCGTTCTCGGTGCGCTGGTCCTCGGCTGGACGGCGGTGCAGGCCTTGTCGCAGCGCGCCGCCGCGCGCGCCGAGGCCGAATTGGAGCGCGCACGCGTCGGCGGCCTCGAAGCCGCAGTGGCAGCGGCGACAGCCGAACTTCAGGACAAGGAAGCGCGCCTCCGCCAAGTTCAGAAGATGGAGGCCGTCGGCCAATTGACCGGCGGCATCGCGCACGATTTCAACAATATGCTCGCCGTCGTTATCGGTGGACTCGAACTCGCCAAGCGTCATCTGGTCAGCGATCCGAGCCAGGTTCGCCGTCATCTCGACAGTGCCGGCGAAGGCGCGGATCGCGCCGCGACGCTGACCAAGCGGCTGCTCGCCTTCTCGCGCGCCGAACCGCTGTTGCCCGAGGCGATCGAGGCGAGCGCGCTGATCGCCGGCATGTCGAGCATGCTCGATCGCACGCTGGGCGACGCGATTACCGTCGCTACGCGCGACGATGGCTGCGGCTGGTCGGTATGGGTCGACCGTCACCAGCTCGAGAACGCGCTGCTCAACCTCGCGGTCAACGCACGCGACGCGATGGAGGGACGCGGCCACCTGACGATCGCGACCGGCGGCGCCGCGCTCGCCGCCAATGCGATCGGCCAGTGCCCGGCGGGCGACTATGTGACGATCGCGGTGAGCGATACCGGCTGTGGTATGAGCCCCGACGTACGCGAGCGGGTGTTCGAGCCGTTCTTCACCACCAAGCCGGTCGGCAAGGGCACCGGGCTGGGACTGAGCCAGATCTTCGGCTTCGTGCGCCAGTCCGAGGGCGAGATCGCGATCGAATCGACCCCCGGCCTCGGGACGACGGTGAAGCTGTACCTGCCGCGGCGCATTTCCGATGTCGCGGCGGCGTCCGCGCCTGCCGAGGCGGTGGCCGAGCTGCAGCCACAGACAGCGGCGCTTGACGTACTGGTGGTCGAGGACGATCCGCGCGTGCTGGCGGCGACGATCGGCGCGCTGGAGGAACTCGGCCATCGCCCAATCGGCTGCGGCAACCCGCTGCTCGCCGACGAACTGATCCGCGAGCACGCGACGATCGAACTCGTCATTTCCGACGTGCTGATGCCCGGGCTGACCGGCCCCGAGCTGATCGCGGCGCTGATGCCGATGCACCCGCATATCGCCGTCCTGTTCGTCACCGGTTATGCCGGCGACGCCAAGGGCGATGCGCTGGCCGACCATGTCGTGCTGCGCAAGCCGTTCACGATCTCGGCGCTCGAGCGCGCGATCGGCGAGGCGATGGCAATCGAGCGGCCCGCCGCACCGCATCGCATCGCCGCCGAATGAGGGGCTGACGGCGCGGCTGCGCGTCGATATAGCCGCAGCCACCCGGCGTTCGCGCCGTCCGTCGAAGGTCTCCGCCAGCGCCCATGAAATCGATCGACCGTTACATGGCCCGGCTGATCGCGGTGCCGCTCATCTCGACGCTGACGATCGCGGCGATGCTGCTGGTGCTCGACCGCATCCGCCGACTGTTCGATTTCGTCGCGACCGAGGGCGGGCCGATCAGCGTGATCTGGAAGATGCTCGCCAATCTGCTGCCCGAATATCTCGGATTGGGCGTGCCGATCGGGCTGCTGCTCGGCGTGCTGCTGACCTTCCGTAAGCTCGCCACCACCTCCGAGCTCGACGTGATGCGCGGCGTCGGCATGAGCTATGGGCGCCTGCTGCGCGTGCCGTTTCTCTACGCGATCGCGCTCGCGGCGCTCAATCTCGGCGTCGTCGGGTTCATCCAGCCGCTGGCGCGCTATAATTACGAAGGGCTGCGCTTCGAGCTGCGCACCGGCGCGCTCGGCGCCTCGATCAAGGTCGGCGAATTCACCAATTTCGGCAGCAAGATGACGCTGCGCATCGAACGCAGCGAGGACAAGGGGCGCAAGCTCTACGGCATCTTCCTGCATAGGAAGAGCGACAATGGCGGCTGGCTCGGCGTCACCGCGCAGACCGGGCAGTTCCTCGCGACCGACGACCCCGACACGATCGTGTTCCAGCTGACCAATGGCACGATGATCGACATGGAGCCCGGCTTCAAGTCGCCGCGCGTGCTGACCTTCAGCGTCCACGACCTGCCGATCCCGCTGCCCAAATATGAGAATTTCCGCCAGCGCGGCGGCCGCAACCTCGAACTGACGCTGCCCGAGCTTGCTTTCTACGGCCACGACCAGAAAGTGACGCCCGACGTGCGGGCGTCGAGCCGCGCCGAATTCCATTTCCGCGTCGTCGAGGTGGCGGTGATGTTCCTGTTGCCCTTCATGGGGCTCGCGCTCGGGGTACCGCCGAAGCGCTCGACCTCGGCATTGGGCGTGTTCCTGGGGATCGTGATGATCGTCGCCTATCACAAGATCAACCAATATGCCGGCGACATCGCCGCACTCGGCAAGGTCAATCCGATCCTCGCCTTGTGGGGGCCGTTCGCGGTGTTCGCCGGGCTCGTCCTGTGGATGTACTATACGATCGCCTACGTGCCGGGCGGGCAGCCGATCGGCGCGCTCGAGCGCTGGTTCGCCAAGTTCGGCAAGGCGGTCGGCCGCCTCATTCCGTTCCGCCGGAGGAAGCTGGCATGACGCTTTCCGGTTTCTTCCCGTCGCGCACCGTATCGATCTACATGGCGCGGATGTTCCTGGTGCGGACGTTCGTGATCGTCGCGGGGCTCGTGCTGATCCTGCAGACGCTCGACCTGCTCAGCGAAAGCGGCAACATTCTCGCCCATCCGGGCAACGGCCAGGCGCAGGTGTGGCATTACGTCACGCTGCGCGCGCCGCAGATCATCGCGTTCGTGCTGCCCTTTTCGGCGCTGCTTGGCACGATCATCACGCTGGCGACGATGAACCAGAATAGCGAGATCATCGCGCTGAAGGCATCTGGCTTGTCGGCGCACCAGGTGCTCGCGCCGCTGATCATCACCGCGTTCGGCATTGCCGCCATTTCGTTCGTTTTCAACGATCGCGTCGTCTCGCGCGCCACCTCGACGCTCAGCGCGTGGCAGGCGGTGCAATACGGACCGCTGCCGATCGACCACGGCGATCGCTCTAACGTGTGGGTGCGTGCCGGTGACGACCTGATCGACGTCGCGCAGATCAGCGGCAAGGGCAATGCGGCGAAACTCGGCGGGATCAGCGTCTATCAGCGCGACAACGGCCGCTTGCTGAGCATCGTCTCGGCCGATCGCGGTCAGCGCAGCGGAGACGGTTGGCTGATCGGGCCGCAGACGACGCGGTTCGACGTCGCCTCGGGCAAGCAGACGATGGGCGGGCCAGTTGTTGTCGGGCACGGCGTGCGCCCCGATCAATTCACGCTAGCGAGCGTCGATGCCGATGGGCTGTCGTTCGGCGCGCTCAAATCGGCGATCGACGACTTGAGCGCCGCGGGGCGGCCGACCAAGGACCTCGAAGGATCGCTGTGGCACAAATTGTCGAGTCCGCTGTCGGCGGTGCTGATGCCGCTATTGGGCGCCGTCGCCGCGTTCGGCATCGCGCGATCGGGCAAGCTGTTTGTTCGCGCGGTGATCGGCATGGCGCTGGGTTTCGCCTATTTCGTCGCAGACAATTTCGCGCTGGCGATGGGCAATCTGGGCGCTTACCCGCCGTTCCTAGCCGCGTGGGCGCCGTTCCTGCTGTTCTTCCTGATCGGCGAGGCGGTGTTGATCAGGACCGAGGAATAAAACCCCCTGTCACCCTAGCGAAGGCTGGGGTCCATATCTGTTACGATTGAAAAAACGCGTTCGGCAGATAGTGACAGACATGGATGCCAGCCTTCGCTGGCTTGACGGGAACTAGCGGCGCGCGCCCATCGTCGAGCGGCCGATCTTGACGATCAGGCCGAACATCCCCGCGTAACTCGCCTTGTGATACGGCGATTCGCCTTCGAGCACGCTCGAAATACGGCGGTGCGCCTCGGCGAGGGCGTGATAGGGCAGGCCCGGCAACAGATGGTGGAGCGCATGATAGCGCAACCCCACCGGAGCCCATAACGCCGGCAGCGTTGCCGGCGGCGGCACGTTGACCGTGTCGAGATATTGCGCGGTCACGCTCATCGCCTCGCCTTCATTCTCCCAGAGATGCGCGACGAGGGTGCGAAGCTGGTTGATCACCGCCACGCCCGAGGCGACCGCGAGGAAGATGACGAACCAGCGAAGCGGCACAATTTCGCTCGCGACCAGGGCGATCAGCGCAATCGCCCAGAGGCTCGCAGCGGTCTCGATCCGGTTCCACTGCGCCTTGAACGCACCTTCGGGCGGACGGCGGCGGAATGAGGGATTGATCGACAACGCCGAATAGCGCTCAACGACGATGCGGCGCAGGCCCGGGATCACCGCCGAGAGCGGCGACAGGATCGCGTAACGGAACAGCAGCGCGACCGGCGCCAGCGCCGAGACGATGATGAATAGCGGCAGGCTCCACGGCTTCATCAGCGCGAGCGGCAGATATTCGGGATCCTCCGACGTGCCGTAGCGGGTACGCGCATGGTGGAGGTTATGCACGCCTTCGTACATAAAGGACGGGATCAGCAATGGCACGCCGACCAGTGTATTCCAGCCGAGCCGGAAGCCGGGCAGCGATGCGTGCTTCACATGGGTCAGCTCGTGAATGAAGCTCATCGCGCGATAGAGGCCGAGCACGGCGATCACGCCGGCGACGAGCGTCCAGCCGAGCGACGGCGCAAGGAACGCCGCGACCAGCGCGCCGTAACCGACCACGCACGACGTGATCAGGTCGCCCCAATAGATCGCCTGGCTCGGGCTGTTCAGTTCGCGTGTCAGATCGGCGGCGGCGCGCAGCATCGCCTTGTCGTCGATCATCCGATCGGGGCGCGACGGCGCACCCGAAGCAGGCGCGGCCGAAGCGCGATCGAGGCGAAGAGAGCTTTCCATGGCGCGGTCCATTGCCCCCAGATAGTGGCTAATTGGTGGCATTTACAGGCCGCAGGCGCGATCACAGATATGCAATCATCCGATCGGCTTGACAGCGGCCCCGCTCCCGCGGAAGGCACGCAGGCCGCATCAGGAGCCCCTCCCCTTGTCCAGCCCGCTCACCATCCGCCCGATTGAAAGCAAGGCCGATCGCAAGAAATTCGTCGACCTGCCCTTCCGCCTCTACGCCGACGACCCGAATTGGGTGCCGCCGCTCAAGGACGAGGCGCTGGGGCTGATCACGCCGGAGAAGAACGGTTGGTTCAGCCACGCCAAGGCGCAATTGTTCCTCGCCGAGCAGGATGGCCGCGTGGTGGGGCGCATCTCGGCGCATATCGACACGCTGGCGCTGACCATGCCCGCCGACAAGGGTTTCGGCCCCGGCTGCGGCCAGTTCGGGCTGTTCGATGCCGAGAATGAGGAGATCGGCAAGACGCTGATCGCGACCGCCGAACAATGGCTGCGCGATCAGGGCATGACGCGCGTGCTCGGCCCGATCAGCATGTCGATCTGGGAAGAGCCCGGTCTGCTGATCGAGGGTTACGACCATCCGCCGACGATCATGATGGGCCATGCCAAGCCCGAATATCGCGGCTGGATCGAAGGCGCGGGGTATGAGCCGGTCAAGCAGCTCGTCACCTACGACCTCGACATCAGCCAGGACTTTCCGCCGCTGATCAACCGCATCATCGCGTCCGGCGAGAAGAACCCGCGCATCCGCATCCGCGAGGTCGACAAGTCGAAGTTCGACGAGGAAGCAGCGATCATCCTCGCCATCCTCAACGATGCCTGGTCGGATAACTGGGGTTTCGTGCCGCTCACCGCGCCCGAGATCAAGGACGTCGGCGTCAAGCTGAAGCCGATCGTCTATAACGACCTGATCCGTATCGCCGAATTGGACGGCAAGCCGGTCGCCTTCATGATCACGCTTCCCGACATCAACGAGGCGATCAAGCCGATGAAGGGCAGCTATTTCTCGCCGGGCATCTTCAAGCTGCTGAAATGGGTGCTTTTGTCCAAGCCGCGCCCGCGCACGATGCGTGTGCCGCTGATGGGCGTGGTCAAGGAACTGCAATCGTCGCGCATGGCAAGCCAGCTCGCCTTCATGATGATCGAATATATCCGCCGCGCCTCGGTGACGCGCTACGGCGCCAGCCGCGGCGAGATCGGCTGGATCCTTGATGACAATCAGGGAATGAACGCCATTGCCGGCGCGATCGATAGCAAGATCAACAAGGTCTATCAGATCTACCAGAAAGCGCTCTGACAGGGGGGCGAGACACGCGATGCCCTCCCCGATCATCCATATCGGCGCGCACAAGACGGCAAGCTCATGGTTTCAGGCGTCGGTCTATCCGCGCGTGACGAGCCATCGCTATCTCGCCGATCGGCGGCAGGTGCGCGCGGTACTGCAAGGGGGTACGGCGTTTGAGTTCGACGCCTCAGCGGCGCGCACGGCGCTGGGCTTCGACGATCCCGGCCCGCCGCCGCTGATCTGCGAGGAGGATCTGTCGGGCACGCTGCACATCGGATTGGCCTCGGGTTACGTCGCCAAGGTAACTGCCGAGCGGCTCCATGCCGTCGCGCCCGAGGCCAAGATCGTCCTGTTCGTCCGCGCGCAACCGAGCGCGGCGGTTTCGTGGTACGTCCAATATCTTCGGCAGGGTGGCACCGCGTCGGCGCTGCGCTACCTGTTCCCTGAAACGCACCGGCATGTCGGCTGGGACCGGCCCTTCCTCGTGCCGCGGTTCGATTTCTCGCAGCTCGATTATCGCGGGCTGATCGAAACCTATGACGCGCTGTTCGGGCGCGAGCATATGCATGTCTATGTCTATGAGGAGCTGGCGCGCGATCGTGCCGCGATGCTCGAGCGGATGGCGCGCGAACTGGGGCTGACGATCGCCGGCGATCCGCTCGCCGACCGGCCGGTCAATGACGCTTATGCACGGGCGATGCTGCCCGTCGCGCGCTTCGCCAACCTGTTCACCGCGCGCGAGGCGCCGAACAAGCGCACGCTGCTCCACCTTCCCTACTGGTATGCGGCGCGCAAGGCGTTGCTCGCCAAGGCCAACCGGCTGCCGCTCGGGCCCCGACCTCGCGCCGATCGCTTGCTCGGGGATCAAGCGCGGGCATGGATCGCGCAGCAATTCTGGCAGTCGAACCGCTGGCTCGCGGAGCGGACCGGCGTCGACCTTGGCGCGCTGGGCTATCCCGTCGATCCGCCGCCATCACCGGTCGATCCCCCCGCACTCCCGGCCTGGCGACGCTGGCTGCGCAACTGAACGACAACCCGGTCGATCACCGGCGACAATTTTCCTTCATTGCGTTCGCGCGCCCGCTGCCGCATGGAAATTGCTCTCCGCAAGTGACAAGGCAAGCAACGATGGCCGCGAAATGGGCCCCCGATAGCTGGACCAAGGCCGAGGCCCGCCAGCTCCCCGATTATCCCGACACCGCCGCGCTCGACGCGGCGACGGCGCAGCTCGGCACCTATCCGCCGCTGGTGTTCGCCGGCGAGGCCCGCAACCTGACCGACTCGCTCGCCGATGTCGCCGCGGGCAAGGCGTTCCTGCTCCAGGGCGGCGATTGCGCTGAATCGTTCGCCGAGTTCCATCCTAACAACATCCGCGACACCTTCCGCGTGATCCTGCAGATGGCGGTCGTCCTCACCTACGCGTCGAAGCTGCCCGTGGTGAAGCTCGGCCGCATGGCGGGGCAATTCGCCAAGCCGCGTTCGACCCCGACCGAGACGATCGACGGCGTCGAGCTGCCAAGCTATCGCGGTGACAACGTCAACGACATCGCCTTCACCCCGGAAGCGCGCACTCCCGATCCGCAGCGGATGGTTCGCGCTTATTCGCAAAGCGCGGCGACGCTCAATCTGCTGCGCGCGTTCGCGCAGGGCGGTTACGCCAACCTCCATCAGGTCCATCGCTGGACGCACGACTTCATGGGCCGCAGCCCCTGGGCGGCCAAATATGCCGAGACCGCCGATCGCATCGGCGACGCGCTCGACTTCATGGAGGCGTGCGGGATCAACGCCGAAAGCGTGCCGCAACTGTCGGCGACGCAATTCTACACCAGTCACGAAGCGCTGCTGCTGCCCTATGAGCAGGCGTTGACGCGGCAGGATTCGCTGACCGGCGACTGGTACGACACCAGCGCGCATTTCCTGTGGATCGGTGACCGCACGCGCTTCGAGGGCTCGGCGCATGTCGAATTCCTGCGCGGTATCGGCAATCCGATCGGCGTCAAATGCGGCCCGAGCCTCGAGCCCGACGTGCTGCTGCGCATGCTCGACACGCTCAACCCCGCTCGGGTGCCGGGGCGAATGACGCTGATCACGCGCTACGGGCATGACAAGATCGAGGCCGGGCTGCCGCGCCTCGTCCGCGCGGTGCAGCGCGAGGGTCATCCGGTGGTGTGGAGCTGCGATCCGATGCACGGCAACGTCGTCAAGGCCGCCAACGGCTACAAGACGCGGCCGTTCGAGCGGATTTTGGCGGAAGTGCGTGGCTTCTTCGCGGTGCACCGCGCCGAGGGCTCGATCGCGGGCGGCATCCATGCCGAGATGACCGGGCAGAACGTCACCGCATGCACCGGCGGCGCGGTCGCGGTGACCGAGCAGAGTCTGGCCGACCGCTACCACACGCATTGCGATCCGCGGCTCAATGCCAGCCAGAGCCTCGAGCTCGCCTTCCTGCTCGCCGAAATGCTCAACCGAGAAATGGCGGAGCGCAAGAAGGCCGCTGCCTGACGGTTTCGTCGTCGGAATAGAAAGGGCCCGCCCGTCGCATGACGAGCGGGCCCTTTTTGTTGGTCGGCGATCAGAAGTGGAAGGTCACGCCACCGCGGATGCTGCGATAGTCGAGATCGCCGCGGCCGATCGTGCTGTCGACGCCGAGGTCGAACGAGATGTTGTCGGCGTCGTAGCGCACCGCGCCGCCAACCTCGCCCCAGTTGCGATCGTTCGACGCGAGCGCGAACGGCGCGACGACGCCTGGCGCTCCGACGAACCCGGCGTCGAAATAGGCCGGCTGGTTCTCGAAGTCATGGACGAACGCGGCGTGCAGGCGCGGCTTGAGCATGCCAAGCGAACCGCCGAGATCGATCCCGGCGCGGCCCTGCAGTGCGTCGTACGAGGTACGATCGACCGCAAGCGCCGCGTCGCCGCCATGCTCGGCGGCCTTGGAGAAGCCGAGATGGTTGTAGCGCAGGCCGACCTTGGGGGTCAGCACCAGGCCGCCATCTTTGCCGAAGTCCTTGCCGAGATCGACTTCCGCCGACGCCGCGAGCGACTGATCGTGCTGGCGCAGATCATAGGCGACGTCGCCGACGTTGAAGCGGCGCACCGTATCGGTAGCGAACAGCCCCGCGCTTGCCTGCGACGATAGCGTCAGGCCGCCGAGGTCGGACGCAGCATAGAGCGTGCCCTGGTAGAGCTTGCCCTTGGCGCGCTGGGCGTCGCCCGAATGGCCCTTGGTGTCCGAATAAGAGAAGGACAGCCCGACCATGCCGCCCGCATCGTCGTTCATCTCGCCGCCGACCGCGACATAGTAGCCGTCGAGCGAATCGTGCTTCGGCGCGAGCGCCGAGGGCATCGGGTCCGAATGGCCGTCGAGATAACCGCCGGCGATATAGGCGCTGACGTTGCTGGGCAGCTTGACCGAGGGCGCGGTGACCATGCCGCCGCCGGCGTCGGTCTGCACCTCGGGCGTCAGCGGCATGCCGTTGCTGTTGAGTGCGGCAAGCTGGAACGGCTTGCCAATCATCGCCAGCGTGCCCCCGCTTTCCCCGCCGAGCGCCAGCGCGGTGCGATCGCGGTAGAAGCTCGCCATATTGTCGGTGGCCATGACGCCCAGCGCGGTGCGGGTCGTCTCGGTCCGCGGCGCCATCGCTTCCAGCGTCGCCTGGATGCTCGCAGCGGGCAGCAGATCGAGCGCGCCGTAGAGGGTCGACAGGTTGGTGTACGATCCACGGCTACGGTCGAGCAGCGAGGCATAGCTCGTCTGCACCGCCGAGTTGCCGTCGACCACCGCACTGTAGGGACGCGCGGCGATCGACACGTCGACGCTGTTCGTACCGTAAGTGAACTTGGGGTAGAGGATCGCGCTCAGGTCGTTGCCGGCGCTGAACGTGCCGTCGATCCCGCCCTCGGCCGTGACGATCGTCGCGCTGTCGCCATAATGCGGCAGATAGCCGGCAGTCGGCGAGACGAGCACGCTGCCACCGAGGCTGGCGATGCCTTCCGCGCCGTTGTTCGGGTTGGTGACGACCGCGAGCTTGTCGGCATTCCCGTCGCCGGCCATGTCGATCATCAAGACGCTGCCGTTCGACAGGATGACGTCGCCGCCGACGGTGAGCGTGCCGACGCTGCCGACACCGCCCGGCGCGATCATGCCGGTGATGCTGGTGAGATACGGCGTGTTGATCCGCCCGCTGCCCGACAGACCGCCCGCCATTAGCAGATAGTCGCCCGGCGTCGTCAGCGTGCCGTCGACATTGACGAGGCCGGCGGTCTGCGTGACGTCGATCAGGCTGGTGAGCGAGCCGTCGGCGGTGATGTCGAGCTTCGACTGGTCGCCGATCACCGACAGGCGGTCGATCGTCACGTCGGTGTCGAGCGTGGTCTTCCCGGCCGCCGCGAGCGTCACGTCGAAATATTGCGCGCGGACATGGTTGGCGGCGTCCGGATCACGATCGATCGGCACGAAGTCGGTCGCGCCGGGCAGGCCGTTGTCGAGCGTCGGATCGGGCAGCGGGTTCTGTCCGGGGTCGCCGCCGGCGGGCGTGTATTGATACTCGGTGCCGTTATAGGTCTCGACGCCGGTCGCGACGTTGTAGCAATCGCTCGTCGCGCCCGATTCGTAGCAGATCTCGCCGAACTTGCCCGAGGTGCCGTCGATGCCGTCGCCGGCATAGCCCGGCACGCCGTTGACCAGCTGGCCATCCACGATCGTCATGTAATTGGGGTCGATATTGCTGACCCAGTGCGTCGGGTCGGTCCAGTTGCCGTCGCCGGCCTTGGCGCCGACATAATGGTAATTGTTGTTCGCCGCGATCCAATCCCAGAACAGATAGAGCGGCTGATAGAAGGACGTCGTGCCGTAACTGCCCGGCGGTTGCGCCGCGAAGAAGCGGTCCCCACCCGAAAGCACCGCGATAACGAGCTTTTTCGAGAACGTGTCGTCGAGGATCAGCGCGCTGCCCGAATCGCCCTCACCGGTCATACCCTCCTGGGGAAGGGCATCATCCTTGAACACGTTGAAATCGTAGATATTCGCGTTGAGCGTGCCGCGCGCCGGATCATCGAAATCGAGCTGGAACAGGTTCTGCGGCAGCCCGTCGGGCGAGCCGAACAGAAACGAGTCGAGATCGTCGAGCGAGCCGAGCAATCCGATATAGTTTTCCGCAACGCGGCGCCGGTAGTCTATCTGCCCAATTTCGCCGGTGTCGCCAACGCCGTTATTGCCATAGCCCGAGATCGTGACATGGTAACCGGTACCGGTCGCCCCATCGATCGCATCGGGCGCGGGCAATTGCGAGAGCAAGATCGCCCAGGTCGGCACATTCGCCGCCGGTGTGTCGAGCGTCGCGATCGCGACATCGCCCTGCAGGAAGTTGTTGCCGAGCCCAAGCTGGGTCGAGGCCGGGTTATACGCGACTTGGTTGACGTTGTAGAGATAGTTGGAAACGTCGGTCTGATAGCCGCCGTACAGCCAGTTGCCGAACGCGGAATTGCCGCGCTGGTTATTGTTCGAGCTGAATCCGAACGCAATTGGGATGCCGCCAGTGTTGGCGCCATAGCCCCACGGGTCCTGAAAATCGGTTTCGTCGGAATTTTCGTTTACGCAATGCGCGGCGAAAATCACCGTGCGGGGATTGATCAGCGTGCCGGTGCACAGGCCGATGAAACCATTCTGTTGGTCGACGATCATCTGGCCGATGCCGTTGACGCCGCTCGGATCGACAGCTGTTTCGGGCGTGCCGGGATCGCTGATCACGATGCTTGGCTCGAGGATAGACCGTTCGGGCGGCGCGACGGTCGTGGTCGGCGCGAGATAGGAGCCTTCCGGCGCGTTCGCGGCACTGCTCGAAACGGCCGTGGCCGGATCGGAGTCGATCGGCATCAGCCCGCGGGCGGCGGCCGGTGCGGCGGCGGTGATGGCCAGGCCCGAGACGGCAACGGTCGCCAACAAACGACGACGAGCAACAGCTGTTCTGATCATGCTTCCCCCTTATGTTTATGTTTTCGGCACTTTTCCCGAATGCCGACAATGGGGCTTGGGGGTGGATGGGGGATGGGTCAACGGTCGGAAGCGTGCCGTCACCATTCGGCGCGCGACCGATGTAAAAATACAACGATCTCGATCAGTTGGGGATTTCAGGCAGCGAGGAAGTCGGCGATCGCCTGGCCGAGCTCGGGCTTGGTCACCGCGCTCATGTGGTTGCCGGGTACCTCGACATAAGTGCCATGCGCCAGCATCTCCGCGAGGTCGGCGGCCGAGCCGTTGTCATCGTCATCGACGCCGGTCGCGACCAGCGTCGGCGCGGTGATCGCGCGCAGTTCGGCTTCCGAAGTATCGACGAAGGTGCCGAGAATATTGAGCAAAGCGACCGGATCGCCGCCCGTGGTCTTCAGGAACGCCTCGGTCAGCCATTCGCTCGTACCACGTTCGAAGCTGCCGAGATGGGTCAGCACGTTGCGGAAATAGCCGCCGCGGCCCTCGGTGTGGAGGATGCCGCTCAGCCCCATGCCTGACAGCACCGCGCGGCGCGGCCCCGCACCGTTCACCAGCATCCGCACCGTCGTCCGCCCGCCGAGCGAATAGCCGCCGAGATCGTAATCGCTGAGGCCGAGATGTTCGATCAGCGCGAGACCGTCGCGCATCAGCGCATCGGGCGAATAAGCGGCGGGATCGTGCGGCTTGTCGCTGTCGCCGTGGCCGCGCAGATCGGGCATGATGACGCGGAAGCCGGCGGCGGCGATTGTGGCGGCGTGGCCGTATTTGATCCAATTGACCTCGGCATTCGAGAAATAGCCGTGGATCAGGACGAGCGGGCGGCCTTCCCCTAGCTCGCGCCAGGCGAGCCTTGCGCCGTCGAAACTATCGAAAAATTGTGGTTCAATCGGGGAGTTTGCCAACGGTCGCCATCCAGCGGTCTACCAGGGGTTTGTGCTGGTCAGTGCGGTATCTCGGCAGATCGACCGTGTCGAGCCAAGCCTCGTGGATACTCTCGGCGCCGAAATGATGCTTGGGGGCAAAGCGGGAGGGATCGTCGAAGCTGCCGACGGTGAGGTCCATATTCTCGGTGCCTTGGTTGAAGGCAAAGGTCAGCGGCGTGCCGCATGCCGAACAAAAGCCGCGGTGCGCAAAGGGCGAGGAGGCGTATTGGTCGGGCTGGCGCTCCCAGGTCACGTCGGCTTGCTTGACGCTCTTGAACGCGATCGAGACCCCGCCGGTGGCGCGCTGGCACATCCGGCAATGGCAGAGATACGCTTTGTCGTCGTGCACCTCGACAGTATAGCGGATACGCCCACACTGACAGCCGCCGGTCATCGTCTCGGTCATGCGCTTTCTCCCGCCGCCTGCCGCAGGATCGCGGAGAACTGGTCTGCCGGCGCATTCTCGGCGAACGCCGGCACGTCCTCGGCAAAAACGATCCACGGTTGCATTCGCTTCGTCCAGATGTGCAACGCCGGGCGCAGCTCCTCGCTGCGATCGAGCGTGCCCGCGCGCAGCGTCAATACGCCGGGCCGCGTCGGGTTGATCGTGTAAAGCCGGGTGAAGCAGCCGCCGCACGCCTTCTGCCGCGACGTCACGCCGCTTGCGCTGAGAAACGGATGCTCGACCGGCGTGCCTTGCTTGATCCGCAGCACGCCTTCGGCGATCACCGCTTGCTCGACGAACGCGCTGCCCGACCAGGTCTGGCAGTCACGGCAATGGCAGCAATAGACCGGCGGCAGGGTAGCGAGCGCAAGTTCGTACCGGATCGCGCCGCAGCGGCAGCCACCGGTAACGGCTTCTTTCACAACGCGCATCCCGTAAGATCGAAGAACTGCTTGGCCGATCCCTCACGCTTGTCGCCGGGCGTCCGGTACCAGAATGCCTCACGCAGATCGGGAATCAGAATATGAGCCGGGGCTGGCGCGTCGCGCCGGGGGATGTCGTCCAAAACGTTATAATCGGCATCGAAGGTCAGCAACTGCACATCGCCTAGCGGCCGGACGCCGCCATCTGGTGACGGCGGCCGCCAGTTCGGTTCGGCAATGTCGGTTGTCGAAGCGAGAATGTCAGGATCGCCGTTGGCGGGCAGAAACCAGTATGTCCGCCCCGTCGAAGAACTTCGGATGCCGAAAGCGACGCCCGCCCGCCAATCCTCATCTATCGGCACATCGTCGAACGATGCGGTCAATGAGGGCATCGTCCGGAGCGTATAGCGTGCCCTCTCAACCGGGCACGGCGTCGTCATGACGGCAAAAAGAAGAGCGAGCATCGACGACCTCCATTGATCGCCGATGTCCTAACACGCCGAAAAATCGGTGCGAAGGTGCAGATATCGATGTTCAGGCGGCCTTCTTCAGGTGTCGCCGCCCGAGCAACTCCGCGATCTGCACCGCGTTGAGCGCGGCGCCCTTGCGGAGGTTGTCGCTGACGCACCAAAGCACCAGGCCGTTGTCGACGGTCGGGTCCTCGCGGACGCGGCTGACGAAGGTGGCATATTCGCCGACGCACTCCACGGGGGTGACGTAACCGCCGTCCTCGCGCTTGTCGACGAGCATCACGCCGGGCGCCTCGCGCAGGATGTTCTGCGCTTCCTCGGCCGAAATCTCGTTCTCGAACTCGATATTGACTGCCTCGGAATGACCGACGAACACCGGAACGCGCACGCAGGTCGCCGACAGCTTGATCCGCGAATCGAGAATCTTCTTGGTCTCGACCACCATCTTCCATTCTTCTTTGGTCGAGCCGTCCTCGAGGAAGCTGTCGATGTGCGGGATGACGTTGAAGGCGATCTGCTTGGTGAACTTCTGCGGCTCGGCACTGTCGCCGACGAAGATGTTGCGGCTCTGCTCGAACAGCTCGTCCATCCCCGCCTTGCCTGCGCCCGAAACCGATTGGTAGGTCGCAACGACGACGCGCTTGATCTTCGCGGCATCGTGGAGCGGCTTCAAGGCGACGACGAGTTGCGCGGTCGAGCAGTTCGGGTTGGCGATGATGTTGCGGCGGGTGTAGCCGTCGATCGCCTCAGGGTTCACCTCGGGCACGATCAGCGGCACGTCGGGGTCCATGCGGTAGAGCGACGAATTGTCGATCACCGTGCAGCCCGCGGCGGCGAATTTGGGCGCATAGACCTTGGTCGCTTCCGAACCGATCGCGAACAAGGCAATGTCCCAGCCGGTCGGATCGAAATGCTCGATATTCTTGACCGTTAGCTTGCGGCCGGTTTCGCCGAAGTCAATCTCGTCGCCGGTCGAGCGCGACGAGGCGACCACCGCGATTTCGTCGGCGGGAAATTCGCGCTCGGCGAGGATGTTGAGCATCTCGCGCCCGACATTGCCGGTCGCGCCCGCGACCACCACCCGATAACCCATGTCTATCCGTCCTGTCCGCTGTTGCCGCCGTCAACCCGGCGACCTGCGACCGCTACTTAGGCAACGAGCGCGGGAATGGAAGAAACTTTTGCTTGGAGCGCATCCGACGTCGTGGCGACTGCGGAACGAACGCGCCCGCGACGTTTTATGTCACGGACCTTGACCAAAAAGGACGACACATGGCGCACCCCGAGACCGCTTTCGACACCGCGACCCGCGTCGCCGCCGGCGACGACAAGACGCGGTACGACAACGTTTCGATCGCGCTGCACTGGACGACCGCGGCGCTGGTCCTGATCCAGTTCGTGCTTTCGCAGACCTGGGGCTGGTTCGGGCGGCCGACGCATCACACGATGGTCGTTCTGCACATGTCGTTCGGCGTGGTGCTGAGCGTGGTCGTGGTTGGCCGGTTGATCTGGCGGCTGATGCCCGGCTATGCGCTCGAGCCGCTGGCGCTGGGCTGGATGGAGACGGCGTCGCGCGCGGTGCACTGGCTGCTCTACGCGCTGTTGTTCGCGGAGATCGTGCTCGGCTTCGTCACGCGCTGGGCGGAAGCGCCGATGGCGTTCTTCGGGCTCGAAATCCCATCCCCCTTCGCCAGCTATTCGAAGCCGACGCACCATCAGGCGATGGAGTTGCACCAAAAGGTCGGCTGGGCGATCATCATCGTCGCAGTGCTGCACGCGCTCGCCGCGCTCTATCACCATTACCGGCTGCACGACCGCGTGCTGGTCCGCATGGCGCCGTGGGCACGCGAGCCGGGCCGCCGCGCCTGATCCTATCGATCAATCCTTGCCCGCCACCGGGGGCAAGCCGACGTGGCGGTTGAGGAAGTTCATCATCGTCATGTAAACATGCTCGACCACACCCGACATCGCGTGGGTCTTGCCGGGATAGAGCATCGACGAGAACGGGCGGTTGTCGGCCTGCATCTTGGCCATGAACCGGGCCGAGTTGTCGAACACGACATTGTCGTCGGACAGGCCGTGCATCAGCAGCAGCGGATCGACGATCTTGTCGGCATCCTCGAGCGCGCCCGAGGCCTTGTAGGCATCGGGAATCTTGTTCGGATCGCCCATATACCGCTCGGTGTAATGCGTGTCGTAGAGCGTCCAGTCGGTCACCGGCGCGACGGCGACGCCTGCGGCATAGACGCCCGGCGCCCTTTCGAGCAGTTTGAGCGTCATATAACCACCATATGACCAGCCGAAGGTGGTAATCTTGTTGGGCGCGACAAACGATTGCGACTTGAGGAAATCGACGCCCTTCAACTGATCGGCGACTTCGACGGTGCCCATCGCGTGATAGATCGCATCCTCGAACTTGGTGCCGCGATTGGTGGCGCCGCGATTGTCGATCTCGAAATAGACATAGCCCTGATCGACGACATATTGCGCCAGCGACGCGCCGTTCCAGTGGTTGGTCACCTGTTGCGCGCCTGGGCCGCCGTAATGCTCCATGAACACCGGGTACTTCTTGCCGGGATCGAGCTTGGGCGTGATCATCTCGTAATAGAGCGTCGTGCCGTCGGCTGCCTTGATCGTGCCGAACTTGGTCGGCTCCAGGCTGGCGAGATACGGCGCGTAGGGGTGCTTGGCGTCGATATCGTTCTGCTCGAGCCACTTGATCCGCTTGCCGGATGCGTCGGCGAGATAAGATTTGCGGTGGATGCTGGGTGTTCGAACGCCCGACGATCATCCGCGTCGCGCCGTCGTCCATGCTGGCGCCGTTCGACCAGCCGTTCTCGGTCAGCTGCGTGATCGCTTTCGGATGCGCGATGTCAACGCTGTACGCCTGCTCCTCGAGCGGGGTCGACTTGTCGGCGACGAAATAGAGTCGGCCCTTGGCCTCGTCGACGCCGATCAGGTCCTTCACGTCCCAATCGCCGCTGGTCAGCGCGGTCAGCTTGCCGCGGACGAAGTGGTAGAGGTGGCCGTGGCCGCTGCGTTCGGACCACCAGATCAGGCTGCCGTCCTTCATCGCATGGAACGCCGGCGGCAGGTTGAGCCAGCTTTTCGAGCCCGATTTCTCGGTGATCAGCACACTCGACTTGCCGGTCGTCGGATCGACCTTGAGCAGATCGAGCGTCGTCTGGTCGCGCGATTCGCGAACGACACAGAGTGTATCGCCATCGGCCGACCAATAAACGCGGCCGAGATAGATGTCGGGGTTCGACCCCATGTCGACCTTCACCTTGGCCGAGCCGTCGGGTTTCGTCACGTAGAGGTCGACGAGCGCGTTGGGGGTGCCGGCGGCGGGGTAACGCTGATCGTAGACCTTGGCGCCGTCCGAGCCGATCGCGGTGCGGGTGACGATCTTGACCGTGCTGACGTCGGTGCGTTGGACCGCGATATATTTGTCGTGCGGCGCCCACCAATAGCCGGTGCGGCGATCCATTTCTTCCTGCGCGACGAATTCGGCGGTGCCCCAGCTAACCGTGTCGGTCGCGCCCTCAGTGATTTGCTGCGGCTGCTTGGTGGCGAGCGGCTCGACCACCAGTTCGTCGTCGCTGACATAGCTGAGATAGGTGCCGCCGGGGCTGATCACGGGATTGAGCGTGCCGCCCTTGACGTCGGTCAGTTTGGTGACGCCGCCATTGGTATCAGCGAGGTAAAGCTGGCCGTCGAGCGGCACCAGGATGTGCTTGCCGTCGGGCGCCCAGTCGTAGCTGAAGATGCCCTTCTCACCGCCGATGCGCATGCGTTCGCGCTGCATCTTCTCGGCTTCGTACAGCTCGGCGCCGGTGCCGACCTTCTTCGAATCGACCAGCATCCGCTCGGCGCCGGTCTTGGTGTCGATCGCCCAGAGGTCGAGCCGGCTGGTATCGTCGGTCCGCGCCTTGAGCAGCGTGACCATCGAGCCGTCAGGCGAGAGCTGCAGTCCGCGCAGGCTGGGCCCGGACAGGCTGGGGCTCTGGAACAGCGCGTCGAGCGTCAGTTGCTTGGGCGCCTGCGCCAATGCCGCGCTCGCCCCGTCGACGCCAGCGCGCCCACCAGCAGCCAAGTCTTTCGCATCTTCCCCCACTCCCTGGTTGATGGCCGCCGACGGACGCCGACATATGCTTCGCTTATTGCGGCGCAACGCCGCCGCGTAAAGTGGCGCGTGCCAACGCGATGGGGCATGAGCCGGTGAACAAGGAGTTCATCTATGACCGTTTCCGATCTTGCCGACGCTTCCGCCCAGGAACTAGCCGACACGTTTGCCGGCGCCCCCGAATTCGTCGGCTGCCACAATGACGGTGATCCGTTGCGCATCGACCTTGCGCTTTGCGCCGATAGCCCAGGACAGGGCGTCGCCTCGCTCGGGACCGTGACGCTCGCCGATCACGACCTGGGATTTGGGGGCACGCGACTGCAAATCGTCGCCGTTTACCCTACGAGCGCAGTCGACTTCTCACGAGCGATCGGCACCTGTGCGCTGAATGTCGTCGGCCAGGATTGGCCATTACGCTGGGGCGCGGTGCACCCTGACATCCTTACGCTCTACGGCCTGTCGAACACGCTTGAGCACCTGTTCTACGTACCACCCTTTTCCTGGCCGGAGGGTCCCAGGTCGTTGGCGATCGGCGACCACAGCGTGGAGTGGCTGCAGGCGATTCCGATTTCCGAAGCCGAACGTGCCTTCGCCGAAACGGAAGGTGCCGCGGCACTGCAGGAGGTTCTTCTCAAGGCAAGGATCGACGTCACCGATCTCGGTCGGAAATCATCGGTCTGATCGCAGATATGAAAAGGGCGCGGGAAGCGTTGCCGCCCGCGCCCGATTTTCAGGATCGCCGGGGTTACTTCGACGCAGCGGTCTCGCGCGTGTCGCGACGCTCGGCGATGCGCGCCGACTTGCCGGTGCGGCCGCGCAGATAATAGAGCTTGGCGCGACGCACGGCGCCCTTGCGGACGACGGTGATCGATTCGATGTTCGGCGAATAGAGCGGGAAGACGCGCTCGACGCCCTCGCCGAACGAAATCTTGCGGACGGTGAAGTTCGAACCCATGCCCTTGTTCGAGCGCGCGATGCACACGCCTTCGTAGTTCTGGACGCGGGTGCGCTCGCCTTCGACGACCTTCACGCCGACCTTCAGCGTGTCGCCGGGGCGGAAATCGGGGGCCTTGCTGGCTTCGTTGAACTTGGCAATCTGCTCGGCTTCGAGCGTCTGGATGAGGTTCATCTCATTCGTTCCCATTATGTCGCCGCGCGCCAGAGGGCGACTGGACCGGATCGCCACCATGGCGCTCCCACAAGTCCGGCCGCCTTAGCCGTGTATCTGCCTCCGCCATCGACTTGCGCCAGGCGGCGATCTTCGCATGATCCCCCGATCGCAGCACTTCGGGGATCGTGCGCCCTTCCCATATCTGAGGTCGGGTATAATGAGGGTATTCGAGAAGGCCGCTTTCGAAGCTTTCCTCGTCACCGCTCGAAGGCGCGCCCATTACGCCGGGAATGAGGCGAATGCAAGCGTCGAGCAGCACCAGCGCGCCCATCTCGCCGCCCGAGAGAATATAGTCGCCGATCGACACCTGTTCGATGGCGCGCGCATCGAACAGGCGTTCGTCGAATCCCTCGAACCGGCCGCACAGGATCGTCGCGCCGGGACCGGCCGCCAGTTCGCGAATCCGCGCTTGGGTGAGCGGGCGCCCGCGCGGCGTCATCGCCAGCACCGGCGCGTCGGACGAGACGCTGTCGAGCGCCGCCGCCACTACGTCGACGCGCAACACCATCCCCGCCCCGCCGCCCGCCGGCGTATCATCGACCGTGCGGTGCTTGTCGGTCGCGAAGTCGCGGATGTGCACGGCATCGAGCGACCAGCGCTCGTCGGCGAGCGCCCTGCCCGCCAACGAATGGCCCAGCGGCCCCGGGAACATATCCGGGTAGAGCGTCAGAACGGTGGCGCGCCAGGTCATAACGGCACGGTCCAATTTTCGACGCGCAAGCCCGGCACGTCGGCAAAGTCGCGCTCGTTACTCGTCACGATCGTCAGATCGCGGGACAGCGCCTGAGCCGCAATCAAGCGATCGAGCCGGCCGCGGTGAAAAGGAACAGACGGGAAAGTGCGCGCCGCTGCGATATCGAACGGGAGCGGCTCGAACGCTTCGATGACGGCGCTCAACTGCGCCTCGTCATCGATCCCGAACAGCGCTTCCGCGACGCACAGGGTGGAGGTGACCACCGACCCCGGTAGGCATCTTTCCATCCGTTCGCGAAGCGGGGCCGATGCGCCCGCCGCGACGTATATCAGGATGTTGGTATCGAGCAGAAAGCGAGGCTCATCCACGACGGAGCAGCTTTCCCTCCCAATCGAGCTCGCGCGGCTCCATTGGCAGCCGCTCGACGGGCTTCAGACCCGGACATGAACCCCAAATCCCTGTCAGGTCGATCCGATCGGCCTTGGCCGGCGCCGGCTCGAACGCGAACTTGCCGCCTTCCTCGCGCAGCACCATTTCGGCGCCTTCCTTGAGGCCGAGCGCCTTGGGCAGGCGCAGCGCGACCGAATTGCCCGACTTGAAAACCTTGGCGCGATATTCCTTGGTCATCGACCGTCTCCGTATATACATCATGTATATACACCTGCCCCTATCGCGCGCAAGGAACGATCTTGGCAATCGCGCGCTTTGCTGCGGTGAGCGGGGATGAACCGATCGACTGCCTGATCGTGGGCGCGGGGCCGGCGGGGTTGACCGCGGCGATCTACCTTTCGCGCTTCTATCTCAAGACCCGCCTGATCGACGCCGGCAACAGCCGCGCGGCGATGATCCCGCGGACGCACAACCATGCCGGTTTCCCCGGCGGCATTCCCGGCACCGAACTGCTCAAGCGAATGCGCAAGCAGGCCTCGGAGTTCGACGCGCACGTTACCAACGGCCTCGTCGAGCGGCTCACGCGCAAGGGCAAGTCGTTCGTCGCGCACTTCGGCGATGAAAAGATCGTCGCGCGGACGGTGCTGCTGGCCACCGGGGTGGTCAACAACCGGCCCAGGATATCGCCCGAAATACATGACGTCGCGGTGAAGCGCGGGCTGCTGCGCTATTGCCCGATCTGCGACGGGTTCGAGGTCACCGACAAGCGCGTCGGCATCATCGGCACCCACGATCACGGCGCCAACGAAGCCGCATTCATCCGCATGTACAGCAAGGACGTGACGCTAATCGCGCCCGACGCAAAGCACGATCTGTCGCGCGGCGACAAGGCGCGGATGAAGAAGCTGGGCATCGCGACCGTCGACGGACCCTGCCAGCCGCTCCATATCGATGGCGATTGCATTATCGTGCCGACCCCCGAGGGGGACCTTTCGTTCGACACGATCTATCCCGCTCTCGGCTCGGTGATCCGCTCGGAACTGGCGGTCGATCTCGGCGCCAAGGCCACCTCGGACGGCTGTCTGGAGGTCGATTCGCATCAACGAACAAGTGTCCCCGGCCTCTACGCTGCGGGTGACGTCGCGAAGGGGCTCGACCAGATCAGCCACGCGATGGGCGAAGCCGGGGTTGCAGCGACGACGATCCGCAACGACCTCGCCGAACGCCGTCCCCTCACGCGGTAGCGCGGCGTGTCGCAATCGGCTAACCGCCCGGCCATGCGTTTCCTGTTGGCTCTCGCGTTCGCGCTGCTCTCCGCCCCTGCCCTCGCCGCGACGCCGGGCATAGTCCACGTCAAGCTGGTGACGAGCGCCGGGCCGATCGTGCTCGCGCTCGATGCGCGGCATGCGCCCAAGACGGTCGCCAATTTCATGAAATATGTCGATGACGGACGCTTCGACGGCACCGATTTCTATCGCGCCTCGCGCCGCAAGGGCGATCCCGGCAAAGGGCTAGTCCAGGGCGGGATCGGCCAGGACGCACGGCGCATCCTGCAATCGGTGCCGATCGAGCCGACCAGCAAGACCGGCATCCACCACACCGATGGCGCGATCTCGATGGCGCACGGGCCCGATCCCAATTCGGCGGCGGGCAATTTCTCGATCATGGTCGGCGACAACCCGTCGCTCGACGCGCGCGGCTCGTTCCTCGGCTTCGCGGCGTTCGGCCATGTCGTTGGCGGCATGGACGTGGTGAAACGTATCCTCGCCCAGCCGACCGGCGGCGGAGAAGGCGCGATGAAAGGCCAGATGCTGATCCACCGCATCCGCATCGTGAAAGCGATCAGGATGGACGGCACGCCCCACCCCACCGGCCGCCCCAAGCCTTGGACGCTGGGTATCCATTACGGCGACTGAGCCAGCGTGCGCCCTTCGCACAAATGTGTTATTGCCTCGGGGCCATGAACAAGATCGACCGTTTCCGCCGCCTTGCTGTGGCGATCGAGCAAATGGGGCGCCGCTGGAATCGCCGCGAACCGCCGCCCAAACCGCGCCCCGGCAGCGAGCCGCTCCCGGTCACATCGCCGCGTGGTCCGCTTCCGATGCTGGGCGGCGAGGCTGCCGAGGTCGATTGAGCCCGTTCTCCGCGTCAGCGAGACTGCCAGATCGAAACGCCCATGTCGTAGCCGCGATAGGGCACGCGGAACGCATCGCGCTGCTCAAGCCACGCCGTCGCGCGAAAGACCCGCTGATCGGTCGGATGGATATAGATGATGCGCACGGGCCGGCCGTTGCGGTGAACCTGAACGCGATCGAGCACTTCGCGGATCACCTCGGCACCAAACGGATTGTAGAGAAACAGGATCGTCGCGGCGCTGTAATCCTGATGCCCGGCATCTCCGGCACGAATTTCGATGGGGCAGCGACGGCCCTTGACCCGTTCGGCATTGCGGCGCGCGATTTCCGCCAGCTCGGGACGAATTTCGATGCCGACGCAGCGCGCAATCCGCGCTTGCGAGAAGTAACAAAGAACGCGGCCATAACCGCAGCCAAGATCGAACAGCGTATCGCTCGGCCGGAGTGTCAGCCGCTTCGAAATCCGATCCAAAGCGCTATAATTGAGCGCCATGTTGGGCTTGGCGCGCTGGGTTTCCGGGAGCGCCCGTTCGGCAGGGTCGTCGATCGTCGATATGCCCAATTGGCGATCGCGCATTCTTGCCTGAAGCGTCAGCAAGCGAGCACCGGCAAAGTTTCGCACACGCGGCCAGGTCAACGGTTTCATTGGTAAACTTCCGTATAGGCGGAAGACGACAGGCATATTGGGGAAACCGGGATTTGAGCAATCCCGTTGAAAAGACGTATTCTTTTAAGCGTAGCCGGGGACTGGACCCCGATAAGCGCGATCGATTCAGGGCAGGAACGCTGCGTCGATCGTCGCGATCTCGCCGATTTCGGCTTTGGCGACGGGGACCATGAAGCGTTTGCCGTCGGGTTGCTCGATATCGAGGATATCGCCAGCGCCGAAATTCTCGACCGCGGCCACGACGCCGACCGGCGTGCCCGTATCGGTTTCGACCGACAGGCCGATCAGGTCGACATGATAATATTCGCCCTCGCCGAGCGGCGGGAGCGACGAGCGCGGGACGGCGAGCTCGGTACCTCGCAAGGCTTCGGCGGCATTGCGGTCGGCGATCTCGGCGAAGCGCGCGATCGCGCCGTTGCTGCCGTCGCGCACCGACTTGAGCGTCAGTCGCCCGTCGTTGAATGAGCGATAGGGCTTGAGGTCATCGGTGAAGACCTTGAGGCGGACCTCGCCGGTCACGCAGTGCGCGCCGATGATGACGGCAAGCGTGACCGCTCGGTCTCCTCTTCCGAATAAAGAAGCGGTCGAGGGAGGGTTTGTCTCTTGCGAAGGCATTTGGACAGGCCCTCCCCTGGCCCCTCCCGCAAGCGGGAGGGGAATTGAGCGTTACTCGGCGGCCGGGGTTTCTTCGGCAGTCGCTTCGGCAACCTGCTCGGCCTCGGGGGTGGGCTCTTCGGTCGCCACTTCGACCTCGGCGGCGACAACCGCCTCGGCTTCCTCGTTCGAGCCCTCGGCAGGAACTTCCTCGGCCGGCGCCGCCTTGGCCTCGGCCTCGGCTTCCTGCGCCGCCTTCAGCTTCTCGGCACGCTCCTCGGCGCGCTCGGTCGCCTTTTCGCCGGGCTTGCCTTTGTTGGGATTGTTGCGCGCGGCACGCTCACGGATGCCGGCGGCATCGAGGAAGCGGGCGACGCGGTCGGTCGGCTGCGCGCCGACGCCGAGCCAATGCTTGGCGCGATCGCCGTCGAGCTTGATGCGTTCGTCCGAATCCTTGGCGAGGAGCGGGTTATAGGTGCCGATCTTCTCGATGAAGCGGCCGTCGCGCGGGCTGCGCGCGTCGGCGACGACGATGCGGTAATACGGGCGCTTCTTGGAGCCGCCGCGCGACAAACGAATGCTGAGTGCCATTGTGTACCTTCTTCCTTCTTCAGTCCGTCACCCCAGCGAAGGCTGGGGTCTATCTCTGGTTGGTGTGCCACTACAAAGAGACATGGACCCCAGCCTGCGCTGGGGTGACAGTCTCATTTCTTCTTCTTGTTCATCAAATTCGCGAGTTCGGGCGGGATGCCGCCGCCACCGGGCATGCCGGGGAGCTTGCCCATCTGGTCCATCGCCGCGCCCATGTCGGCGCCGCCGATCGCGTTGCCGAGGCCGCCCATACCGCCCTTGCCGAGCATCGCCATCATACCCTTCAGCCCACCCATCTTGCGGATGCGCTTCATCGCGGTGGACATTTCCTGGTGCATCTTGAGCAACTTGTTCAAGTCCTGCACCGTCGTCCCCGAACCCTTGGCGACGCGGATCTTGCGCTTGGCGTTGAGCAGTTCGGGCTTGGTGCGCTCCTTGGGGGTCATCGATCCGATCATCGCTTCCATGCGGATCAGGATGCGATCGTCCATGTTCGAGGCATTCATCGCCGCCTGCGCCTTCTTCATCCCCGGCAGCATGCCGGCGAGCGCGCCGAGGCCGCCCATCTTGCGCATCTGCTGGAGCTGCGCCTTCAGATCGTTCATGTCGAACTGACCCTTGGCGAGCTTCGCCGCCATCTTCTCGGCGTCTTCCTGCTCGATCGTCTGCGCGGCGCGCTCGACCAGGCTGACGACGTCGCCCATGCCGAGGATGCGCCCGGCGACGCGGCTCGGGTGAAACGCCTCGATAGCGTCGAGCTTTTCGCCGGTGCCGGCGAACTTGATCGGCTTGCCGGTGACCGCGCGCATGGAGAGCGCCGCGCCGCCGCGGGCATCGCCGTCCATGCGGGTGAGCACGACGCCGGTCAGTGGCACTTGTTCGGAGAAGTTCTGCGCGACGTTGACCGCGTCCTGACCGGTCAGCGAGTCGACAACGAGCAGGATCTCAGCCGGGTTCGCGACGTCGGCAACCGCCTTCATCTCGTCCATCAGCGCCTGATCGACGTGCAGACGACCGGCGGTGTCGAGCATCAGGACGTCATAGCCCTGCAGCTTGGCCGATTGCAGCGCACGGCGCGCAATATCGACCGGCTGCTGGCCCTGGACGATCGGCAGCGTCGCGACGTCGGCTTGGGTGCCGAGCGTCGCCAACTGCTCCTGCGCCGCCGGGCGATTGACGTCGAGCGACGCCATCATCACCTTCTTGCGATCCTTCGATAGGCGCTTGGCGATCTTGGCGGTGGTGGTCGTCTTGCCCGAGCCCTGCAGGCCGACCATCATGATGACGGCGGGCGGCGTCACGTCGAGCATCAGCTCCGAGGCGTCGGCGCCGAGCATCTCGGTCAGCGCGTCGGAGACGATCTTGACGACCATCTGCCCCGGCGTGATCGAGCGCAGCACGTTCTGGCCGATCGCCTGTTCGGTGACCTTGTCGGTGAAATCGCGCGCGACGGGGAGCGCGACGTCGGCTTCGAGCAACGCGACGCGCACCTCGCGCATCGCCGCGCGGACATCCGCCTCGGTCAGCGCACCGCGCCCGCGCAAGCGGTCGAAAACGCCGCCAAGCCGGTCGCTCAGGTTGTCGAACATAAGCTCACCTCACATCGCCATCCGCCAAACGCACAAAGCGCCGGCGGGCGAAACCTCGCCGGCCAGCGGACGCCCGTGGGCGCGTGTCGTCATGCGTTCGTTTACGGAACGTGGAGGCGCCGATAGCCCAGGCGGCCGAGAAAGGCAACCGCCGCGTCCTTTAACCTCTTCTACACCCGCCCTGTGGGACAAGGCACGCTGAAAAGGACCGCGAGAGGACCACGCGCTTGGCTTCCAAGGCTATGACCGACGCTCCGACGCCGATGCGCCGAAACGACCTCGTCACCGGCGCGGTCACCGTCGCCGCGATCCTACTGTTCGTCGGCACCGGCAGCGCCGTCCTGTCACGGATCGTCGGCAATTATACGTCGGGCACCGCGCTGCCCGATCAGACGCTGGTCGTCGCGCTACTGCTCAACGTCGCGCTGATCCTGATCGGCTGGCGGCGGCACAATGCGCTGGTCGCCGAAGTCGCGCTGCACACCGCCGCCGAACAACGCGCGCAGCAACTTGCCGCGCGCGACCCGCTGACCGGTTTCCTCAACCGACGCTCGTTCCCCGAGGACGGCGCGGCCGCTTTCGCCAAGACGCAGAAGCAGGGCAAGGCGCTCGCGCTGCTGATGCTCGATCTCGATCATTTCAAGATGGTCAACGACATGCACGGGCACACGATCGGCGACGCGCTGCTGCGCCAGGTCGCCGAGGCGATCGCCGATCGCGTGCCGCAAGGCGCGTTGCTCGCACGGTTCGGCGGCGACGAATTCGCCTGCACCTTCCCGTTCGAACCCGCGCACCCCGAGACGGTCGAGCGCGTCGGCGAGCAGCTCGTGTCCCGCCTCGCGCAGCCGTTCGGGGTTGACGGCCTCCACCTCCATGTCAGCGCGTCGATCGGCATCGCGCGCTCCGACGAGGATTCGACCGGCATCGATTCGCTGACCCGCAGCGCCGATATCGCGATGTACGCCGCCAAGAAGGCCGGGCGGAACCGCTTCGCCTGGTTCGACCAGTCGATGGAGCGCGAGCTGAAGGCACGCAACGACCTCGAGGTGGGGCTGCGCAGCGCGATTCCGGCGCAGCAGATCGTGCCCTATTTCGAGCAGCAGGTCGATCTCACCACCGGCCGCCTCCACGGCTTCGAGGTGCTCGCGCGCTGGACCCACCCGACGCGCGGCATCATCAGCCCGGAAACCTTCATCCCGATTGCCGAGGAAACCGGCATGATTGCCGAGCTGTCGCTGTCGGTGATGCGCCAGGCGTTCGTCGCGGCGCGCGACTGGCATCCGTCGCTGTCGCTGTCGATCAACGTCTCGCCGTGGCAGTTGCGCGATCCGTGGCTGGCGCAGAAGATCATCAAGACGCTGACCGAGACAGGCTTCCCCGCCGCACGGCTCGAGATCGAGATCACCGAGAGTGCACTGTTCGAGAACCTGGCGCTCGCGCAGTCGATCGTCGGCAGCCTCAAGAACCAGGGCATCCGCCTCGCGCTCGACGATTTCGGGACGGGCTATTCGAGCCTCGCGCACCTCCGCGCGTTGCCGTTCGACCGCATCAAGATCGACAAGAGCTTCGTCATCTCGATCAACGAGAATGCCGAGAGCGCGGCGATCGTCAACGCCATCACGCGGCTGGGCGACAGCCTCAACCTGCCGATCACCGCCGAGGGGATCGAGGACGCCGCGATTGAGGAACGGCTGCGCGCACTGGGGTGTTCGAAGGGCCAGGGCTGGCTTTATGGCCGACCGCTCAGCATCGCGCATGCCCGCCGCCATCTCGCCGAGCGGCGGCTGTTGCAATCGCAATCCGACGGCGACGGCGAAAAGGCTACCAACCAGCGCCTGGCTGGCTGAGATACGCCTCCTCGGCCGGCGTCGAGACACGGCCGAGCGCCGCGATGCGCGACGGGAAGCGGCCGAAGCGATCGATCACCGCCTGGTGCTTTCGCGCGAAATCGAGATTGTCGGCGTGGCCGAGCCGGGTGAAGCAGTCGATGCTCAGCCGCTGCTCCTCGCGGTCCTCGGCGTGCATCAGCGGCATGTAGAGAAAGGCGCGGCGCTCAGGGGCGATAGCTTCGTCCCAACCCTTCGCTAGCGCCCGGTGTGTCAGGTCGAGCGACAACCCGTCGGCGGCGAACGCCTCGCCCGAGCCGCGGTAAATATTGCGCGAGAATTGGTCGAGCAGGATGGTCGCCGCGAGCAGCGTGTCGGGATCGCCGTCCCAGCGGGCAGCCTCGCTCGCCAGCACGGCGTCGCGAAGGGCCCCGAAGCGTTCCGTAATCGTGCGATCGAGTTCGTCGTCCTTGGCGAACCATTTGTCTTGCGGCGTCTCGTCGAACCAGAACGCCAGGATGGCTCGCGCTGCCGCATGGACTTCGTGTCCTCGCGCCCCTAGATCGTCGCCCATGTTCGTTCCCCTCGCCTGTTCTCGCGCGTGACCGGTCCCGATATCATCAATCTCGGCTGCCGGCTCAACCTCGCCGAGGGCGAGACGATCCGTGCGTTGCTCGGGGAACGGGATACGATCGTCGTCAACAGCTGCGCGGTGACCAACGCTGCCGTCCGCCAGACGCGCCAGGCGATCCGTCGGGCGCGTCGCGATCGGCCCGAGGCGGAACTGGTCGTGACGGGATGTGCGGCGCAGATCGATCCGGGGAGCTTCGCGGCGATGCCCGAGGTCGATCGGGTGATCGGCAACGGCGAAAAGCTGTCGGCCGCCGCATGGCACGACGACGCTCCCGTCATCGTCGGCGACATCATGCGCGTGCGCGATACCGCGCCGCACCTCGCGACCAGCTTCGACGGCCATGCCCGCGCGTTCGTCGAGGTGCAGAACGGCTGCGACCATCGCTGCACCTTCTGCACGATCCCGCTGGGCCGCGGCAACAGCCGCTCGGTGCCGGCGGGTGCGGTGGTCGATCGCATCGCGATGCTGGTCGATGGCGGCCACCGCGAGGCGGTGCTGACCGGGGTCGACCTGACCAGCTACGGCCCCGATCTGCCCGGCGCGCCGACCCTCGGCCAGCTGGTCGAGCGCATTCTGGCCCATGTGCCGAAACTCGAACGCCTGCGTCTGTCGTCGCTCGACTCGATCGAGATCGACGACCGCCTGTTTGCGCTGGTGACGCAGGAGCCGCGGGTGATGCCGCA
Source organism: Sphingomonas sp. (assembly GCA_051954635.1). Taxonomy (GTDB): domain Bacteria; phylum Pseudomonadota; class Alphaproteobacteria; order Sphingomonadales; family Sphingomonadaceae; genus Sphingomonas. The sequence continues at coordinate 2,390 of JBQCHO010000117.1, read as the reverse complement.
TCTCCATCTGTCGCTCCAAGCGGGCGACGACATGGTCCTGAAGCGCATGAAGCGCCGGCACTCGCGCGCGCAATCGGTCGCGATCGTCGAGCGCCTCAAGGCTGCGCGACCCGATATCGCGATCGGCGCCGACCTGATCGCCGGCTTCCCGACCGAGAGTGAGGCGATGTTCGCCAACACCCTCGCGCTGATCGACGATTGCGACATCGTCCACGCACACATCTTCCCCTATTCGCCGCGCGACAACACGCCCGCCGCGCGGATGCCGCAGGTCGAACCCGAGATCGCCAAGGCGCGCGCTGCCCGCCTGCGCGACGCCGCAGCGCGCCGTCGGAGTGCCTGGCTGCAATCGATGGTCGGCACCGCCCAATCGATCCTAGTCGAACGTCCGGGCAACCGCGGCCATGCCGGCAACTTCGCCGATGTGCGGCTCGCCGAGCCCGCCGCGATCGGCTCGATCCAGACCGTTACGATCGACGCGATCAATGGCGGCACCCTCACCGCCCGCGCGCGGAATACAGGACACGCATGAGCACCACTCCTCCTACTTGGCACAACAAGCTGCTCGGCGGTTTCCGCCGCACGTCGGATCGGCTGGTCGGCAATCTCGCGGGGCTCGGACTCGGACGGCTCGACGAGGCGCAGCTCGACGACATCGAGGAGGCGCTGATCGCCTCCGACCTCGGACCGCAGACCGCCGCGCGCGTGCGCGAGCGGCTTGCCGACACGCCGGTCGAGCGCAACATGGAGGAGCTCGGCATCCGCCTGATCGTCGCCGAGGAGATCGAAAAGACGCTCGTGCCGGTCGCCAAGCCGATCGAAATCGAGGCCTTTCCGCGCCCGCAGGTGATCCTGGTGATCGGCGTCAACGGATCGGGCAAGACGACGACCATCGCCAAGCTCGCGCATCTGCTGACCGAGCAGGATTATTCGGTGATGCTCGTCGCCGGCGACACCTTCCGCGCCGCCGCGATCGGGCAGTTGAAGGTGTGGGCCGATCGCATCGGCGTGCCGATCGTCTCGGGCGAGCAGGGCGGCGACGCCGCGAGCCTGGTCTATGAAGGCGTCAAGCGCGGCACCGCCAACGGCACCGACGTGCTGATCGTCGATACCGCCGGCCGCCTGCAGAACCGCACCGAGTTGATGGACGAGCTCGCCAAGATCCGGCGGGTGTTGGGACGCCTTAACGAGAAAGCGCCGCACGACGTCGTGCTCGTCCTCGACGCGACAACGGGGCAGAATGCGCTGACACAGATCGAGGTGTTCAAGGAAACCGCGAACGTCACCGGGCTGGTGATGACCAAGCTCGACGGCACCGCGCGTGGCGGCGTGCTCGTTGCGGCGGCGGAGAAATACGGCCTGCCGATCCATGCGATCGGGGTGGGCGAGACGATCGAGGATTTCCGGCCGTTCGACGCGCGCGAGGTTTCGCGGATCATCGCCGGGGTGGATAGCGCGAGAAAGTAGCCGCATCGATGCAACCAACCCATTTGTGCTGAGCTTGTCGAAGCACCGATCCTGACCGGGTATAGAAGAACGGCCCTTCCCCCGGATCAAGTCCGGGGTCAGAGCGAACGGAGAATGTGTGACCGAGTCTGCTTCCACTCCCCCGCCAGCCTCACCGGGCCTGCGCATGGCACTCGATTACGGGCCGCTGCTGGTATTCTTCGCGGTCAACTTCCTGATGCCGGGGCTGCCGATCGTGCGCGTGCTCGCGGCGACGGGGGCGTTCATGGCGGCGATGGTCGTCGCGGTGATCGTGTCATGGGTGAAGACGCGCTACGTCTCGCCGATGCTGTGGCTGACCGCCGCGTTGGTGATCGTGTTCGGCGGGCTGACGCTCTACTTCCACGACCAGAAATTCATCCAGATGAAGCCCACCTTCGTCTACGCGCTGTTCGCCGGGGTGCTGACCTTCGGGCTGGTGACCGGGCGGCCGCTGCTCCAGCAGTTGCTCGGCACCGCTTATGCCGGGCTCGACGAGGAAGGCTGGCGCAAGCTGACGCGCAACTGGGCGATCTTCTTCGCGCTAATGGCGGTGCTCAACGAAGCGGTGTGGCGGACGACCGCGGCTTACATGGCCAAGGAAGCGGCTTGGAATACCTGGGTGTTGTTCAAGTTTCCCGGCTGCGTGATCATCACCTTGCTATTCGCGATCGCCAATGTGCCGATGCTGTTGAAGCACGGACTGATGGTCGAGAAGGACGCGATCACCGACGCGCCGCCCGAGGGTTGATCGTCACCCCAGCGCAGGCTGGGGTCCATGTCTCACGCGGGGTGGCAGACCGACCAGAGATAGACCCCAGCCTTCGCTGGGGTGACGGCAGGGCTCATCCCTCCGGCGGCGCTTCGGTGATCGCATCCTTTTCCACCAGCAGCCCATGCTTCAA
>JBQCHO010000116.1:0-8495 GCA_051954635.1 Sphingomonas sp. | reverse complement strand
TCCGCTCGGCATAGGGACGCCCGGCCTCCGCCGCTTGCTGCGCACGGCGCAGCTTGGCGGCGGCGACCATCTTAATCGCCGTGGTGATCTTCTGCGTCGACTTCACCGAGCCGATGCGGATTTTCAGAGCCTTCAGACTCGCCATCTAATCCCTACCTCGTCATCCCAGCGCAGGCTGGGATCTCGTGCCACAGACCGCGCACTCGCGGCCTGAGACCCCAGCTTTCGCTGGGGTGACGGTTACTTACGCAAACGACTTCGCGAACGCGTCGAGCGCGTCCTTGAGCTTGCCCTTGGTGTCGTCCGACAGGTCGCGCTTGTCGCGGATGTCGGTCAGCACGTCGGCGTGGTTGGCGCGCATGTCCTGCAGCATCGCCGCCTCGAAGCCGGTGACGCGCTCGACCGGAATGCCGTCGAGATAGCCGTTGGTACCGGCGAAGATCGACACCGTCTGCTCCTCGAAGGGCATCGGGTTGAACTGCGGCTGCTTGAGCAGCTCGGTCAGGCGCGCACCGCGGTTCAAGAGCTTCTGCGTCGCGGCATCCAAGTCCGAGCCGAACTGCGCGAATGCGGCCATCTCGCGATACTGCGCGAGCTCGAGCTTGATCGAGCCCGACACCTTCTTCATCGCCTTGGTCTGCGCAGCCGAGCCGACGCGGCTCACCGACAGGCCGACGTTGATCGCCGGGCGGATGCCCGCGAAGAACAGGTCGGTTTCGAGGAAGATCTGGCCGTCGGTGATCGAGATCACGTTGGTCGGGATATAGGCCGACACGTCGCCCGCCTGCGTCTCGATGATCGGCAGCGCCGTCAGCGAGCCGCCGCCATTCTCGTCGTTCATCTTCGCCGCGCGTTCGAGCAGGCGCGAGTGGAGATAGAACACGTCGCCGGGATAGGCTTCGCGGCCCGGCGGGCGGCGCAGCAGCAGCGACATCTGGCGATAGGCGACCGCCTGCTTCGACAGATCGTCATAGACGATCAGGCCGTGCATGCCGTTGTCGCGGAAATATTCGCCCATCGCGCAGCCGGTATAGGGCGCGAGGAACTGGAGCGGCGCGGGCTCGGAAGCGGTCGCGGCGACGACGATGGTATATTCCATCGCGCCCGATTCCTCGAGCTGGCGGACGATCTGCGCGACGGTCGAGCGCTTCTGGCCGACCGCGACGTAGATGCAGTAGAGCTTTTTCTTCTCGTCGTCGCCCTTGTTGACGGTCTTCTGGTTGATGAAGGCGTCGATCGCGACTGCCGTTTTACCAGTTTGCCGATCGCCGATGATCAGCTCGCGCTGGCCGCGGCCGACCGGCACCAGCGCGTCGATCGCCTTGAGGCCGGTCTGCACCGGCTCGTTGACCGACTGGCGCGGGATGATGCCTGGCGCCTTGACCTCGACGCGGCTGCGCTGATCGGAAACGATCGGCCCCTTGCCGTCGATCGGGTTGCCGAGGCCGTCGACGACGCGCCCGAGAAGGCCCTTGCCGACGGGGACGTCGACGATCGTGCCGGTGCGCTTGACGGTGTCGCCTTCCTTGATCTCCGAGTCCGTCCCGAAGATCACGACGCCGACGTTATCGGCCTCGAGGTTCAAGGCCATGCCCTGGATGCCGTTGGCGAACTCGACCATCTCGCCGGCCTGGACGTTGTCGAGGCCGTAGATGCGCGCGATGCCGTCACCGACCGACAGCACGGTGCCGGTCTCGGAGACCTGGGCCTCGGTGCCGAAATTGGCGATCTGGTCCTTGATGACCTTGGAGATTTCTGCGGCGCGGATATCCATGTGCGTAAGCCTTCTTAGCCTTTCATCGCGTGCGCGAGGGACTTGAGACGGGTCTTGATCGAGCTGTCGATCATCTGGGAACCGATGCGGACGACGAGCCCGCCGAGCAGCGACGGATCGACCGACAGATCGACCGCGACGTCACGCCCGATACGCTGGCGCAACTGCTGCTTGAGCGCCGCGACCTGATCGTCGGAAAGCGGATAGGCCGAGGCGACCTCGGCATTGGTCTCGCCGCGATGCGCGGCGGCGAGCTGCCGGAACGCGCGGATCACCGGGCCAAGTTGGTTGAGCCGGCGGTTCTCGGCGAGCACGCCGAGAAACTTGGCGGTGGTCGGATCGAGCTTGAGCGATTTGGCCGTCGCCTCGACCGCCCTGGTGGCGTCGCCGCGCGACACCAGCGGGCTGGTCGTCAGCCGCTTGAAATCGTCCGATTCGTCGAGCGCCTGGCGCAGGCCGGCAAGGCTCTTCTCGACCGTGTCGATCGCCTTCGCCTCGCGCGCGAGCTCGAACAGAGCGGTCGCGTAACGACCCGCTAAACTCGCTTGAATCCCGCTGGAAACCTCCACGCGATCGTCTTCCCTGTTATCGCTTCGAAACGTGTCGCCCATACGAAAAGAGGGCCGCAATCGGCCCCCCGACGGGTTGGTGGGCTGCTAGCATCGGTGTCAGTTCGATGCAAGCGGTCGGCGGTCAGCCCGAGGTCGCGACGCCGCCGGGCGTGAAGTCGATGCGGATGCGTACCCACGATCCGATCAGCGACTTGCCGCCTTCGCGCGGCGGCCGGACGAGAAATTGCCACGCCGCGCGCCGCATCGCGGTGCCGAACCCCGAACCCGGCGTCTCGCCCAGGATCCGGCAATTGTCGACATGATAGGCCGCGATCGTCTTGCACGCGATCAGCGCGTAGCCGGTTGGCGGGCCGTTTGCCGGCATATATGTCGTCAGCTCGGCATGGGTCGGCTCGCGATACCACTGCGCATAATAAAGTGGCGCGCCACCCGGCCCTTCGCCGGGGCCATAGGCGGCGACGCTGTCCTTGCCGCTGCCCGCGCCGTCATCGCTGCCGGCCGGCGGCGTCATCTTGCCGATGTCGGTGGCGGCGAAGCTCGCCGAATCCATCTGGATGAAGGCGGGCGGGGAGGGCACCGGTGCGGTGGCGGGTGTCGGCTGCTTCCTGGGCGCTGCCTTGGGCGGCGGCGATCCGGCCGGCTTGACGACGCGCTCGACGCGCTGGACCGGCGAGGGCGCCACCGGCACGACGTCGAACGTCTTGAGCGGATTGAGATCATGCGGGTTGGGCGGCGGCAGGATGCCGAGCTCGATCAGCGCGAGGATGGCGAGCGCCACCGCGGCCAGCGCCAATGCCCAGGCCACGGCGCGGCTCTTCAGCGAAGCGCGTTGGCGATAGGAAGAGCGCAGGAGGACGGCGGCCACGGCGCGGCGCTATACGCGGCTGTTATCGCGCGCGCTATCGCTTTGCGACGATTGCCTCAGCCGCGGACCAGCCCGACCTCGCTGAACGGCTTCGGTTCGGCCGGAGAGGCGACCGCGTCGTTCAATTCGGCCTGCCAATAGCCGACGTCGATCCAGCGCCCGTGCTTGTAGCCTACCTCGCGGAAGAACCCCGCGCGGCGGAAACCGACGGCTTCGTGGAGCGCGATCGAATGATCGTTGGGCAACGCGATCGCGCCGATCGCCTGGGTGAAGCCCTGCGCCTGCAGCGTGTCGATCAGCGCGGCGTAGAGCAGCCGACCCACGCCTTGTCCCTGCACTGCGCCGGCGACGTAGATCGATGTCTCGACCACCCAGCGATACGCCTCGCGCTCGCGGAACTTGGTGGCATAGGCGAAGGCGAGCACGCCGTCCTCGTCGCCATTGGTCGCGACCAGCCACGGATAGAAACCCTCCGAGGCTTCCATCCGCCGCCGCATCGCGCGGGCGTCGGGCGCAACCGTCTCGAACGAGACGACGTTTGTCAGCACATGCGGCGCATAGATCGCCGCGATCGCCGCGGCATCCTCGCCCCGCGCGCCCCGGATCGCGATCACAGCGCGAGCTTCGCCAGGATCGCGTTCATCAGGCTGACGTCCTGGGGCGAGGGCGTTGCCGGCCCCAACCCGCCGCATTCGAGGCAGCGCGCCTGGATCGCCGCCCCGCTCGACAGCCTGCGAACTTGCCCGAGCACATCGGCGAACACCGCGCGGCGCTGCGCGGCGATGCGGCTGAACGCGTCGCCCTGGGTATCGGCATCGTCGTCGTCATCCTTGCTGGCGAGCTGCGCCGCGAGCTGCTCGAACCGGCCCGGCTTCTTCTCGAGATATTCGGCATGGACCTTGGCCGGATCGAGATGCGCGCGCTTCGCCGCCTCGGCGATGGCGTCCTGAATTCCGCCGAAGCGATCGACGAGGCCAAGCTGGCGCGCGGTGCCGCCATCCCACACATGCCCCTGCGCGATCTCGTTGACGCGCTCGGGGCTCATCTTGCGCGCTTGCGCGACGCGGCCGATGAACTGGTTGTAGCCGTTCTCGATCCCCGCCTGGAAGATCGCATCGACAGTCGGGTTGGTGCCGCCGATCACGTCGGGCTGGCCCGAAAGCGGCGTCGTCTTGATCCCGTCCGAGGTGACGCCGATCTTCTTCAGCGTGTTCTCGAAAGTCGGGATGATGCCGAAGATGCCGATCGATCCGGTGATCGTGTTGGGCTCGGCGAAGATCATGTCGCCCGCGGTCGACACCCAATAACCGCCCGACGCCGCGAGGCTGCCCATCGAGACGATCACTGGCAGCTTCTGCGCCTTGGCCTGCATGATCGCCGATCGGATTTGCTCCGACGCGAACGCCGATCCTCCCGGCGAATCGACGCGCACCACCAGCGCCTTCAAATTTTTCTTGGCCAGCCCGTCAAGCACCAGCTTGGAAATCGTGTCGCCGGCCGCCTCGCCGGGACCGCCCTTGCCGTCGACGATATCGCCCGCGATCGTGATCACGCCGATCGCGTCGCCCGATGACTTGGCCGGGTGCGCGGCGATATAATCGTCGAGGTCGATCGAGTTGAACGTCCCCGCGGCTTTGCCCGAGGGTTCGCCCGCGAGCTGCGCGACGCGCTTGCCGAACGCGATGCGGTCGCCGAGCTTGTCGACGATGCCGGCGGCGAGATTGGCCTTGGCGATGTCGCCGCCCGCCGCGGCGATCGGCAGGTCGGGCGCAGTCAGGAATTGCGTCAGCTCCGCCTTGGGCCGCGCCTTCCGCACAGCCTCGCGCCACTGATCGAAGATCGCGCCGTAGAGCTGCTGGTCGGCCTGTTTCGCTTCGGGCGAGCTGTCGGCGCGGGTATAGGGCTCGACATAGGATTTGAACTTGCCGACGCGGTAGACGTGAACGTCGACGCCGAGCTTGTCGATCAGGCCCTTGTAATAAAGCTGCGATCCGCCGGGGCCCATAAACAGGCTGCCGCCCATCGGATTGATCCAGATTTCGCTCGCTTCGGAGGCCAGACGATAGCCCGAATCGGTATAGGCGGTGGCATAAGCGAGCACCGGCTTGCCGCTCGCGCGCACGCGGCCGAGTGCGTCGGCGACTTCGCTGATCGCTTCCGGATAGCCGCCGCCGAAATGATCGAGATCGAGCACCACCGCCTTCACCCGGTCGTCGTCCTTCGCCGCGTCGATCGCGCGGACGAGGTCGCGCAGGCGGAATTCCTTGGCGACATCCTGTCCCGACAGCAGCGCCATCGGGCTCACCTCGTGCGGCTGCTCGACGATCGTGCCGTCGAGATCGAGGTCGAGCGCGCCGTCATGGATGGCGGCCGGCGTCGGGCGGGCATTCAGCGCGGCGAACAGCGCGCCGAAGAATAGCAGCATGGCGACCAGCACCAGCGCATCCTTGATGCCGACCAGCAGTTTCCAGGCGCCCTTGATCAACTTCACCAACCCGTCTCCAGCAAATCCGTGGGGGAGACCCTACCGCATAGAGTATTACCGGCACAATACGGCGACCTTTCGTTTTCGCGCTATCGCTTCGTCCAATCGCTGCTAGAGCCCCGCGCGATGGAGATGCTTGCGCCCACGTCCCGGCCGCTCGTCGGCGGTCCGCCTGCCGGCTGGCGCGCAGAGCTGGGCGCGCTCACCCGGATCGCCGGGCCGCTGGTCGGCGCCAATCTGCTGCAAATGGCGGTCTATGCCAGCGACGTGATCTTCGTCGCGCGGCTGGGGACCGAGGCGCTCGCCGCCTCGACGCTCGCGGTCTATCTCTATTCGGTCATCCTGTTCGCGCTGAGCGGGCTCGCCAGCGCCGCCGCCCCGCTGATCGCCGCCGAGCTCGGCCGCCGGCGCCACGCGGTGCGCGAGGTGCGGCGCTCGTTCCGCATGGCGCTATGGCTTGCGGTGGCGAGCGCCTTGCTGTTCACGATCCCGCTGTCGCAGGCCGAGACGATCCTGCACTGGATGGGGCAGGACCCGCATGCCTCGGCCCAGGCCGGCCATTTCATGCGTATCCTGCTGCTGGCGATGGTTCCCGCGGTGGCGGGCGGCGTGATGCGCATCACCGTCGCCGCGCTCGGGCGACCGGGCTGGGCGATGGTCGTCGCGATCATCGGCCTCGCCACCAACGTGCTCGGCAACTGGGCGCTGATCTACGGTCATCTCGGCCTGCCCGCGCTCGGCCTTTACGGGTCGGCGACCGCCAGCGTGGTGACCACCTGGATGATGATCGCCGTCTATGCCGCGATCCTGCTGCTCGATCAGAAAATGCGCCGCTACCGCCTGTTCGGGCGCTGGTGGCGACCCGAATGGCCGCGCGCGTGGCAACTGGTCAAACTGGGCGTGCCGATTGCGGTGACGATGACGCTGGAGGGCGCGATCTTCAGCGGCGCCGCGTTCCTGATGGGGCTGATCGGTGTCACTGAAGTCGCCGCACACGCAGTCGCGCTGCAGATCGCCGCGATCGCCTTCCAAGTGCCGTTCGGTATTTCGCAGGCGGCGACGATCCGAGTCGGCCTGGCCTACGGCGCGGTCGATCCCGCCTGGATCGGGCTCGCGGGCCGTGTCGCGCTCGCGCTCGGCATCGGTTTCATGGGCGTTACCGCGATCGCCCTGTGGACCGTGCCCCGGCTGTTCGTCCACATCTACCTCGCCGACGACGCCGATAACGCGCGGACGATCGCGCTTGCCGTGCAGTATCTTGCGGTCGCCGCGGCCTTCCAGTTGTTCGATGGCGCGCAGGTGGTGGGGGCAGGGGTGCTTCGCGGGCTTCAGGACACGCGCGTGCCGATGATCATCGCCGCGATCGGCTATTGGGTGGCCGGGTTCGGCACCGCGATCCTGCTCGGTTTCACCTTCGGGCTGGCCGGGGTCGGCATCTGGATCGGGCTCGCCGCGGGACTCGCGGTCGTCGCGGTGCTGCTGCTTGGCCGCTGGCGCTTGCGCGCGCGCTTCGGGCTCCTGCCGCAACCGCTTAACGGCTGATCGCGCCTCGCTTGGGGTAGGCAAAAATTTCTGCGATCCGCCCGTTGACGAGTTGGATTGCCCTTCACATATGCCGGCCTGTTGGCACTCGCCCTGCGTGAGTGCCAGAAAAGTGTCACATCCATGTGAAGAGGGACAACAGCATGAACTTCCGTCCGCTGCACGACCGCGTTCTCGTGCGTCGCGTCGAAGCCGATGAAAAGACCGCCGGCGGCATCATCATTCCTGACACCGCCAAGGAAAAGCCGCAGGAAGGCGAAGTCGTCGCCGCCGGCGCCGGCGCCAAGAACGAAGACGGCAAGGTGACGCCGCTCGACGTCAAGGCCGGTGACCGCATCCTGTTCGGCAAGTGGTCGGGCACCGAGGTCAAGGTCGACGGCGAGGATCTCCTCATCATGAAGGAAAGCGACATCCTCGGCATCGTCGAAGCCTGAGCTTTACCCTCGCCATACTCTCCACTTTCTCCACTTCAACGCCAATAGGAGCCAACCAACATGGCAGCCAAGGACGTAAAATTCGCCCGCGACGCCCGTGAGCGCATCACGCGCGGCGTCGACATCCTCGCCGACGCGGTCAAGGTCACGCTCGGCCCCAAGGGCCGCAACGTCGTCATCGACAAGTCGTTCGGTGCCCCGCGCATCACCAAGGACGGCGTCACCGTCGCCAAGGAAATCGAACTCAAGGACAAGTTCGAGAACATGGGCGCGCAGATGGTCCGCGAGGTCGCCTCGAAGACCAACGACGTCGCCGGTGACGGCACCACCACCGCCACCGTGCTCGCCCAGGCGATCGTCCGTGAGGGCATGAAGTCGGTTGCGGCCGGCATGAACCCGATGGACCTGAAGCGCGGCATCGACCTCGCCGTCCACAAGGTCGTCGACGACATCAAGAGCCGCTCGAAGAACGTCTCGGGCAATAACGAGATCGCCCAGGTCGGCACCATCTCGGCCAACGGCGACAAGGAAGTCGGCGAGAAGATCGCGGAAGCGATGGAGAAGGTCGGCAAGGAAGGCGTGATCACCGTCGAAGAAGCGAAGGGTCTCGATTTCGAGCTCGACGTCGTCGAGGGCATGCAGTTCGACCGCGGCTATCTGAGCCCGTACTTCATCACCAATCCGGAAAAGATGCAGGTCGAGCTCAACGATCCGTACATCCTGATCCACGAGAAGAAGCTGTCCAACCTGCAGGCGATGCTCCCGATCCTGGAAGCCGTCGTCCAGTCGGGCCGTCCGCTCCTGATCATCGCCGAGGATATCG
>JBQCHO010000115.1:0-11375 GCA_051954635.1 Sphingomonas sp. | reverse complement strand
AAGCTCCCCTCCCGCTTGCGGGAGGGGCTGGGGGAGGGTCTGTTCCTTCTCCCAAGCCGCTTCGTAGTTCCGACACGCCCTCCCCTAACCCCTCCCGCAAGCGGGAGGGGAATGCAATCTGTCCATGGAGGCAGCGCCGTTCCGCACTGCTCTAGTAAAATTCGCGAACCTCGCCTATGTGCGCCGCCTTCCAATGGCTACAAAACTTCCCTCCCCGCCCCGCGTGGGCATGGTCTCGCTCGGCTGTCCCAAGAACCTGGTCGACAGCGAGCGCATCCTGACCAAGCTCCGCAGCGACGGCTATCAGATGTCGCCCGATTATGCCGGCGCCGATGTCGTGCTGGTCAATACCTGCGGCTTCCTCGATTCCGCCAAGGAGGAAAGCCTGGAAGCGATCGGCGAAGCGATCGCCGAGAATGGCCGCGTGATCGTCACCGGCTGCATGGGCAAGGAAGCCGAGGTCATCCGCAACCGCTTCCCGGACGTGCTCGCGATCACCGGTGCGCACGAATACGAGCAAGTGGTCGGCGCGGTCCATGACGCCGCACCCGTGCCGCCTTCGGCCTATCTCGACCTCGTGCCGGAGCGCGATCTAAAGCTCACCCCGCGGCATTACAGCTATCTGAAGATCTCGGAAGGGTGCAACCACCGCTGCGCCTTCTGCATCATCCCCAGTTTGCGCGGCGATCTGGTCAGCCGGCGGCCCGACGCGATCCTGCGCGAGGCCGAGAAACTGGTCGAGGCGGGCACCAAGGAACTGCTGGTCATCAGCCAGGACACGTCGGCCTATGGCGTCGACATCAAGCACCATCCGCGCATGTGGCACGGCCAGGAAGTCCGGGCGCACATGACCGACCTGGCGCGCGAGCTCGGCAAGATCGCGCCTTGGGTGCGGCTGCACTACGTGTACCCCTATCCGCATGTCGACCAGGTCATCCCGCTGATGGCCGAGGGTCTGGTGCTCCCCTATCTCGACATCCCGTTCCAGCATGCCAGCCGCAACGTGCTCAAGCTGATGCGCCGCCCGGCCAACGAGGCGAAGGTGCTGGAGCGGATCAAGTCGTGGCGCGCGATCGCCCCCGACATCGCGATCCGCTCGACCTTCGTGGTCGGCTTCCCCGGCGAGACCGAGGAGGATTTCCAGTATCTGCTCGATTGGCTCGACGAGGCGCAACTCGACCGCGTCGGCGCGTTCCGCTTCGAGCCCGTCGAGGGCGCCGCCGCCAACGCGCTCCCCGATCCCGTCCCTGAGGAAATCAAGGAAGAGCGCTACGCCCGCCTGATGGACCTCACCGCGCGCATCTCCGCCGCCAAGCTGGAGGCCAAGATCGGCCGCACGCTGGACGTCATCATCGACGCGGTGGACGCCGAATCGGGCGGCGCTACCGGCCGCTCCAAGGCCGACGCTCCCGAGATCGACGGCGAGGTCCATCTGCGCGACGCCGGCCACCTGACCATCGGCGACATCGTCACGGTCGAGATAGAGGACGCCGACGCGCACGATCTGTTCGGCGTGCCGCAATAGCGAACTATAGCGTCGAGGCTCTGGCCCAAGTCAGCTAATTGCGTCGCGCCCGCACCCGGCGACACAATTGTTGCGCATCTGCCACAGTGGGGCAAGAAGTGTCGCTCTGTCGCAACGCGATCCTTGAACCAACCTGCGCCCCTTCCCCATAGTCTCACTCAAGACCGCCCGCCAGGGACGGCCGAGTGACGGAGCAGGGAATGGCGGCGCTTGCCGCCCGGAGGCCGGCGCACCCTGTCGGCCCCGCCAAACCACAAGGGGTCGACAATGCAGCACAAGATCATCCTCCTTACCGGCGCAGCCCTCGGCGCGATGCTGGCCGGGCCGGCGCTGGCGCAGACCGCCGCCGCCGACGCTCAGGCGCAGACCGATACCTCGGCCGATCAGGCTCCGCAGGACATCGTCGTCACCGGCACCCGCACCGCCGGCCGCTCGCGCCTCGACAGCGTGTCGCCGGTCGACGTCCTCTCGCAGGAGGCGCTGCAACGTCAGGGCACGACTGAAACCGCCGCAGCGCTCGCCAATGTCGCGCCGTCGATCGACTTCCCCCGTCCTGCCGTCACCGACGCGACCGACTCGATCCGCCCCGCGACGCTGCGCGGCCTGTCGCCCGATCAGACTCTGGTGCTGATCAACGGCGTTCGGGCGCATCCCTCGGCGCTCCTCAACATCAACGGCTCGATCGGCCGCGGCGCCGCGGCGGTCGACCTCAACACGATCCCGTCGTCGGCACTGGAATCGATCGAGGTACTGCGTGACGGCGCTTCGGCACTGTACGGCTCGGACGCGATTGCCGGCGTCATCAACCTGCGCCTGCGCCAGTCACGCAGCGGCGGCGGCGGCAACGTCACCTTTGGCGGTTACGATACCGATGTCCCGGCCAATCTCGATCCGCGCCACGTCGTCGATGGCGGCACGACCACCGCGTCGGTGTGGCAGAACATCGGCATCGGCGATGGCGGATATCTCGACCTCACCGGTGAATATGTGAACCGCAACCCCACCAGCCGCGGCGATTACGACACGCGCGATACGCCCAAGGTACGCTCGCGCTTCGGCGATCCGGACGTCAACCAATATACCGGCTACGCCAATCTCGGGGTGCCGATCGGCGACACCGGTTGGCAGATCGTCGGCTGGGGGGGCTATCAATATCGTCGTTCGCAATCGGCCGCGTTCCCGCGCAACCCGACCAACACCAACAACGTGCCGTCGATCTATCCCGACGGTTTCCTGCCGATCATCCAGGTCAAATCGACCGATTACAGCGCCACGGGCGGCGTCAAAGGCGAAATCGGCACATGGGACGCGAGCTTGACCGCTTCCTACGGCAAGAATGTGCTCAAATATGCGACGCTCCATACGCTCAACGCGACCTACGGATCAGCTTCGAAGACCAGCTTCTACGATGGTGAAGTGGATTACGATCAGTTCGTCGCCAATCTCGATCTCAGCCATGATTATTCGCTCGGTTCCGACAGCGATCTGACCGTCGCCGCCGGCGCCGAATATCGCCGCGAAGGCTACCACATTTTGGCGGGTGAGCCGCAATCGTACGATCATGGTCCGGTCTACAACAGCCCGGTAAACAACAACCCGACTTCGCCGGGTGCGCAAGGATTCGGCGGGTTCAATCCGCTAAACGCGGTCGACCAGCACCGCGACAATGTCAGCGGCTATCTCGATCTCGAAGGCAAGTTTGCCGCGCTCAGCGTCGGGCTCGCCGGCCGCGTCGAGCACTATTCGGATTTCGGTACCACCGCCAACGGCAAGCTGTCCGCGCGCTACGACATCACGCCCAGCTTCGCGCTGCGCGGCGGGGTCCAGACCGGGTTCCGCGCACCCTCACTGCAGCAGGAATATTTCACCTCGATCGCGTCGATCATCCAGACGATCAACAACGTGCCACAGGTCATCGACACCGGCACTTTCCCGTCGGTCAGCCCGCAGGCGAGCGCGCTCGGCGGGCTGCCGCTCGAGCCTGAAAAGTCGACCAACTATTCGGCCGGCTTCGTTTATCGCCACGGCCCCTTCAACGTCACCGTCGATGGGTATGAAATCGATATTCGCAACGGGCTGGCGCTATCGGAAAATATCCAGCACGACACCGCCAACCCTGATGCCGAAGTCAATCACATTCTCGATGAGGCGGGGGTCCAAGCGGCGCGCTTCTTCATCAACGGCGTGAAGACACGAACGCGCGGCGTCGACGTCGTCGCGAATTACGCGCTCAGGACGGATACCGTCGGCACCTTCAATTTCACGCTCGCCGGCAACTACAATGACCTCAAGGTGCTCAAGGTGCCCACCAGCACGTCGAAGCTCGATCCCGCGCCCACGCTGGTCGGCCGTGCGACCCGGTTGTCGCTGGAAGACGGCACTCCGGAAACCAAGGTCACCGGCACGATCGACTGGTCGGCAGGCGTCGCAGGCATCACGCTGCGCGGCACCTATTACGGCGATGTCAACGAGCCCGGGACAGTTGAAACGTCGGACATCCATACCGGCAAGAAGTTCATCACGGACGTCGAGGCACGGTTCGACGTCGCCGATCAGATGCATTTCGGCCTCGGTGTCGACAACGTGTTCGACGTCTATCCGGACGCGACACCACTCAACCTGCAGAGTTCGACCGGCGTGGTCGATTTCCCGTTCTACTCGCCGTTCGGCTTCAACGGGCGTCACCTTTACGTGAAGGTCGGCGTCGACTGGTAAGCGAGCAGGCGCGGCTTCAGCGCCGCGCCTTCGCCTCGGCGGGTTCGACGAACAGGTTGAACCCGCCGGGCAGCTTGCGGACCTTACGTCCTTCGAGCACGTCGTCGATCGCGCAGATCGCGCACAGCAGGTCGCGCTGTGCATAGGGCTTGGCGAGGCATCCGGCGGCGACATGCTTGGCCTCGCCCGGGCAACTACCTGTAACGAATAGCGCCGCGACACCGTGCGCGTGGGCGGCCTCGGCGACCTCGATCCCGCTGCCATCGGCGAGTTGGATGTCGACCAGCACGAGGTCGATTTGTTCGTTCCCGCTTTCGAGATGCGCGATCGCCGCGGCGACGCGATCGACCGTCGCGTGAATCTCGAAGCCTTCGTCGGACAGGAAATGCTCGGTATCGAACGCGACGAGCGGCTCGTCCTCGACGATCAGCACCCGGTTGATCCGCCGTTTCTTCCGCCCGAACACCGTCGTCTCCCTCGTCGTGCCGCTGCCCTCGTTACGCAGCCGTTGCCTTAACGCGCGATGAGCCGATCGGGCGCAAATATTTTGAGCGCGGACGCCAAATCGATGTATCAGCGCGGCGTGTCACCTTCTTCGCCCCCCAAAGAGCCGCAGCGTATCGCCAAGCTGCTCGCGCGCGCCGGCATCGCCTCGCGCCGCGAGATCGAACGGATGATCGCCAAGGGCCGCATCGCGATCGACGGTAAGACGCTCGATACGCCGGCGACACTCGTCACCTCGCTCCACGGTGTTACCGTCGACGGCAATCCGGTCGAAGCGCCGCGCCCGGCGCGCCTGTTCGTTTTCCATAAGCCGCGCGGCGTGCTTACCACCGAGCGCGATCCGGCGGGCCGCCCGACGATCTACGATCATCTGCCTCGCGACCTGCCGCGCGTGATGCCGGTCGGCCGCCTTGACTTGAACACCGAAGGGCTGTTGCTGCTCACCACCGACGGCGGCCTCAAGCGCGAGCTCGAACTGCCCGCGACCGGCGTCGAGCGCGCCTATCGCGCCCGCGCTTATGGTGAGATCAGCCAGGAACAGCTCGAAAGCCTGATCGAGGGCATCGAGATCGAGGGCATCCGCTACGGCTCGATCGACGCCAATCTCGAGCGCCGCACCGGCGCCAATGTCTGGATCGAGATGATCCTGACCGAGGGCAAGAACCGCGAAGTGCGCCGCGTGCTCGAACATCTCGGGCTCGAGGTCAGCCGGCTGATCCGCACCCGCTACGGCCCGTTCGTGATCGCCGATCTGCCCGTCGGCGCGATCGGCGAGGTGCGTCAGCACGACTTGGTCGCCTTCCGCCAGGGATTGGGCAAAGGCCGCAAGGACGACGCCGCGATCGTCGTCGAGCCGATCGGGCCCGCACCGAATGTCCGTGTGCCCCGCACCGCTTCCGCGCGCGCTGAGCCTGTCGAAGATCGGACCGGGCGCCCGGGACGTGCCAAGCCCGACCGGTCATCGGACTCGGGCCGACCACCCAAGGCCAATTCCGCCTATTCCGCCGTTCGCCCTGAGCCTGTCGAAGGGCGTTTGGACCGCAAGCCAGTCGCCAGATCGGCTCGGCCTTCGACAAGCTCAAGTCGCAGGACGGCCGAAGAACCTGCCAAGCCACAGCGCCCGAAACGCGGCGCCGGCTGGGCCAAGGCGAAGCCGCGCCCGCGCCCGCAGGGCAAGCCGCGCGGCCCGCGCCGCAAATGAGGATCGTCGCCGGCGCCTGGCGCGGCCGCCCGCTGGTTGCGCCCAAGGGCGACGCCACCCGCCCGACCGCCGACCGCACGCGCGAGGCGCTGTTCTCGATGCTCCTCAGCCGCCTCGGCAGCTTCGAAGGTCTCGCAGTGGCCGACCTGTTCGCCGGCTCGGGCGCGCTCGGGCTCGAAGCGCTGTCGCGCGACGCCGCGTCGTGTCTGTTCGTCGAGCGGGACCGCGCCGCGCTCGACGCGCTACGGGCGAACGTTGCCAAGCTCGGCGCGACCGGCGTCGACATCCGCGCGCAATCGGTGCTCGCGCTCGGTCCCGCGCGGCAGCCGCTCGATCTCGTGATGATGGATCCGCCCTATGGCACCGGCGCGGGCAGCGTCGCGCTCGACAAGCTCCACCGTCTCGGCTGGATCGGCGCGGGCACCTGGGTAAGCATCGAGACCGCGCGCGACGAGGAACTCACCGCCGCCGGCTTCGACGTGGACGCCAGCCGTGTGCGCGGCAAGGCGCGGCTTACGCTGCTCCGCGCCGCCTGACCAATGCCAAGGCGCCAAGGCTCAGCGCGGCGGCGACGACCAGATACGCGCCGACCAGCCCCAACCCGCCCCGGTCCGCCAGCGCCTGCGCGATGATCGGCGCGAGCCCGCCGCCGATGATCCCACCGAAATTAAACGCCAGCGACACACCGGTATAGCGCACGCCGGCCGGAAACAGGCTCGGCAGCCATCCGCCGAGCGGGCCGTAAGCGAACCCCATCACGAACAGCGCGAACGCCAGCCACGTGCCGACCACCAACAGCGACGTCGCGCCCAGCATCGGCCCCATTAGCAAGCCGGCGATCGCCGTCCCCGCAAAGCCCCAACCGAGCATCTTCGCCGCCCCCGTGCGATCGGCGACTACCGAAGCGACGATGATCCCGGCCGCGAGGAACAGGATCGCGACCAGCTCGACGCCAAGCACCGCCTCGCGCCCGTGCCCCAGCGTTCCGGTTTCGTAACCCATCGCAAATGCGGTCGCGAGGTAGAAGATCGCGAAGCACGCGACGACACCGATCGTCCCCGCCAGCGTCGCGCGCAAATGGCCGCCGAGCAACGTCGCCACCGGCACCTTGGGCAGCGCCTCGGCCTTGGCCGCAGCGACGAAATCGGGCGTTTCGGTAATCCGCAAACGGATCCACAGCCCGAGTACCACGAGCACGCTCGATAGCAGGAACGGTATCCGCCATCCCCAGTCGCGGAACTGCGCGTCGTCGAGCACCAGCCCGATCACCAGGAACAACCCGTTGGCGAGGATGAACCCGACCGGTGCGCCCAGCGGCGGGAACATGCCGTAGCGGTTGCGCCAGCCCTCTGGCGCATTCTCGACCGCGAGCAGCGCCGCCCCGCCGAACTCGCCGCCAAGCCCGAGCCCCTGCCCGAGCCTAAGCAGACACAGCAGCGCCGGCGCAATCCACCCGGCCTGCGCATAGCTCGGCAGGAACCCGATCGCGAGCGTCGATCCACCCATCAGCACCAGGCTCGCCACTAACGTCGACTTGCGCCCGACGCGGTCGCCGAAATGCCCGAACAGCACCCCGCCCACCGGGCGGGCGACGAACGCCAGCGCGAAGCTCGCATAGGACGCGAGCAACTGCGCCGAATGCGACTGCGCCGGGAAGAACAGCGGCCCGAAGACCAATGCCGCCGCGGTCGCGTAGATGTAGAAATCGTAGAACTCGATCCCCGTCCCGACCAGGCTGGCGAGCAGGATGCGGCGGTGCGAGGCCACCACGTGTCGGTCCGTCATGCGCGCTTCCCCCGTTCATCGGCGATTCAACCGCCCGGCGGCTTGATAGCGATTGATCCGAGACCGGCAATGGGAGACGGCCATGCGGAAACAATCGACGTCTCAGCGCACCGTTCGCGCCGCGCTGCTCGCGCTCGCCATCGGCGGCCTCGTCGCGGTGGCCAATCCGGCGCCCCGGATCAGTCACGCCGCGGATATCGCGCTGACCAGCGCCGGACGGCTTGCGGCGCAGAGCGCCGACGCCGTGACACGCCCGTTGCGCGGTTGACGCGCAAACCGCTTCGCTTCGCCACCGCGCTGTCTTAAAAGCCAGGTCACGACCCTCGCGACCCGGACTTGCCGCATGACCGACCCCGACCGCGCCCGCTCGACCTGGAACGCGCAGCAGCGCGTCACGCTGATTGCCTGCGTCGCGATCGCCGCGCTCGCCGCAGTCGGTCTGGGCTACAATGCGGGATCTCGCGCGCCACACGCGGCCGACACGACCGCCGCTAAGCCCATCCCGACGCCAGCCTTCTCACCGCCACCCGATTCGGCGATCCCTTCAGGCCCCGCGGGCGACGCGATTCGTCGCGGCGAGCAAATCTTCCGCGCCACCCGCGCGCATGCCGGCAAATTCGTCGGCAACGGCCTGTCGTGCGGCAATTGTCATCTGGGCGGCGGCCGTACCGCTGGCGCCGCGCCGATGTGGGCGGCGTGGGTCAGCTACCCCGCTTATCGCGCCAAGAACGGCGAGATCAACACGATGGAGCGGCGCATCCTCGAATGCTTCCGCTATTCGATGAACGCCCCCGCCTCGCCGAGCGGCGGCCCGCCCAAGCCCGGCGATCCGATCTACGCCGATCTCGAAATGTATTTCTATTGGCTGGCGACCGGCCTGCCGACCGGCAAGGTTCCCGCCGGCCACGGTTACCCCGACCTCGCCGAAACGTCCCTCGGCCACGATCCCGCCCGCGGCGCCAAGGTCTTCGCTAACCAATGCGCCTCATGCCACGGCGCCGGCGGCCAGGGCGCGAAGAACGCCGACGGCAGCTATGCCTATCCCCCGCTCTGGGGCCCGCAATCGTTCAACTGGGGCGCCGGCATGGGCAAGGTCTCCAACGCCGCCGCGTTCATCAAGGCCAACATGCCGTTCGGCCAGGGCGGCACGCTGAGCGACCAGCAAGCCTGGGACGCCGCCGCCTTCGTCGACAGCCACGATCGCCCCCGCGATCCCCGCCAGACCGGTACGATCGCCGCGGCCAAGGCCAAATACCACGCGAAGGGCGACTATTACGGCCAGACGATCGCCGGCGACCTGCTTGGCGACGGTGTCTCGAAGCCTTCCTGACGGCCCCAGCCTAGAGATAATCGGCGAGCACGATCTTCACCCGGCGCGGCGTGCCATCATGCTCGATCGTCATCGCCACCTGCGCCCCGGGCCCGCTACCCAGCGCGCGGATCAGTTTGGCAAAGGTCGTGTCGATCACGACGTCGCCCGGCACGATCCCCGCCGCCGCCGCCGGACTGCCATGCCCGACATCGGCGACGACCAGCCGATCGCCCCTGCGATCGACCCACATGCCCGAGGTCGACGCCAGGTCGGTCGGCGGCGCCACGCGATTGCGCTGCACCAGCAGCCGCCGCTGCCGCACGTCGGTCGCCAGGTTCATCTGCCGGATCAGCCCCAGCCCGATCACCCCATCGGCGTCGCGCTGCCCCCGTGCCCCGCCTTCGAGTTGCACGAGCGGCCGCTCGAACGCGACCGGCCCGATCGACGCTTGCCCTGCGCGCACCATCCGCCCAACCGCCGTCTCCCCGCCGATCCCGCGTCCCCGCATCGGCGCGTAATTGACGGTAGGGTCATCCCAATAGCGCGTCCGCCGTGCCGCCTCGGGATAGAGAATGATCTCGCCCGGCGCACCGGTATCGACCAGACAGCGAAACGCCTGTCCGTCGATCGCCACGGCCGCGACGATCCGCGCCGCGCCATGCCCCTTTTGCTCGATCGTCGAGTCGACTGCGGTGAACCCCGCCAACTGCCCGAAGCCGTGCGGATAGACGCGCCACTCACCGGCATCGAAATCGAGCACGCTATCGTACCCCGTCACCGCCCCCGCCGCGAGCGTGCCGCGAACGTCCTTGCCGAACCCGCGGCCGTCCATCCCGTTGAACACCACGTCGGGCAGCCGCAGCGTCCCGCCGATCACCAGATCGCGCGCGCGATAGAGCGCCGCATTCGCCGCCCCGCCGACCCCCGCGATCCGCTGGCTCGCAATCGTCTGCAATTTGAGCTCGCGCGCGAGCGCGTCATCGATCAGGCTCATCGTTCCGCCGGTATCGAGCATGAAGAAATACGGCCCCGCGCCGTTGATCCCGCACGCGACGATCACCCGCCCGTCGAGCGCGATCGGCACCACGACAGGCGCGTCCGCTGCGACCGCTCGTCCGGCAAGCCACGGCATCACCGCGAGCACTCCCGCGCCACCCAGAACATCACGACGTTTCAACATGATCGATCCTCCCCGCCTGCCGCACCATAGCCGTCGCCACGCCGCCGCCAAGCCGTTTCGTGCGCCTTTGCCGTTGCCCTCGCCCGCGCCGTTCCCTACCTGTTCACCGATGAGTCTCCCCGCGCCTTCCCCGAACGATCCGCCCTATCTCCGCGGCCTCAACGAGCCGCAGCGCGAGGCGGTGCTGACCACCGAGGGCCCCGTGCTCGTCCTCGCCGGCGCGGGCACGGGCAAGACCGCGTGCCTCACCGCGCGCCTCGCCCACCTGCTGTTCACGCGGAAGGCGTGGCCGTCGGAGATCCTCGCGGTCACCTTCACCAACAAGGCGGCACGCGAAATGAAGGCGCGCGTCGGGCGGCTGGTCGGCGAGGCAGTCGAGGGGATGCCGTGGCTCGGCACTTTCCACGCGATCGGCGCCAAGATGCTGCGCCGCCATGCCGAGCTGGTCGAGCTGCACAGCAATTTCACGATCCTCGACACCGACGATCAACTTCGGTTGCTCAAGCAGCTCATCACCGCCGCCGATATCGACGAAAAGCGCTTTCCCGCGCGCAGCCTCGCTGGGTTGATTGATCAGTGGAAGAACAAGGGGCTGACGCCGGCCGACGTGGACGCCGGCGAGAGCGAGCGCTACGCCAACGGCCGCGGCGGCGAGCTCTACCAGCAATATCAGGACCGGCTGAAGGCGCTCAACGCCTGCGACTTCGGCGACCTGCTGCTCCACATGCTCGTCATCCTGAAGACGCACCGCGACGTGCTCGCCGACTATCAGCGGCGCTTCAAATACATCATGGTCGACGAGTATCAGGACACCAACGCGGTTCAGTATCTCTGGCTCCGGCTGCTCGCGCAGGAGCGCAAGAACATCGCCTGTGTCGGCGACGACGATCAGTCAATCTATTCGTGGCGCGGCGCGCAGGTCGAAAATATCCTGAAGTTCGAGAAAGACTTCCCCGGCGCTGCTGTCATCAAGCTCGAACAGAATTACCGTTCGACCCCGCACATCCTCGGCGCCGCCTCGGGGGTGATCGCGAAGAAGAGCGGGCGTCTCGGCATTACGTTGTGGACCGAGCTCGACGCGGTCGAGAAGGTGAGGGTGCTCGGCTTGTGGGTCGGCCCCGAGGAAGCGCGCCGCGTTGGCGAGGAGATCGAG
>JBQCHO010000114.1:0-15005 GCA_051954635.1 Sphingomonas sp. | reverse complement strand
AGACCTGACGCTCCAAAACAGCAAGGGCGACGCGCTCAAGATCAACGGCACCAAGGACGCCGTGATGCGCCGCGTGAAAGCCGAATGGACCGGCGGCCCGAAGACCACCAACGGCGCTTACGGGCTCTATCCCGTGCAGGTCACGAACGTGCTGATCGAGGACAGTGTCGTGAAGGGCGCGTCCGACGCCGGCATCTATGTCGGCCAGTCGCAGAACATCATCGTCCGCAACAACCGCGCCGAGGGCAATGTCGCGGGCATCGAGATCGAGAACTCAACGCATGCCGACGTCTACGGCAACACGACGACGGGCAACACCGGCGGCATCCTGGTGTTCAACATGCCCGACCTGCCCGTGCCGGGCAGCCAGACCCGCGTCTACAACAACACCGTCACCGCCAACAACACGCCCAATTTCGGTGCCGAGGGCAGCGCGGTGCGGTCGGTTCCCGCCGGTTCGGGCGTAGTCGTCAACTCGAACGACAAGGTCGAGATCTTCGACAACAAGATCGCCGACAACCAGACCGCCAACGTCATCATCTCGAGCTATTTCTCGACCGGCTTCGACACCCAGCGCGGCCGTGTCGCGAGCTATGACCCCTACCCGCAGGATATCTACATCACCGGCAACACCTTCTCGGGCGGCGGCGACAAGCCCGGCGCCGGCTTCGACAAGCTCGCCGCGGCGATGGGTGGGCGGTTGCCCGACATACTGTGGGACGGCTTCACCGATCCCAAGGTCAAGGACGCCGGCATCTGCGTCCAGAACGGCGACGCAAAAGTGCTGAATGCCGACGGCGCCCACAAATTCGCCGGCGCGAAACTGGCGACGCTCAACTGCAAACCCGCGACGCGCCTGCCCGCGGTGACGCTGCCGGCGAGCATGACCAAGGCGCCGTGACCGTTATCGGCCGGGAAATAGAGTTCGCGCAGAGGCGCAGAGGCGCAGAGAAGATGCGTCAAGGGCCACCGTCCCGGCCTGCCGCTACCGCATCGTCCCGGCGAAACCTGTCATCATGCCTTCGCGCCTTCGCGCGAAAATTTCTTCTCTGCGTCTCTGCGCCTCTGCGCGAACCAATTTCCTGGCTCCGATCCTCAGCACCTCTGTTCTTGATGCTCGCCACCCCCTCCTGCCACCAGGTACCGAGCGAGGTTACCTTTCACGCCACCGGCTTCCCCAAGACACTCGCCGAATGGGGGCTGTTCACGGTTAAGGACGGCCGCATCGCCCCGCACAAAGGCATGGTGACCTACGAGCTCGCGACGCCCCTGTTCAGCGATTACGCGCAGAAATGGCGGACGATCTGGATGCCCGCGGGCACCGCGGCCAAATATGAGCCCGACAAGACCTTCGATTTCCCGGTCGGCACGATCATCACCAAGACCTTTTATTACACCGTTCCCGCCAACGCGGCGAAGCCGGGGGACAGTCGCGACGTCGTCAAGATGACGCCCGCGACCTATCAAACCGGCGTCGACGGGCTCGACCTGCGGCATGTTCGGATGATCGAGACGCGGCTGCTCGTCCACCGCGCCGACGGCTGGGTCGGCCTGCCTTATGTCTGGAACGCCGATCAGACCGAGGCGACGTTGCAACGCACCGGCGCGGAAGTGCCGCTGACCTTCATCGACGGGCAGACGCGCACCGATTTCGTCTATTCGGTCCCCAACCAGAACCAGTGCGCCGGCTGCCACACCGCCGATTATCGCACCCGCGCGCTCGGGCCGATCGGCCCCAAGGCGCGGCATCTCGATATCGACTTCCCCGGCCCCGGCGGCGACATCAACCAGTTGCAGCGCCTGGCGCAGCTCCACTATCTGACCGGCCTGCCCTCGGCGAACGTGCCCAAGGACGCCAGATGGGACGACGCCGCCGCCCCGATCGACGCCCGCGCGCGCGCCTATCTCGATATCAACTGCGCGCATTGCCATTCGGAGACCGGCCCCGCGCGCGTATCGGGGCTGTGGCTGCATTCGACCGTGATCGACCCGCGCCGCCTCGGCGTCTGCAAGCCCCCGGTCGCGGCAGGCGGTGGTGGGGGCGAGCGTGCCTATGACATCGTTCCCGGCCACCCCGGGCAGTCGATCGTGCCGTTCCGCCTGGCGAGCACCGATCCCGGCGCGATGATGCCCGAAACCGGGCGCAGCCTGGAGCACAAGGAGGGTGTCGCGCTGATCGACCAGTGGATCGCGCAATTGAAAGGCGAATGCCGCGTCGACCGCGACGGGGTGGATCAGATCGCGATGCGCTAACTCATCGTCATTGCGAGGCGCGCGGCGCCGAAGCAATCCAGAGCATCACGCGCGGCAATGGATTGCTTCGCTGCGCTCGCAATGACGGAGAGTCTATCCCTGCTTCGCCAGCGGCGCGAACCTGGCCACCTGCCGCCCGATCAGCGCGAGCTGGTCGAGCACCACCGGATCGGTGCAGCCGCCCTCGTCGTCGAACTTGGTCAGCTGCGTGTTGATCGCGGCGGCGAACGGCGTCGGCCAGCCGCGCAGCGCATGCACGATCGAGCGTAGCGCCGCGATCGTGCTCCCCGTCGCCTGCCAGCCATAAGCGGTGGTGATGATCCCGACCGGCATGTCGGCGAGATAGGGGCGCTCGTCGCGCGACGTTTCCTCGAGCAGGTCGAGCGCGTTCTTGACCACGCCCGAGATGCTGCCGTGATAGCCCGGGCTGGCGATGATCACCGCCGAAGCCTCGCGCACCGCATCGACGAACGCGCGCTCGTCCTCGGTGCGCGTCGCCGCGCGAGGATTGTAGAGCGGCAGCCGCGCCATGTCCTCGCCGCCGAACAGCCGGGTGCGAAAGCCCTCCTGCGCCGCGGCCTCCAAAGCGATCGCCAGCGCGCGCTCGGTCGAGGAGACGAAGCCGATCGTGCCGCCAATGCCGACGACGAGCGGTTGGGTCGAGGGAGAAGCCATGCCCGCCCGCATAGCCGGGTGCGCCCGCCGCCTCAATGCCGCGTCTTGTGCGGGGCCTGCCGACAGGTGTAAACGAGCGGCTTGTGCGGACTGTATTGAACGGCTAATACAGTAACTCCGCCCCGCCGGGCCGGCAGACCGAGAAAATGCGCCTCAACCCTTTCGACTCCGACCAGCTTTCGCGCGCCAACCGCCCCGAACGGTTCGACCTCTATGACCTGATGCGCCGCGCCGACGAGGCGGTCGGTTATGGCGATTTCGGGGCCGATTGGGGCGAGCAGCCGGCGCCGGTGCGTCCACGCACCTCGAAGCTGCGTTGGGCGATGCGCATCCTGGGGGTGCTGATCGGGCTGTTCGTGCTGTTGGTCGGCTGGCTCGCGGTCACGGCACCGCTCTCCAAGTCATTGAAGCCGCCGACGCCGCCCTCGATCACCTTGCTGTCGTCGGACGGAACGCCGATCGCGCGGCGCGGGGCGATCATCGGCAAGCCCGTCGATGCCAAGAAGCTGCCCGCCTATGTGCCCAACGCGTTCGTCGCGATCGAGGATCGGCGCTTCTATCATCATTGGGGGATCGATCCGCGCGGCATCCTGCGCGCCGCGCTCCACAACATGCGCGCCGGCGGCGTCCGCGAAGGCGGCAGCACGATCACCCAGCAGCTCGCCAAGAACGCCTTCCTCGACGCCGATCGCAACATGGGGCGCAAGCTGCGCGAGGTGATGATCTCGTTCTGGCTCGAGGCGTGGCTGACCAAGGACCAGATCCTCTCGCGTTATCTGTCGAACGTCTATTTCGGCGACAACGTCTATGGCCTGCGCGCGGCTTCCGAACATTATTTCGATCGCGAGCCCGAGGACCTGACCGTCGGCCAGGCGGCGATGCTCGCGGGGCTTGTCAAGGCGCCGTCCGCGCTCGCGCCGACGGGCAACCTCAAGGGCGCCCGCGCCCGCGAGGCGGTGGTGGTCGGCGCGATGAAGGATGGCGGGTTCATCACCAAGGCGCAGGCGGCGGCCGCCAAGCCTGCCGTGCTCCACGTCCGCCGCACGCGCGACTTGCCCAACGGCACCTATTTCGCCGACTGGGTGCTTCCCGAGGCGCGCGACACTGCCGGCGAGGTTCGCGCTGAAACCACCGTCAAGACCACGCTCGACATCCGCCTGCAAAAGGCCGCCGAGCGCGCGGTCGGCCGCGCCGGGCTGCACAAGGCGCAGGTCGCCTTGGTGGCGATGAAGCCCGACGGCACCGTCGTCGCGATGGTCGGCGGCAAATCGTACAAGGACAGCCCGTTCAACCGCGCGACGCAGGCGCTGCGCCAGCCGGGATCGACCTTCAAGCTGTTCGTCTACCTCACCGCGATGCGCCAGGGGCTCACCCCTGAGTCGATGATCGAGGACAAGCCGGTGACGATCGGCAACTGGTCGCCCGAAAATGCCGAGAAGCGCTATCGCGGCGAGATTCCGCTGCGCGAGGCGTTCGCGGTGTCGTCGAACGTCGCCGCGGCGCGGCTGATTCAGAAGGTCGGGGTGAACAACGTCATCCGCACCGCGCGCGATCTCGGCATCTCGACCCCGATCCCCAGCGAGGCGACGATCGCGCTCGGCACTGCCAACACCTCATTGCTCGAGCTCACCGCCGCTTATGCCGCGGTCGCCGCGGGCGATTATCCGGTGCAGGCGCAGGGCCTGGCCGATCCCAAGCAGAAGGGCTGGCTCGAGCAGTTCACGCAAGGCGCCCACCCGATACCGGGCCGCATCCAGGACGAGATGCGCGATCTGCTCGCCGCTTCGGTCGAAGACGGCACCAGTCGCCAGGCGGCGCTGTCGGGGGTGCAGACCTTCGGCAAGACCGGCACGACGCAGGACAGCCGCGACGCCTTGTTCGTCGGCTTCGCGAACGGGCTGGTGTGCGGCGTCTGGGTCGGCAATGACGACGACAGCCCCAATCCCGGCCTCGCCGGCGGCGGCATCCCCGCGCGCATCTGGCGCGACTTCATGACCCAGGCGCTTGGCCTCGCCCCCCGCGCCGCGCCGCAGCCCGCGGTGGATGACGAGGATGTGGATGCGACCGATCTCAACCTCGCCGCACCCGACGTCGGGCCAGTGGCGATCGAGGGCAATTTGACCGGCCTCGGCCTCGACCTCAAGATCGGCCAGAATGGCGACGTATCGCTGTCACGCAATCCGCCGCCCGCCGATCGGGCGCCGAGGCCCGGCGGCGACGAGCCTCCGACCGACGACGAGCAATAGCCGGTAGTTGACGCCCGCCCACGCGCACCGCATTGCCGCCCCATGCGCTTCTTCTCGGACAACGCCGCCCCCGTCTGTCAGCCGGTGCTCGACGCGATCACCGCCGCCAACGCCCTCGACACCGCCTATGACGGCGACGCGCACAGCGTGCAGCTCGACGACCGCTTCTCCGACCTGTTCGCCACCCGGGTCCGCGTGCTGTGGGTGCCGACCGGCACCGCCGCCAACGCCCTCGCGCTGGCGGCGCTCTGCCAGCCTCACGGCGGGGTGATCTGCCACCGCGAGGCACACATCCAGAACGACGAGGCCGGCGCACCCGAATTCTACACCCACGGCGCCAAATTGATGCTCGCCGACGGCGACGGCGCCAAGCTCGCGCCCGAGACGATCGAGGCGCTGATCGGCCGCATCCGCAAGGACGTCCATCAGGTCCAGCCGCACGCCATCTCGATCACCAACGCGACCGAATATGGCTGCGTCTACTCCCCCGACGAGGTCGCCGCGATCGGCCGCGTCGCGCGGAAGCACGATCTCGGGCTGCACATGGACGGCGCACGCTTCGCCAATGCCGTCGCGCATCTCGGCTGCGCGCCCGCCGACATCACCTGGCGCGCGGGCGTCGACGTGCTCAGCTTCGGCTTCGTCAAGAATGGCGGCATGTCGGCCGAGGCTTTGGTGTTCTTCCGCACCGATCTCGCCGACGCGACGCTCTACCGCCGCAAGCGCGCCGGGCACCTGCTGTCCAAGGGCCGCTATCTGGCGGCGCAGATTCTGGCGATGCTCGACGACGACCTGTGGCTCGCCAACGCCCGCGCCGCCAATGCCGGGGCGCGGTTGCTGGCCGAGGCCGCGGGCGACCGGCTGGTCTATCCGGTCGAGGCCAATGAGGTATTCCTCAAGGTCTCCACCGACGAAGCGCAGCGCCTGCGCGATCTCGGCTTCGATTTCTACGATTGGGGCGTCGGCGAAGCGCGCCTGGTGATCTCCTGGGACCAGACCGAAGATCAGATTCGGCCGCTGGCGGAGGCCATCGCCGCGCTTTGATCATCCCCGTGCCGGCACATGGGGAGGATCATCAGCTTGCCTTGTCACTCGATAAGCAAAAAGGTGGTTCGCACGAGCCTCGCGCGGGCGTAACGACCGGCATCGTTCGCTCGATCGGAACAGCCACCCGTGCTCCAGCAGACCAGTTCCGCCCCGGCCGCGACCCGCCTCGCGATTCTCGTCCCGTTCGCGATCGTCACACTGATCTGGGGCTCGACCTGGCTCGTCATCCGCGATCAGGTATCGAGCGTGCCGCCCAGCTGGTCGGTCACCTACCGCTTCCTCGTCGCCGGGATCGCGATGACCGCGACCGCGCTGATCCGCCGCGAACGCTTCGCGCTCGATGCTCGCGGCTGGCGGTTCGCGCTGGCGGTCGGCTTCAGTCAGTTCTGCCTCAACTTCAACTTCGTCTACCGCGCCGAGGAGCATGTCACCTCGGGCTTGGTCGCCGTCGTCTTCGCGCTGTTGCTCGTTCCCAACGCGCTGATGGGCCGCGTCTTTCTCGGCCAGCGCCTCGGTCGCCAGTTGCTCGTCGGCTCGGGTGTCGCGATTGCCGGCATCGTGCTGCTGTTCGTCCACGAGGCGCGCGTCGCCCCGAACGGCCCCGGCGAAGCGCTGATCGGCATCGCGCTGACGCTGTGCGCGATCATGTCCGCCTCGACCGCCAACGTCCTGCAGGCGACCGAGACCGCGCGCCGCTATCCGATGGTCTCGACGCTGGCAGTGGCGATGCTGATCGGCGCTGCGATCGATGCCGTCGTCGCCTTCACGCTGTCCGGCCCGCCCGTCATCGAGGCACGGCCAGTCTACCTCGCCGGCATCCTGTATCTCGGGCTGTTCGGTTCGGCGATCGCCTTCACGCTCTATTTCGGCGTGCTGCGCGTGATCGGCCCGGCCAAGGCGGCCTATTCGAGCGTGATCGTGCCGGTGATCGCGATGCTGCTGTCGACCTTGTTCGAAGGCTATCGCTGGACGCCGCTCGCGGTCGGCGGCGGCGTGCTGACGCTGATCGGGCTGGTCGTCGCCTTGAGAGCGCGCAGGCCCGCGCGATAGTCTCGATAGGCCGGCGTCCAGCCGAGCACGCGCCTGGCCTTGCCGTTCGCCACCCGCCGGTTCTCGGCATAGAAGCCCCGCGCCATCGGCGAAAGCTGATCGAGCGTGACGAACGGCGGCGGCGGCAGCCCCAGCAATCGCGCGGCGAAGTCGACCACCGCGTTCTGGCTCGCCGGCCGGTCATCGGCGAGATTGTACGCCCCCGCCGGCGCATCGAACCCGGCGATTACCCCCGTCAAGATGTCGTCGACATGCACTCGGCTGAACACCTGCCCCGGCGCATCGACGCGGTGCGCGCGGCCCGCCGCGACCCGGTCGAGCGGCGACCGTCCCGGTCCGTAGATGCCCGGCAGCCGAAACACCCGCGCGCCCATCGCCAGCCACGCCGCATCCGCCTCGGCGCGTGCCTGCCGCCGCCCCGTGCCGGTGGACGCACTTTCGTCGACCCACGCCCCGCCGGTATCGCCATAGACGCCGGTCGACGACAGATAGCCGATCCATTTCCCGGCGAGATGCGCGCCATAACGCGCTAGAACCGGGTCGCCGTCATTTGGCGGCACCGACGACAGCACATGCGTCGCCGCGGCTAATTCGTCGGCAACCTGCGCTTCGTCCCCGAACGCGATCGTCCCCTCGCGGCCATCGCGCGTTGTGCCGGACACTGCCCAGCCTTCCGCACGCAGCCGCGTCGCCAGCCGCGCGGCGGTGTAGCCCAACCCGAAGATCAGCATTCGCGCCATCCGCTCTCCCCGTCACGCGCCGCAACATCGATTTGGCTGGCGCGTTCGATGCGTGAATCTATAGGTAACCGACATGCTCGACGTCCAGAACGCGCCCGCCCGCCCGACCGTGATCCACCGCGAGGACTATCGCCCGCCCGACTGGCAGGTGCCCGATCTCGCGCTCGATTTCGAGCTCGACGCGCACGCGACACGGGTCAAGGCGACGCTCTCGGTCACCCGCACCAGCGCGCACGATCGCTCGCTCAGGCTCGACGGCGCCGGGCAGAAGCTGCTCTCGGTCACGGTCGACGGCGTCGCGGTCAACGACTGGCGGCTCGACGGCGACGCGCTCGTCGTGCCCTTGTCGGGCGACGCGCACACGGTCGAGACCGAGGTCGAGCTCGCCCCCGAACGCAACACCCAGTTGATGGGGCTCTACGCCTCGGGCGGCCTGCTCTGCACGCAGTGCGAGGCCGAGGGCTTCCGCCGCATCACCTATTTCCCCGACCGCCCCGACGTCCTCACCCGCTACAAGGTGCGGATGACCGCCGACAAGGCGCGCTACCCGATCCTGCTCGCCAACGGCGATCCGGTCGCACAGGGCGACGCCGAGGACGGCAAGCATTGGGCCGAATGGCACGATCCCTTCCCCAAGCCCTCTTACCTGTTCGCGCTCGTCGCCGCCGACCTCAAGCCCAACCGATCGACCTTCACCACCATGTCCGGCCGCGCGGTCGAGCTCGCGATCTGGGTCCGCGAGCGCGATCTGCCCAAGACCGATCACGCGCTCCACGCGCTCGAACTGGCGATGGCGTGGGACGAGCGCGTCTATGGCCGCGAATATGATCTCGACGTGTTCAACATCGTCGCGGTCGACGATTTCAACTTCGGTGCGATGGAGAACAAGGGCCTCAACATCTTCAATTCGCGCTACATCCTCGCCGATCCCGACACCGCGACCGACCTGGATTACGACGCCATCGCCGCGGTCGTCGCGCACGAATATTTCCACAATTGGTCGGGCGACCGCGTCACCTGCCGCGACTGGTTCCAGCTCTCGTTGAAGGAGGGCTTCACCGTCTTCCGTGACCAGAGCTTCTCGGCCGATCAGGGCTCGGCCGCGGTCAAGCGGATCGAGGACGTCCGCATGCTGCGCGCCGCGCAATTCCCCGAGGATGCCGGCCCGCTCGCGCACCCGATCCGGCCCGATTCCTATCTCGAAATCTCGAACTTCTACACCGCGACGATCTACAACAAGGGCGCCGAGGTGATCCGCATGATGGCGACGATCCTCGGCCCGGATCGTTTCCGCCAGGCCACCGACCTTTATTTCGACCGCTTCGACGGGACGGCGGCGACCTGCGAGGATTTCGTCCAGTCGATGGAGGATGGCGGCGACGCGGATCTCGGCCAGTTCCGCCTTTGGTACAGCCAGGCCGGCACCCCGCGCGTCAAGGCGACGCTGAGCCATGAGACGGGCAGCGACCGCGCCACCCTGACCCTCGAACAGACCGTCCCCGCCACGCCGGGACAGCCCGACAAGCAATCGATGGTGCTGCCGCTCCGCCTCAAGCTGTTCGGTCGAGACAGTGCCGTGACGCTCGCCGACGAACGCCTCGTCATGCTGAGCGGCGCGCGCGAGGAAATCACCTTCGAAGGCGTCACCGAGCGTCCCGTCCTGTCGATCAACCGCGGCTTCTCCGCGCCGGT
Source organism: Sphingomonas sp. (assembly GCA_051954635.1). GTDB lineage: Bacteria > Pseudomonadota > Alphaproteobacteria > Sphingomonadales > Sphingomonadaceae > Sphingomonas. Next base: position 5,302 of record JBQCHO010000114.1, on the reverse strand, counting down.
GATCGTCGAGACCAACCGCACTCCTGCCGATCTCGCGTTCCTCTCGGCGCACGACGACGATCCGTTCGCGCGCTACGAGGCGATGCAGCAGTTGATGCTCGACACGCTGGTCGCGGCCGCGGGCCACGGCCGCGCCGATCACAAGGCGGTGATCGAAGCAGTGCGGAACACGCTGACCGACGCCGCGCTTGATCCCGCTTTCGTGGCGGAGGCGGTGCTGCTCCCGTCCGAAGCGTTCATCGGCGATCAGATGCCGGTGGTCGATCCCGAACGCATCTTCGCCGCGCGTGAGACGCTGCGCCGCGAGCTCGGCCAGGCACTGTCAAACGAATGGCGCGCCGCCTATGACGCCGCGGCGGGCGAAGCCTATGCCTACAACCCCGCCGCCAAGGGCCGCCGCCGCCTGAAGAACGTCGCGCTAGGCTATATCGCTGCGAGCGGGGCGGACGACGCCGCCGACCTCGCCTTCCGCCAGTTCGAGGCCTGCGACAACATGACCGACCGTCAGGCCGCGCTCTCGACCCTCGCCAACGGCGATTCGGACAAGCGGATCGCCGCGCTCGATATCTTCTACAACCGCTATTCGGACAATCCGCTCGTTCTCGACAAATGGTTCTCGACCCAGGCGCTCGCCACCCGCGCCGACACGCCCGCAGAGGTCGAGGCGCTCGCCGGCCATGCCGATTTCACCCTCGCAAACCCCAACCGCGCGCGCTCGCTGGTCGGCGCGTTCAGCGTCAACCAGCGCGCCTTCCATGATCCCTCTGGCCGCGGCTACCGCTTCGTCGCCGACCAGATCATCGCGCTCGACAAGCTCAATCCGCAGACCGCCGCGCGGATGGTGCCGCCGCTCGGCCGCTGGCGCCGCTTCGACGACGCGCGTCAGGCGCTCTTGCGCGCCGAGCTGCAGCGCATTCTGGAAACACCCGGCCTGTCCAAGGACCTGTTCGAGCAAGCCTCCAAGAGCCTCGACTCTTAAGCGTCATGCCAGCGAAGGCTGGCATCCATGTCTGTTTCGTTGGCGCGCAACGTCGCCTGCGATCGCAACAGAAATGGACCCCAGCCTGCGCTGGGGTGACGGGGAGACGATGAGCGGCTCACGCGTTACCCGAACATGACCGAGCCCGCCGACCGCCGCGCCGAGAAAACGCATCGCAAGATCGCGGAGAGCGCCGCGGTCGTCCGCGCCAGCGAGGTCAAGCAGGCCGACAGTGCCGATCGCCGCACCCAGCTCGCCGCCGATCGCACCGCACTCGCCGCGGAGCGCACCTATGCCGCCTGGGTCCGCACCGGCCTCGCCGCGCTCGCCTCCGGGATTGGCGCCCGCGCGTTGCTCGACAAGCTCGTCGTCGATTGGCTGATCGTCGCCACCGGCTGCCTGCTTGTGCTGTTCGGCGCCTTTTGCTTCATCGCTGCCGTGTGGCGCGAGGTGCTGCCTGAAATCACCCCCGCGCATGACGTCCGCCGCTTGCCGCGATCGCTGTTGATCGTCGTCAACGGCTTCCTGGTGCTAGTCTCGCTCGCCGCGCTCGTCGGGTTGCTGGCAAGCTAGGCGCACCCTTTCAATGTTGGATTTTCTCTGGTCTATCCTGCGCGATGGACCAGCATCGCATTTCCGGCGCGCCGTCGTTCGCCACCGGGCAACCGAGGCGCGGCCGACGCCAAGTGGGCGCGAACCCGTCGCCGCACCGTCGCTCACCCGTAGCGCTGGTGTCGCGTGGCTGCCGCGCCGACGGCGCCCGCCTGTCGCGACCGCGGCGCGTCGTGTCGCGCGGAAGGCGCATTGCCGTCGCAAAAGGCGGCAAAACCCTGCGAGGCTCTCCACTTTGTCCACTTCACCGACCGTCGCCGGGCTCGGGCCTAGAACAATCGCCCACCATTGGGCACAAAGCGGCTGGGCGAGACAAGCACGACATGGCCGTCCTCGTCGGGAAACCCCAGCGTCAGCACTTCGGAGCGCACCGGCCCGATCTGCCGCGGCGGGAAGTTGACCACCGCCGCCACCTGCATGCCGACCAGGTCCTCGAGCGCATGGCGTTCGGTGATCTGCGCCGACGACCTTTTTACGCCGATCACCGGCCCGAAATCGATCCGCAGCTTGAACGCCGGTTTGCGCGCCTCGGGGAACGGTTCCGCCTCGACGATCGTGCCGACGCGGATATCGACCGCGAGAAAATCACCGAACGCGATCTCCGCCGCCGCCTCGGCGCCCGGATCATGCGTCACGTGCATCAGAAATCGTGATTGGCGTAATGCTTGGGCGGGCCGATCACCTCCATCCGCTCGGACAACAGCGGCTGGAAGCTCGGGCGGCTCTTGAACCCGCCATACCAGTTGGCGGTCTGCTCATGGCCCTTCCAGTCGATCCCGCCGAGATAGTCGGCGACCGAAATCTGCGCGGCGGCGGCGAGATCGGCGAGACTCATCGTCGATCCGCCGATCCAGTTGCGGTGATCGAGCAGGTAATCGACATAATCGAGGTGCCGCTCGGCCGCTTTCATCGCCTCGCGCAACGCCTTGGCGTCGGGCGCGGCGCGGTGGACGAGGCGCTTGACCATGCGTTCGTGGAGCAGCGGCGCGGTCACGTCCTGGTAGAAATGTGTATCGAACCAGGTGACCAGCCGGCGAATCTCGGCGCGATTGGCGGCGGTGCCGTTGATCATCGCGGCCTTGTCGATCGTCTCTTCGAAATATTCGCAGATCGCCATCGAATCGACCAGCATCAGCCCGCGCGACGGATCGGTCATCACCGGCGTCTGCCCCGCCGGGTTCATGTCGATGAACTCGTCGCGCCGCAGCCACGGCGATTCGCGGACCAGCTCGTAGCCGACGCCCTTTTCGCCCAGCAGCAGGCGCACCTTGCGCGAAAACGGACAAAGCGGGAATTGGTAGAGCTGCCACATGCCAACGCTGTTACGTCAGCATGTGGCAGAGCGGAAGGGCTTGTTACTCGGCAGCTTGCAATGTCTCGGCATCGTCGAGCGGTTGGGCCAGGCGCGTGAGCATTTCCTTCGGCACGACCTGCCAGAACCGGCCACGGACGCGGTCCCAATCGTCGAGCAGGCCGGTCGCCCATTTGCTGTCGGTCGCCTCGGCATGGGCGCGGATCAAATTGTTCAGCACCGCTTCCCAATGCGTCGAGGCGAGGCGTTGCCAGACGATGCTGTCGGGATTGGCCCTGCGGCCGAAGTCGCCATCCTCATCATAGACGAAGGCCATGCCGCCGGTCATGCCCGCACCGAAATTGTTGCCGATCCGCCCGAGGATCACCGCGACGCCGCCGGTCATGTACTCGCAGCCATTGGCGCCGCAGCCCTCGACGACGACGTCGGCGCCCGAATTGCGCACCGCGAACCGCTCGCCGGCGCGACCCGCCGCGAACAGCGAACCGGAGGTTGCGCCGTAGAGCACGGTATTGCCGATGATCGTATTGTCCTGGCTGGCGAGCGGCGACGAGACCACGGGGCGCACCGCGATGATCCCGCCCGACAGGCCCTTGCCGACATAGTCATTGGCGTCGCCGAACACTTCCAAGGTGATGCCCTTGCACAGGAACGCGCCGAGGCTCTGTCCCGCAGAGCCACGCAGCCGCACGGTGACGTGGCCGTCGGCGAGCTTGGACATGCCGAATTTCGCCGTGATCTCCGAGGACAGGCGCGTGCCGACCGCGCGGTGGGTATTGCGCACCGAATAAGTGAGCTGCATCTTCTCACCGCGCGAGAACACCGCGGCGGCATCCTTGATGATCTGCGCGTCGAGGCTGTCGGGCACCGGGTTGCGCCAGGTGTCGAGGCTGAAGCGCCGCTGGCTCTCTTCGGCGTCGACCTTGGCGAGGATCGGGTTGAGATCGAGATCGTCGAGATGCTCGGCGCCGCGGCTGACCTGCCGCAGCAGCTCGGTCCGCCCGATCACCGCGTCGAGGCTCGACACGCCCAGCCGCGCCAGGATGTCGCGCACTTCCTCGGCGATGAAGGTCATCAGGTTGATGACCTTTTCGGGGTTGCCGGTGAATTTCGCACGCAGTCGCTCGTCCTGTGTGCAGACGCCGACCGGACAGGTGTTCGAATGGCATTGCCGGACCATGATGCAGCCCATCGCCACGAGGCTGAGCGTGCCGATGCCGAATTCCTCGGCACCGAGTATCGCGGCGATGACGATGTCGCGCCCCGTCTTCAGCCCGCCGTCGGTCCGCAACCGCACCCGCCCGCGCAGGCCATTAAGGGTCAGCGTCTGGTTGACCTCGCTCAAGCCCATTTCCCACGGCGTGCCGGCATATTTGATGCTGGTCTGCGGGCTCGCGCCGGTGCCGCCATTGTGCCCGGCGACGAGAATGACGTCGGCATGCGCCTTGGCGACGCCCGCGGCGACGGTGCCGATCCCGGCCGAGCTCACCAGCTTGACGCAGACCCGCGCGCGCGGGTTGATCTGCTTGAGATCGTAGATGAGCTGCGCGAGATCCTCGATCGAATAGATGTCGTGATGCGGCGGGGGCGAAATCAGCGTGACGCCCGGCGTCGCGTGGCGCAGCTTGGCGATGAACTCGGTGACCTTGAAGCCGGGAAGCTGCCCGCCCTCGCCGGGCTTGGCGCCTTGCGCGACCTTGATCTCGATCTCGTCGCACGCGCCGAGATATTCGGCCGTCACGCCGAACCGGCCGCTGGCGATCTGCTTGACCCCCGAATTGGCGTTGTCGCCATTGTCGTAGGGGGTGTAGCGCGCTTTGTCCTCGCCGCCCTCGCCCGAGACCGCCTTGGCGCCGATCCGGTTCATCGCGATCGCCAGCGTCTCATGCGCCTCGGGGCTGAGCGCGCCAAGGCTCATCCCCGGAGTGACGAATCGCTTCCTGATCTCGGTGATTGGCTCGACCTGCTCGACGGCTATGCCGGCATCAGGGAAGTTGAACTCGAGCAGATCGCGCAGATAGACCGGCGGCAAGTCCGCCACGCCGCGCGAGAATTGAAGATAGGTCGAATAGCTGTCGGTCGCGACCGCGCTTTGCAGCAGGTGCATGAGCTGCGCCGAATAGGCGTGCGTCTCGCCGGTGTGGCGCTGGCGGTAGAAGCCGCCGATCGGCAGCGTCGCCACCGCCGCGTCCCACGCCTTCTCATGACGCAGCAGCGCGGAGAGCTGGAGCGAGGCATAGCCCTCGCCCGAGATCTTCGCCGGCATACCGGGGAAGAGATCGTTGCAGAGCGAGCGCGACAGGCCCACCGCCTCGAAATTATAGCCGCCGCGATAGGAGGAGATCACCGCGATCCCCATCTTGGCCATGATCTTCAAGAGGCCGTCGTCGATCGCCTTG
>JBQCHO010000113.1:0-3542 GCA_051954635.1 Sphingomonas sp. | reverse complement strand
TCGGTGACGGTGCGGCCCGGCACGTTGTACAGCACGATCGGCAGGTCGCTCGCCGCGGCAACCGCCTCGAAATGGCGGAAGATGCCGTCCTGGTTTGGTCGGTTGTAATATGGCGGCACCATCAGCGCGGCGTCGGCGCCGGCGTCTTTCGCCGCGCGGATGTTCTCGCAGGCGACGCGCGTATCGTTCGAGCCCGCGCCCGCGATCACCGGCACTCTGCCTTTCGCCTGATCGACGCAGACGCGCACGATATGGAAATGCTCGTCCTTGGTCAGCGTCGCCGCCTCACCCGTCGTGCCGCAGGGGACCAGGGCCGACGAGCCCTCGGTGATCTGCCACTCAACGAAATCGCGATAGACCGGCTCAACGAAATTCCCGTCCGCGTCGAACGGCGTGACGAGCGCGGGGATCGATCCGGAAAACATCGCTTTGCAGGCTCCTGTGCCGCGCGCGAATTCGACCGCGCCTCGAGCAATTTCTCCTAGCCCTGATAGGAGCGAAGTGGTTAGTGTGTCCACATGGTAGCGTTTTTGAAGTCCGCGTTGGTCGTGGCAGGGCTTTCCGGCCTTGCGGCGACGTCCACCCTCACCCCGCAGCAAGCCGCTTGGTATCGCGCGCAGTTGCAGAGCACCGCGCCGCAGCCGGCGCCGGCCAATATCGGCGCCGATCCGCTCGCCGATGCGCTGGTCAGGTGGAAGCAGCTCGAACAGTCGAGCAATTACGGCTTCGATAATTATGCGACGTTCCTGCTCGCCCATCCCAACTGGCCGGGCGAGACGATGCTGCGCAAATCGGCCGAGGCGGCATTGCAGCGCAGCCCCGCCTCGCCGACCAGCGAGGTCGCGTTCTTCAAGCGCTATCCGCCGCTGACCGACGACGCCGCGGTCGCTTATGCGCAGGCGCTGATGGCGACGGGCGACCGCGACGCCGCCAACGAACAGGCGCGCGACGCCTGGACGACGCGCATCCTCTCGGACCAGGGCGAGGCGACGATCCTGGGCACGTTCCCCTCGGCGCTGACGCCGATCGATTACGACAAGCGGATGGACATGCTGCTGTGGCGCGGCGCGACCAGCGCGGCGTCGCGGATCGATCAGTATATCAGCTCGACCAACCGACCGGTGCTCGACGCGCGGCTCGCCTTCCTGACCAACGCGGCCGATGCCACCGGCCGCGATTCCGCGATCACCGGCACCGACCGCGAGAACCCGGCGTTCATCGCAGCGCGAACGCAGTGGCTCATCAACAACCGCCAGGTCGCCGCGGCGCGCGATTATCTCGCCCAGCCGCACCGCCTCTCCGCCCCGCCGAGCCAGCCGCTCGCCTGGATGAAGCTGCTGCGCGATTCCGCGCGTGGCGCCGCGGCCGACAGCCGCTGGCAGCAGGCCTATGCCATCGCCAGCCAGCTCGACGCGATCTATCCGGCCGGCACCGATCTTTCGGCGCAGCCTTATGCCGACAAGGACGTCTATACCGATCTCGCCTGGCTCGCCGGGCAGACTGCTCTCAATCAGCTTCACGATCCACGCGGTGCCCAGGCGATGTTCGATCGCTATTCGCGGCCGTTCGATTCACCACAGACGCGCCCCAAGGGGCTCTATTGGGCCGCCCGCGCCGCCGAAAAGGCCGGCAATCAGGCGGCCGCGAACGATTATTTCCAGCGCGCCGCGCAATATCAGGACGCCTATTACGGCCAGCTCTCCGCCGAACGGCTCGGCATCGCGCTGAAGGCGCCCGATCCGATCCCGACCGCGCCGGTCGCCGATAGCGAACGCACCGCCTTCTACGACCGCGAGCCGGTCCGCGCCGCACAGATGCTCGGCACGCTCGGCAACTGGAGCGACCAGAGCGTGTTCCTGCGCCAGATCGCCGCCAACGCCACCTCGGCGAGCGACCACCGCCTCGGCATCGAGCTGTCTCGGTCGCTCAACCGCCCCGATCTCGGCGTGATGATCAGCCGCTCGGCGCTGCAGAACGGGCTCGATGATTACGTCGCGGCCGGCTATCCGACGGTGACGGTGCCCGCCCCGGTCCAGTCTTACTGGACGATGATCCACGCGATCTCGCGCCAGGAAAGCCAGTTCGATCGCCAGATCGTCAGTCATGCCGGTGCGGTGGGGCTGATGCAGCTCATGCCCGGCACCGCGCGCGAGACGGCGACGCGGATGGGCCTGCCCTACAGCCCGTCGGCGTTGACCGATCCCAGCTTCAACGTCTCGCTCGGGGTCAATTATTTCCAGCGGCTGTTCGGCACCTATGGCAGCTATCCGCTCGCGGTCGCCGCCTACAATGCCGGGCCGGGCAATGTGAACAAATGGCTCGCCGCCAATGGCGATCCGCGCTCGGGCCAGGTCGACATGGTCGATTGGATCGAGGCGATCCCGTTCACCGAGACGCGCGGCTATGTCCAGCGCGTGCTCGAGAATGCGGTGGTCTACAGCCTGATGTATCCGCAGAACAGCCAGGCCAACCGCACCGCGCCGCTCGACTGGTATCTCGGCCGGCGGCCGGGCGGCAACCAGCTCGCCAGCAATCGCTGAGGGTGGACCGGCCGAACTACATCACGCTTGCCGGATTCGCCGCGCTCCGCGCCGAATACGACCAGCTGTTCGCGACCGAGCGCCCGGCCTTGGTCGAAACGATCGCTTGGGCGGCGGGCAATGGCGACCGCTCGGAGAACGGCGATTACATCTACGGCCGCAAGAAGCTGCGCGAGATCGACCGGCGGCTCGGCTGGCTGTCGAAGCGGATGAAGGCGGCCAAGGTGATCGATCCCGCCCGGCAGGAAGACCGCACCCGCGCCTGGTTCGGCGCCACCGTGACGATCGCCGACGAGGACGACAATCAACGCACGCTGACCCTGGTCGGCGACGACGAGGCCGAGCCAAGCGCCGGCCGCATCGGTTGGAGCGCTCCCCTTGCCCGCGCCCTGCGCGGCGCCGCGATCGGCGACCTCCGCCGCGTATCCCTGCCGGCCGGCGAACGCGACTATGAGGTGATCGCGATCGACTATCCGGCCGGCTGAGACGCCACGCGCCCCGCCTTCTTCCCCACCAGCGCCCGCGCGACTAGCTGGCGCCGGACAACTCGCCTCGACAGCTATCGCCCCAACTGCGGTCATCCACGAGAGCGACAGCGTTGCGACCTCATCGACAGGTCCAACGGCGGCTTTTGTCTCGATCCGACATCCAGCGTTCGCCCGACTGGCATCACGTATCGACAGAATGGGCCCGCAACTTGCGACATCGACGCATTCCCGTAGGGTTCGGGCTGCTTTTGAGCGGGGCATCGCCACCGAAACGGAGTTAACGGTGGATTTACACTGATCTCCTAGATGGTTTGCGTATGAATTTGGACGCAGGCTCCCGATCCCGCTGGCTGCTGCCCTCGCAATGCGCGCTTGCCGTCGCGCTGATCGCCACGGTTGCGCTGATGCCGCCAACAAATGGGGCGATAATGCTCGTCTCGCTCGACGGTACAGGCAGCGACGCCGTCGCGACATGGCGTGATGGCGACGCGCGCCTGCTCGGCGCGGGCCCGCT
>JBQCHO010000112.1:0-49535 GCA_051954635.1 Sphingomonas sp. | reverse complement strand
TGTCGATCCTCGCCGAGGGCGTCGGCGAGGACGACGAGACCGAGATCGTCCGCCGTATCGAGCGCGGCGCGGGCTCGGCCTATCGCCTCAACGGCCGCGACGTCCGCGCCAAGGACATCTCGCTGCTGTTCGCCGATGCCGCGACCGGCGCGCATTCGCCGGCGCTGGTCAGCCAGGGCAAGATCGGCGCGGTGATCGCCGCCAAGCCGACCGAACGCCGCGCGCTGCTTGAGGAAGCGGCGGGAATCGCGGGGCTCCACGTCCGCCGCAAGGACGCCGAGCAGAAGCTGCGCGCGACCGAAGCCAATCTCGCGCGATTGGACGAGGTGATCGCCGATCAGGACAATCGTGCCGGGGCGCTCAGACGGCAGGCGCGCCAGGCCGAACGCTATCGTGCGCTGTCCGGCCAGATTCGCGTTGCCGAGGCGCGGATGATCTTCGCGCGTTGGCGCGACGCGGCGGCCGCGGCCGATGCGGCCAAGAAGGAGGCCGATGCGGCCGAGGCGCGCGTATCGGCCGCCGCCGAGGCCCAGCGCGCCGCCGCCGCGCACCAGCGCGCTGCGAGCGAGCATCTCGCCACCGCGCGCGCCGCGGCATTGGCCGCGCGCGATCATGCCGGAGAGCTCGGCCACCGGCTCGATACGCTGAGGACCGAGCGCGCCTCGGTCGACCGTCGCCTCGCCGATCTGGTCGAGGCTAAGGCGCGAATCGCCGCCGACCGTGCGCGCGAGGGCGCGCTCGCCACCGATGCCGCCGAGGCGCTGGCGCGGCTCGCCGCGGAACTGACGGCGCTCGACACCGACATCACGACCGCCGCCGAACGCCTGCCGCACCTCGACACCGCGCTCGCCGAGGCCGAACGGCAGGCGCGCGACGCCGAGGTTGCGCTGGCCCAAGCGCTCGGCCAGCAGGCGAGCGAGGCTGCCGACGCGCGCGTCGCGCAGGCCGCGCTTGCGGTGGCGCGCACCCGGCTCGATCGTGCGACGCGCGACCGCCAGCAGCTCGACGAGGAACGCGCTGCGCTCGGCGATGCTGCTCCGCTCGAAGCCGAACGCGCCGAAGCCGCCGCCGCGAAGGCCAAGGCCGCCACCGACGCAGACACCGCTCGCGGCGCGCAGGTGGAGGCCGATCGAAGCGAGGCAGCGCAGATCGAGGCGCGCGACGCGGCGCAATCATCGCGAGCAGCCGCGCGAGCCGATCTCGCCGCGCTCGACAGCGAGGCCGCGGCACTCGACAAGGCGGTCAGGCCGTCGGGTCGCGACCGCGTGCTCGATCGGCTGACGGCCGAGCCCGGCTACGAGCGCGCGCTCGCCGCGGCGCTCGACGACGATCTCGAAGTCGGTCTCGACCCGGCAGCAGAGCGGTTCTGGCAGGGGGCGGCGGCGCAACCGAGTGATCCCGCCGCGCCGGTCGGCACCCAACCTTTGGCGGCGCACGTCGCCGCCCCGCCGGCACTCGCGCGACGGCTGGCGCAGGTATTCGTTGCCGATGCTGATGGCGGGCAGGCGCTCGCAGTCGGTCAGCGGCTGGCGACGCGCGATGGCGTCATGCGGCGCTGGGACGGGTTCGTCGCAAAGTCGGGCGGGGCCGCGGCGGCGGAGCGGCTCGAACGCGTCAATCGACTCGCGGCGCTCGCCAACGCACGACCGGCGGCGGTCGAACGGGTTGAGCGAGCCGATGAAGACCTCGCGCGCATCGAGCAGGCGATCGCCGACGCGCGGCAGCAGGCACAGGCGGCGCGGACCGCGCTCGCCGCTGCCGAGGCGGCGCATCGTGAGGCGGTTCGGGCGGAAGATCGTGCGGCGGCGGCGATCGAGCGGCTCGCCGCCAAGGCTGCCGATCTCGACACGCGTGCGCGCCGCGTTGCCACCGAACATGGCGAGGCCGCCGACGACCATGCCCGCGCCGAAGCCGCGCTCGCCGCGCTTCCCGACGGCAGCGCGACCGCCGGGCGCGTCCGGCACCTGCAGGGCGACGCCGAGGCGCGCCGCGCCGCCGTCGCACACGCGCGCACCGAACGCGCGACGCTCGACCGCGAGATCGCCGCGCGCCGCGAACGCCGCGCCGCCGCCGAAGCCGAATCGCGCAACTGGACGGCGCGTTCAGGCGAGGCGGCGCGGCGCATCACCGACATGGACAAGCGCGAGGCGGCGCTCGCCGAGGAGCGCGCCGCGCTCGCCGATCGCCCCGCCGCGCTCGATGCCGAGATCGAGAAGCTCAGCGCCGACCATGAGGCCGCGCGCGAGGCGGCGCAGGCGGCGTTCGCCGCCGAGAGCGACGCGGGCAAGGCTTTGCGCGACTGCGACGAGACGCTGCGAATGGCGAGCGAAGCGCTGGCCGAAACGCGTGAACACCGCGCCGGCGCGGTCGCGCGCGCCGACAACCAGGAGCAGCGCCGGATCGAGATGGGGCGGCTGTCGGGCGAACGCTTCGAATGCCCGCCGCCGGTGCTGCCCGAGCGCGTCGGCTTTGGCGGCGGCGAGGTGCTCGATCCCGCCGCCGAATCGGGACGGCACGAGAAGCTGGTGCTCGATCGCGAGCGCATCGGGCCGGTCAATCTGGTCGCCGAGGCCGAATTGGCCGAGCTCGACGAGACCCGCACGACCAACGCCGCAGAGCGCGAGGAACTCGGCCTCGCCGTCAATCGTCTGCGCGGGTCGATCGGTAGTCTCAATCGCGAGGGACGGCAGCGGCTGCTCGCGGCATTCGAGGCGGTCAACGGTCACTTCCAGCGGCTGTTCACGACCTTGTTCGGCGGCGGCCAGGCGCATCTCGCGCTGATCGATTCGGACGATCCGCTCGAAGCCGGGCTCGAGATCATGGCGCAGCCGCCGGGGAAGCGGTTGCAGTCTCTTACCCTGCTCTCGGGCGGCGAACAGGCGCTGACCGCGGTCGCGCTGATCTTCGGTCTGTTCCTGACCAATCCCGCGCCGATCTGCGTGCTCGACGAGGTCGACGCGCCGCTCGACGACGCCAATATCGAACGCTTCTGCGCGCTGCTAGAACGGATGACGCAGGAGACCGACACGCGCTATTTGATCGTCACGCACAATGCCGTGACGATGAGCCGGATGCACCGGCTGTTCGGCGTGACGATGATCGAGCGCGGGGTGAGCCGGTTGGTTTCGGTCGATCTCGGCGGGGCGGAAACACTGCTCGCGGCGGAATAGCTATAGCCAACGTTCGCCCTGAGTCTGTCGAAGGGCGTGGGTCGCGCTTTGCCAACGTGCTTCGACAAGCTCAGCACGAACGGTGGTGCTCCCATCGCCTGCATGATTTCTGCGCTGATTGTCCACCCGACCGGCACACGGCGCGGATCATCGCTCGATTCCAAGAGCCTATGGCCTCAGGCGATCAACCGCCGAGGAGCCTGCCCGATGTCCGTTATCGCCTCGCCCGACGCCCGCACGCCGGGCACCAAGCTGATGCTCGCGGTGCTCATCGCCGGGCTGCTCGCAGTGCCGCTGTTCGCGACCTATCTGCTGATCTTCGATCGCCAGAACCAGTCGCAGACCGCCGAACAATCGATCGTCGCCGGGTGGGGCGGCAAGCAACGGATCGCGGCGCCGCTGCTGGTGATCCCTTACCGCGCCACCGCGACGGTCGAAGGCACCGACAACGGCCAGCCGGTCAGCCGCACCAGCACCGTGTGGCGCGAACTGGCGGTTGCGCCCGAGGTCGCCGATCTTGCGACCCAGCTCGCGCCCGAACGACGCAAGCGATCGATCTACGATGCGGTGGTCTATCAGGTCGCGGTGAGCGGCAGGGCGCGATACGCACTGCCCGCCGATCTCGATCGGCTCGGCATCACCAAGGACGCACTGGCGTTCGATCGTGCCGAATTGCGCTTCGACGTTGGCGATGCCAGCGGGCTGGTCGGCGCGCCGCCGGTGATCCGCGCAAATGGCGCGCGGCTGGGGTTGCAACCCGGCTTTGGCGGAACAGGCGATACGCCGGGGTTCCACGCCTGGATCGACGCCGCCTCGCTGGTCACCAAGCCGATCGCGGTTCAATTCGGCTATGATCTGCGCGGCTCGCAATCGCTGGCGCTGGTGCCGCGCGGCGGCGACACGCGCTGGCGGCTGACGTCGTCCTGGCCGAGCCCGGGTTTTGCCGGTGCATTCCTGCCGATCGATCGCACAATCGACGCGCACGGCTTTTCGGCAACGTGGCGAATCGGCAACCTCGCGCTGGGCAGCGCGCTCGCCACCACGACGCCGCCCGCGGCCGATCCGGGGCAGGTCGCCGAGGTCGATCTGGTCACACCGGTCGATCTCTACAGCGAGATCAACCGATCGGTGAAATACGGCTTTCTGTTCATCGGCTTCACCATCTTGAGGTTCTGGCTGTTCGACGTCGTCGGCGGGGTCGCGGTGGCGACGGTCGAATATCTGCTCGCCGGCGCCGGGCTGGTGCTGTTCTTCGTCATGCTGCTCGCCTTCGCCGAGGTGATCGGCTTCACGCTTGCTTATGTCATCGCGGCAGGAGCAATCGTCGGGCTGCTCGGCGCCTATTCGGCCGCGGTGCTCGGCAGCCGCAAGCGTGCCGGGCTGGTCGCGACATTGCTCGCGGCGCTCTACGGCGTGCTCTACGTCCTGCTCGGGCTCGAGGCCTATTCGCTCCTGATCGGATCGCTGCTGCTGTTCGCCGGGCTCGCCGCGGTGATGTGGCTGACCCGGGCGATCGATTGGCACGCCCGAGATAGTTGACGCTGCAACTTTATCGCTTGTTTACCATTTTGGCCCACCACGCATGTTTCGGGGCAAAGGGACACAAGTGATGGGTCGCAACTCACTTCTTACCGGCGCCGCGGCACGCTGATCGATGCCGCGGCGCCTGCGTTCATTGCTGTCGATCCTGCGCGACGAGGTACGTGACTACGCCTCGGAGAGCGAAGCGATCGCCAATCGCACCAACCTGCTCGCCTTGAACGCGACGATCGAGGCGGCGCGCTCGGGCGAAGCCGGGCGCGGCTTTTCGGTGGTCGCGCAGGAAGTGAAGTCGCTGGCCACCCAGGCGCGCCAGTCGGCCGCCAAGTTCCGCGCCGAGGTGCTCGACCGGCTCGCGCAGGGCGCGATCATCGCCGACGAGCTCGTCGCCGAGGTCGAGGGCGCGAGACTCGCCGAGCTCGCGCAGTCGGTGATCGGCACGGTGACGCAGTCGCTCTACGACCGCTCGATCGACGTCCGGATGCTGGCGAGCGACGCGATCGTCGCCGCGAGCCCGCACGCCGCGCTCGCCGACGAGGCCGCCGAGCATCGCGCGCTCGCGCGGCTGACGACGCTGCTCGATTTCTCGCCCTATTTCATCAATGCCTTCGTCGTCGAACCGCAGGGCCGGATCGTCGTCTGCGCCCATGCCAATGCCGAGGTGCGCAAGGAAAACCTCTCCGGCGCCGAGCAATTCCGCAAGGCGATGAACGCGCGCGAGCATGAGGACTGGTTCACCGACGCGGTGTGGGACAATCCCTATTCGAACGGGCGCAAAGTGCTCGTCTATGTCGCGCCGATCCGCGAGCAGCGCCGCGTCGTCGGCGTCGCCTATCTCGAATATGATTTCGAAGGCCAGGTCGAGAGCGTGCTGCGGTCGCTCGGGCGGCCGGGCATGGTGATCTCGATCGTCGACGACGAGCACCGCGTGCTAGCGACGACCGGCAGTTACAAATATCACGAACGTATCGCGATCGACCGGCTGGGCGCACCGGGGGCGACCCATGTCGAGCGGCGCGACAGCTCGATCGTAGCACAAGCGCGCGCCGGCGTGGTCAACGGCTTCGACGGGCTCGGCATGCGCTGCGTGATCGAGCAACAGGTGATGGGCGAAGGCGAGATCGCCGAAGCGCTCGCCCAGGCACGGTTGCGCGCCGCCTGAACCCCAATCGCGTCGGCGCGTTGGTCGACGATGATCCGTTTATTCCATGTCAGCGACGTGCATTTCGGGGCCGAGGACAAGGCCGCGATCGAGTGGTTTGCCGCTTGCGTCGCGGCCGAGGCGCCCGACGCGATCGTGATGACCGGCGACCTGACGATGCGCGCACGCGCCGCCGAGTTCGACGCGGCGGCGAAGTGGCTGGCGTCGCTCGATCGACCGATGACGGTCGAGGTCGGCAACCACGATCTGCCCTATCTCAACATGGCCCGACGGCTGTTCCGTCCCTATCGCCGATACAAGAAGGTCGAGCATGCGTTGGAGCACGAGCTGGAGCTGCCGGGGATCGCGATCGTGCCCTTGAAGACGACGGCGCGGTTCCAGTGGCGGCTCAACTGGTCGAAGGGCAGGGTGACCCCGCACCGCGTCGCGAAGACCGTCGCGGCGATCGGCGATGCGCCCGACGACGCGCTGCCTATCGTCGCCTGTCACCACCCGCTGATCGATGCCGGCACCCAATCGACCGCGCGGACCAGAGGGGGGGGCGATGCGATCGAGGCGCTTGCGGCTGCGGGCGCGAAGCTGGTGCTGAGTGGCCACGTCCACGATCCGTTCGACGTGACTCACGAGACGCCGGCGGGGCCGATCCGGATGATCGGCGCGGGTACCTTGTCGCGGCGCACGCGCGAGAGCGCGGCGGGGTTCAACGAACTGCGCGTGGCTGGTAATAAGATCGAGTTGCGCCTGCGGACGTTCGGCGAGCCAGCCCCCGCCGAGGGTTGATCTTTCTCGTCCGAAGATGATGTCGCCAATCGGGATCCCCATGCCGCGCCGCCTGGCCTATATTTGCGCATCCGACTCGCGAGCTGAAACCATGCCCTACACCAATCCCAACGCCGCGCTCACCGGCGTCACGCCGCATCTCATGATCCCCGACAATCGCGCGGCTGAAGCGATCGACTTCTACGCCCGCGCGTTCGGCGCGACCGAGGTGGCGCGCTCGCCGGCCGATGACGGCAAGCGGTTGATGCACGCGCATCTTGCGATCAACGGCGGCGCAGTGCTGCTCCATGACGATTTTCCCGAGATGACCGGCCACAAGGCGCCGAGCCCAAGCGGCACCGTCCTTCATCTTCAGGTGCCCGACGCCGATGCCGCGTGGGACAAGGCGCTTGCCGCCGGCGCCACGGTCCGCTTCCCACTCGCCGACCAGTTCTGGGGCGATCGCTACGGGCAGCTCGACGATCCGTTCGGTCACACCTGGTCGATCGCGGGCACGCAAAAGGGCTGAAACGCGCTTTCCTACACGCTTATGTTCTGCCAATGTTCCGGCCTATGCAAGTCGCTGCTACCCAGCTGTCAGCAGATCGATCGCGCATGCCGATCGGCGGGTGTCTTGTTCACTCGGTCGCAACCGCGCGACACTCTCCACTTTCTCCACTTCACCTCGTGGCGGCGCGCTCAGCTATGGCCGCGGCAGGCGAGCGCCTCGATGATCTCCTCGATCCGCGCCGGGTCGCCCGCTGCGATCACCTCGCCGATCGAGTCGGCCGTCAGCGGCTCGCCCTGCCAGTCGCACATCCGCCCGCCCGCGCCCTCGACCACCGGCACCAGCGCCGCGAAATCGTGCAGCTTGAGCCCCGCCTCGACCACCACGTCGAGATGCCCCGAGGCGAGGCAGCCGTAATTGTAGCAATCGCCGCCGAGCACGGTCGAGCGCACGCCGGCATCGAGATGCTCGAATGCGTGGAGTTGGGCATCGTCGAACAGCGCCGGCGAGGTCGTCGCGAGCAGCGCCGCGTCGAGCGACCGGCACGCCCGCGTCGCCGCCGGCTCGCCGTTGAACAGCGTCTCGCGCCCGATCACGCCCAGCCAGCGCTCGGCGATGATCGGCTGGTCGATCACCCCGAGCAGCGGCCAGCCCTCGACCACCAAGGCAATCAGCGTGCCGAAGATCGGGCGCCCGGAAATGAATGCCCGCGTCCCGTCGATTGGATCGAGCACCCAGACGCGGCCGCTGGTGCCTTGATGGATGCCGAATTCCTCGCCGTGGATGCCGTCGTCGGGGCGTTCGGCGCGGATCAGATCGCGCATCGCTTGTTCGGCCGCGCGGTCGGCAAGCGTCACCGGCGACTGGTCCGGCTTGGTCTCCAGCCCGTGGTCGGCGCGGAAATAGGGGCGGATCGCCGCGCCGGCCGCGTCGGCGAGGCGGTTGGCGAAGTCGATATCGGCGGTCTCGATACGCATGCCCGCGCCCCTAGCCTTTGCCGTCGGCCGACGCCAGCCCGCCACGTCGAACCGCTGGCGAACTATCTATCGATACAGTATCTTCGGCTTGAGGGAGATCAACAATGCGCCGTCTGACCACATTCGCAAGCCTGTCGCTGCTCGTCGCCACACCTGCTTTCGCCGCGCTCAAGCCCGGCGACAAGGCGCCCGATTTCACCACCCGCGGCGCGGTCGCCGGCAAGGTGATCCCGGTTCACCTCGCCGACGCGCTCAAGAAGGGGCCGGTCGTGCTCTACTTCTTCCCGGCCGCATTCACGTCGGGCTGCAACGCCGAGGCGCATGCCTTTGCCGAGCAGATCGACGCCTTCAAGGCCGCCGGCGCGACGGTGATCGGGATGTCGGCGGACAATGTGACGACGCTCGCCAAATTCTCGACGCAGAAATGCGCCGGCAAGTTCGCAGTGGCCAGCGCCGGGCCGCGTGTCGTCTCAGCCTATGACGTCGATTACGGCAAGCTCGTGCCGATCAACGGCTCCGCCCCGCGCCAGATCACCACGCGCACCAGCTACGTCATCGCGCCCGACGGCCGCATCGTCTATGCGCACAGCGATCCCGATCCCGCCGGGCACATCTCGGGCACGCTCGCCGCGGTCAAGCAGCTGACGCACAAGTAAAACGAACGTTAGTTACGGGATGTTAGCGGGTTTGCCGTTATCGACGGCGGCCTAGTGGATCGACGACGCCACCGGCAACGGCCGGGGCGCTCTCGGCAGGAGCGGTTGGGGATGGCCGGGTCCGGCATGGCAATGATGAAGCAGACGGAAGCGGCGACGCGGCGGCTGATGGCCCGCGTTACCGATTTCCTGTGTGCGCATCACCTGCCGCCGAGTCCCGCCAACTTCGCCTTCGCGTTCCAATTGATCAACAATCCCGATGGCCCTCTCGCCAAGGCGGTAGCGTCGATTTCCGACGGCGGGGTGCGCCTCACCCAGGCCGATCTCGACAAGCTCGGTGGACCGCGCGCTGCCAACGAGGACCCCGAGGCCGAGATCGCGCGCCAGCTCGCGCAGAGCCAGACGCTGATCGCGCGGACTCACGACCAGGTCGAGGGGTTCGAGGCGATCGTCCGCGAAATTCGCGACGAGACCAACCAGTTCGGTGACGATCTCGCCGCCGGGGCTGCCGCAATGCAGAGCGGCGGTGCGGTGCGCATCGACGAGGTGGTCGAAATCGCCGGCGCGATGGTCAACCGCGTGCGCACCGCCGAACGCCGGCTCGCCGCCGCCACCAGCGAAGCGAGCGAATTGCGCCAGAAATTGCAGGAAGCGCGCGACAATGCTCGCCGCGATCCGCTGACCGCGCTGCCCAACCGCCGCGCGCTCGAGGAAAGCTATGCCACCGCCGCCGCATCGCGTGAGGCGCTATGCTTCGCGGTGTGCGACGTCGACAGCTTCAAGGGCTTCAACGACACCTTCGGTCACCTTGTCGGCGACCGCGTGCTGAAGGCGATTGCCGAAGTGCTCGCCGATCACTGCGCGGGCCATCTCGTCGCGCGTTATGGCGGCGAGGAGTTCGCGGTCTTGTTCTCCGGTGTCGCGCTGGACGAAGCGATCGCGATGCTCGACCGTGCCCGCGCCGCCGTCGCCGGCAAGCGTTATCGCCTGCGCGAAAGCAACGCGCCGTTGGGCGAGATCACCTTCTCCGCCGGCGTAACCGCCGCCGCGCCCGGCGAGCCGCTCACCGACCTGTTCGAACGCGCCGACCGCCTGCTCTACGCCGCCAAGGCCGACGGCCGAAACTGCCTGAAGGCCGCCTAGCTCAAGCTCGCGCGGACGCCGTCGATCACGAATTGCGCGGCAAGCGCGGCGAGCAGCACGCCGAGCAGCCGCGTGATCACCGCCTCGATCTTCTGCCCGACCACCCGCATAAGCGGCCCCGCCGCGATCAGCGCGCCCAGCGTCAGCAGCAGGATCGTCGCCATCGCTGCGAGGATGACGAAGGTCCGTTCGATCCCGTGTCCGCGCGACATCAGCAGCATGAGAGACGCGATCGAGCCCGGCCCAGCAATCATCGGCATCGCCATGGGAAAAATCGACACGTCCTCGACCTCGGGGGTGTCGATGATCTTCTGCGCTCGATCTTCACGCCGCTGGGTGCGCTTTTCGAACACCATCTCAAGCGCGATGAGGAACAGCATGATGCCGCCGGCGATGCGGAAACTGTCGAGGCTGATGCCGAGCGCCGACAGGATATTCTGTCCGAACAATGCGAAGACGAACAGGATCGCCGCCGCCACGATCACCGCCCGAACGGCCATCGCGCGGGCATGCGTGTTGGAGGCGCCGGCAGTCAGCCCGGCGTAGATCGGCGCACAGCCGAGCGGATCGATCACCACGAAAAACGTGACGAGCGACGAAATATACAGCCCAAGCAGTCCCGTCGTCGGCATTACAGCGCGTCGTCGTCGAGCGTGAAATGTTCGCGGCGAGCGGCGGAAACCAGCGTGTTCCGCATCAGGCACGCGATCGTCATCGGCCCGACCCCCCCCGGCACCGGGGTGATCGCGCCGGCGACCGACGCTGCACTGTCGAAATCGACGTCGCCGACCAGGCCTTCATCGGTGCGGTTGATGCCGACGTCGATCACCAAGGCGCCGGGCTTGATCCAGTCGCCCTTGACCATTTGCGGCCGGCCGACCGCCGCCACGACGATGTCGGCGCGGCGCACCACGCTAGACAGGTCGCGCGTCTTCGAATGCGCGATCGTGACCGTGCAGCTCTCCGCCAGAAGCAGCGCCGCCATCGGCTTGCCGACGATATTCGAACGGCCGATCACAACCGCGTCGAGCCCCGAAAGGTCTTCGCGCTGATCCTTCAGGAGCATCAGGCAGCCGAGCGGCGTGCACGGCACGAAGCCGTGCAGCCCGCTCGCCAACCGCCCGGCATTGACCGGGTGGAAACCATCGACGTCCTTGTCGGGATCGATCCGTGTCGTGACGCGGCGTTCGTCGATCTGCTTGGGCAGCGGCAATTGCACCAGGATGCCGTCGACGGAACGGTCGGCATTGAGCCGGTCGACCAGCGCCAACAACGTCGCCTCGTCGGCGTCGGCGGGCAGGCGGTGCTCGAAGCTCTCCATGCCCGCGGCGATCGTCGCCTTGTGCTTCGAGCGGACATAGACCGCCGAGGCGCGATCGTCGCCGACCAGCACCACCGCGAGCCCCGGCTTGCGGCCGGCGGCGGCGGTGAAGCGCGCGACCTCGCCCGCTACGCGCTCGCGCAGACCCAGCGCAAAGGCCTTTCCGTCGATGATCGTCGCGGTCATGCTTCTTCCCTCACATCGGCATGCCATAGGCGATGTTGAGCGCCAGGCGGTTGAGCACGATCGACAGGATGCCGATCAGGATCAGCACCACCGCGGGCGAAAAATCGATCGCGCCGGTATTGGGCAGGATGCGGCGGATCGGCCGGTACATCGGCTGGCACAGCCGCTGGATGCCATCGTAAACCGAGCGGACGAAGCCGTTATAGGTGTTGACGACGTTGAACGCGATCAGGATCGACAGCACGAAATCGGCGATGACGATCCACCACACGACGTTGAGCAGCACCTGAAGGATCTGGATGATGGTGAGCAAGCGGTCCCTCCCGGAGGCGTAACGATAGTGTTCTAGCGAAATAAGGCGGCAAACGACAGCCTCAACGCCCGACCAACGTGCCGGCGCCGCGGCGGGTGAAGATTTCGAGCAGCATCGCATGCGGCACACGGCCGTCTAGGATGACCGCGCCCTCGACCCCGGCGCCGACCGCGGCGATGCAGGTTTCGAGCTTGGGGATCATGCCGCCCGAGATCGTGCCGTCGGCGCGCAGCGCGGCGATTTGGGCGGCGTCGAGGTCGGTGAGCAGGTTCTTCTGCTTATCGAGCACGCCGGCGACGTCGGTCAGCAGGAACAGCCGCTTGGCGCCGAGCGCGCCGGCGACCGCGCCGGCCATCGTGTCGGCGTTGATGTTGTAGGTATGCCCATCGGCGCCGATCCCGATCGGGGCGATCACCGGGATCATACCCGCGGCCGAAATGGTGTCGATCACGGTGCGGTCGATCGCCTCGGGCTCGCCGACGAAGCCGAGATCGACCGCGCGCTCGATATTGCTGTCGGGGTCGCGCGTCGTCCGGCTGACCTTGGCGGCGCGGACGAACCCGCCGTCCTTGCCCGAAATGCCGACAGCGCGGCCGCCGGCGGCGCCGATCCAGCCGACGATCTCCTTGTTGATCGCGCCCGACAGGACCATTTCGGCGACCTTGGCGGTCTCGGCATCGGTGACGCGCAAGCCGTCGACAAAGCTCGATTCGACCCCGACCTTCTTGAGCATCGCACCGATCTGCGGCCCGCCGCCGTGCACTACCACCGGATTGATGCCAACCGCCTTCAACAGCACGACATCCTCGGCGAAGTCGCGCGCCAACTCGGGATCGCCCATAGCGTGGCCGCCATATTTCACCACGAAGGTCGCGCCGGCATAACGCTGCAGATAGGGCAGCGCCTCGGTCAGCGTTTCGGCCTTGGCGAGCGTCGCGGGATCGGGAGCGTGGTTCATGATGCGCGCCTTTAATCGAGCGTCGCGTGTGCGTCACCCCCGCGCATCAGGCGTCGGCGCGGATGCTCATTTCCTCGGCGGGGCTGGCGAGCATGTGTTCGGTTTCGGCCATATAATCGCGTGTGATCGGCAGGGTGTGGCGGTCACGGGCGAATTGCAGCTGGTAATTGACGAGGCCGCCATAGCGGAATGCCGCGTCGGCGCCGGCAAGGTAGAATTGCCACATCCGGTAGAAGCGCTCGTCATAAAGCGCGACGATCGCATCCTTGGCTGCGACCGTTCGCTCATACCATTTCTCGAGCGTGTAGGCGTAATGCAGCCGCAGCACCTCGACGTCGGTCATCAGCAGGCCGAGGCCTTCGTAACCGCGGGCGATCTCCGACAATGCCGGGTTGTAGCCGCCGGGGAAGATATATTTGGTCGTCCAGTCGTCGGTGACGCTCGGCTTGCCCTGGCGACCGATCGTGTGGATCAGCATCACGCCTTGCGGGCTCAGCAGATCGCGGCACTTGCGGAAGAAGGTGCGGTATTGCGGCGGGCCGACATGCTCGAACATGCCGACCGAAACGATGCGGTCGAACTGCCCGGCGATCGAACGGTAATCGATCAGCTCGAACTTGACCTTGTCGGCGACGCCGGCTTCCTGGGCGCGCCGCTGCGCGACCTTGATCTGCTCTTCGGACAACGTGACGCCGAGCACCTCGGCGCCGGTCTTGGCGTGGATGTAGAGCGCCATCCCGCCCCAGCCGCAGCCGATGTCGAGCACGCGCATGCCCGGCTCGATCGCTAGCTTGGCGACGATGTGCGCCTTCTTGTCGAGCTGCGCCTGATCGAGCGTTTCGCCCGCGGGATCGGTCCAATAGGCGCAGCTATATTGCCGGTCGCGATCGAGGAAGAGGTCGTAGAGCCGGTCGGAGAGGTCGTAATGGTGGGCGACGTTCTTCTTCGAGCGCCGCGCCATGTTGACGCGATCGACCCGGTGCTTGACCGCGCCGATGCCGCGGGCGATCGCGCTGCCGTCGAGGAAGTCGTTGCCGCCGCCATAAGGCGAATTGGCCTTGGCGAGGCGGATGACGTCGTAAATGTCGCCCTGTTCGACCGTCACGCGGCCGTCCATATAGCCTTCGCCGAACTTGAGCGCCGGGTTGCGCGCGATCTCACCAAGGATGCGACCGTCCATCAGGCGGATCGTCACCGAGGGGAAATCGGGACTCGGGTCGGGGGTGCCGTAAGTCTTGGTGCGTCCCTTGTGGTCGATAAGGGTCATCTGGCCGCGCTTGATCCCGCGCGAGAGGAAGAGGTCGATCAGAGCCATGATCGCCTAGTTACTCATCAAATTCCGGCATACCAGTCATAATTTACCCGATCTTCCCAATAGCCGCCTTTTCCCAGGCCGATTCCGGCGAGACTGGCGACCGCGTCGATCGCCATGACATATTTGGCATGCTTGTAGCCGAGTTGTCGCTCGACCCGCAGGCGCACCGGGGCACCGTGCGCGACGGTGAGGGCCGCGCCGTTCATTGCCCAGGCCAGGATCGTCTGGGGATGGAAGGCGTCGATCAGGTCGATCGATTCGTAATAGGGATTGCCGCCGAACAGATCGGCGCAGGTGAACACCACGTAGCGCGCGTCGCGGCGAATGCCCGCGGCCTTGAGCACGGTGCCGAGCATCGGCCCGTGCCACTGACCGATCGCGCTCCACCCCTCGACGCAATCGTGGCGGGTGATCTGGGTGCGCGCCGGCATCTGCCGCAACTGATCGAGCGAGATCGCCAGCGGTCGCGCGACCATCCCGTCGACCTGCAGCCGGTAATCGGCGAAGCGGTTGGCGACCATGGCGTTATAGGCAGGCGTGTTCGGATTGGAGGTGCCGTTCGATCGGAACACCGGCGACATCTGGCTGACACTGTATTCGGGGGCGAGTGCGCCGCGGTTAGTCAGCGCGCGCTGCAGACCGCGTTGCATGTCCTCGCCGGCGAACAGGATCTTCCGCGCTCCGGGCACCTGGACGACCTTGTCGCAGCCCGACAGCAGCGCGCCGACACCGAGCGCGCCGCCGGTAACAAGCCGCCGCCGCGTGACGAGCGCGCTCATCGCGGCTCCTCGGGGACATCCCACCAGCCGGTGATCATCGATTTCACCTCGTTAATCGGATCGGCGAGGATGACCAGCGCGAGGTGGATCAGGATAAACCCGGCGATCAGCGCCATGCCGATGAAGTGCAGCGACCGCGCCGATTGCCGCCCGCCGGTGACGACGAGCAGCCATGGCCACGCCGCGTCCATCCCCGGCGACATCGCGAGGCCGGTCAGCAGCATCAGCGGGATCAGCACGAAGATCGTCACGACATAAGCGAGTTTTTGCAGCGTGTTGTATGCGCCCGGCCGCTCGGGATCGTGGAAGCGGAAGGCGAGGTGCGCCTTGACGTCGGCCCACAGATGCCGCGGCGTCACCTCGTCGCTTCGCACGCGCAGGTCGCGCTGGAAATGGCGGTTGATCAGGCTCGCGAGCATGAACGCGAGCAGGGCGAAGCCGAGCACGAGCGCGAAGAACAGATGCCAGCGCCGCGAGATCGCGAGGTTGTAACTCGCCGGGATGGTGAGGAAGCTCGGCCAGTGCGGCAGGTTGAGCCAAGGCGTATCGAAATTGGCGCCATATTGCCCCCAATAAAGGTGCGGGTGCGCGTTGAGGATGCCGAGCCCGCTGCCGATCATGATGAAGATCGTCAGCGCGTTGAGCCAATGCCACAGCCGCGTCGCCAGCCGGTGGCGGAAGATCGTCACGCCGTCCTCGGGCGGGGCTGCGGCCGCGTCGGCCAGCGGTTCGGCGTGCGATACCATCGTCGCTCCTCGTTCCTCAGCCCCACTTGACCCGATCGTTACAACGATCATGTGATCGCGCAATGACCGATTTTCA
Source organism: Sphingomonas sp. (assembly GCA_051954635.1). Lineage (GTDB taxonomy): Bacteria > Pseudomonadota > Alphaproteobacteria > Sphingomonadales > Sphingomonadaceae > Sphingomonas. The sequence continues at coordinate 33,927 of JBQCHO010000112.1, read as the reverse complement.
TTTCTACGAGCCCGCAGCCGGCCATCGCCTGCCGCACGATCCCCTCAACGCGATCGTCGCGCCGCGACTGATCGGCTGGATCTCGACCGTCAGCGCCGCCGGGGTGCGCAACCTGGCGCCGTACAGCTTCTTCAACGTGATCAATTATTCGCCGCCGCTGGTCGCCTTTTCGTCGATGGGCTGGAAGGATTCGGTCGCCAATGTGCGCGAGACCGGCGAGTTCGTCTGGAACCTCGCGACGCGCGCGCAGGCCGAGGCGATGAACGCGACGTCGGCAACCGTCCCGCCCGAGGTCGACGAGTTCGCGCTCGCCGGGCTCGACGCATTGCCGTCACGGCTGGTTCGCCCGGATCGAGTCGCGGGAAGCCCCGTCCAGTTCGAATGCAAACTGACCCAGCTGATCCGGCTCGAAACCAGGGAAGGCCGCGCGCTCGACCAGTGGCTGGTGATCGGCGAGGCGGTTGGTATCCACATCGATGCGGCGTGCCTCGAAGACGGCGTCTATCAGACCGCGCGCCCGCATCCGATCACCCGCGGTGGCGGTCCGGCCGACTATTTCGAGATCACCGAAGACGCGCTGTTCAGGATGCGTCGTCCCGGTTGACCGTGTCGCGCAGATACGGCCAGCAAATCGCGAAGGTGATCAGGCAGGCGACGCCCGCCGCGACATAGGGAATCACGTGGCCGAGCTCGTAGAGCCCGACCCCGATCGACGGGCCGAGCACGAAGCTCGCGCCGTTGACCGAGGTGATCCGTCCCGCGACCGATCCCTGCGCCCCCGGCCCGACCGAGAGCGACGCGCCGGCGTTGAACCCCGGCCTCGTAAAGCCGAACCCGGCGGAGGCGAGCGCATAGGCGACCGCGATGCCGTAGAGCGAAGTGGCGAGCCCGGTCAGCACGGTGCCTGCCGCGGCCAGCAAAAGCCCGGTCAGCACCAGGCGCCGCGGCGTGAGGCCGAACAGCGGGATCAGCCCCCATTGCACGAGCAGCGCCGCGCCCGCACCCATCATCAGCACGATGCCGGTCGGCTCGAGCGCCAGCGCGGGCGGCAGGTGCAGCCGGTCGATCACCAGGAAGCCGATCGCCTGGCCGGTCATCGCCTGTGCGTGGCCCATCACCATCCCGACCGACAGCCACGGCCGTACTCGCGCATCGCGCACCGAGATCGGCTCGATTCCTTCCGATGTCGCCGCGACGACGCTCGCCCCGGTCTGCTGGCCGCCGATCGTCGGATAGCTCGCCGCGGCGCCGTGCCCTTCGTGATAGCCACTGTCGCGCGGCAGCGATCCGCGCACCGCGATCCACATGCCGACGCCCAGCGCGCAGGCGAAGAAGGCGGGGCCGGCGAGCCCGATCTCGATCCCGGCCAGGCTGCCCATCTTGAGGAACGGCGCGATCGCCGGGCCCAGGATCGTGCCGAGCCCGGTCGCCGAGGCGAGCAGGGTGAGCGCCCGGGTGCGCTCGTCGCGCGCGGTCTTGCCCGCGACCAGCGCCTGCACCGCGGGCGGCGCGGCCGAGCCGAACCCGCCGTAGATCAGCCGCCCGACGATGAACAAGCCAAACGCGGTCGAGCCCGCGATCCAGCCATTGATCCCAGCCGCGAGGAACAGCCCGCAGGTGCCGAGCGACACAGCATAGCCGCCAACCCCGGTCAGGATCATCGCCCGCCGGCCGTGCGTGTCCGATCGCTTCGCCCAGACGGGAGCGGCGATCACCCACAGCAGCGCCGAGACCGAGAAGCACGCCGCCACCGCGCTGTCGGCGACGCCGAGCGAACGGCCGAGCGCGGGGAGCACCGATTGCAGCGCGGTATTGCCCGCCGCGATCGTCAGCATCACTGCGAACAGCAGCGCGAACTCGCGGCTGATCGCAGGGCGCGCGCTCATCCGCGCCGCCAGTCGTAATCGCGGGTGACGCCGGCGACGACGACCTCGTAACTGTCGTACCAGCGCGCGCGGCCGGCGGCGCGGATGCGGGCGTGATCGGGATGGTCGCGCCACGCCTTGGCGCTCGCCTCGTCGGCCCAATAGCTGACGGTGATGCCGAAGCCGTCGGCGTCTCTGGCGCTCGAAATTCCGCGATAGCCGGGCTGTTCGGCAGCGAGCGCGTCCATCGCGACGGCGGCATCGGCATAGCCCCTATCGTCCTCGGCATTGCGCTGAGAGACGAAGATTACCGCGATCTGGCCGACGCGTTCCCCCTTCATGCCCGAGGTCATTAGGCGCTTCCGATCGCCGCGCAAGTCCGGTATGGCGCACGATCACGCAACCCCGGCGCTTGAATGTTCGTTGCATTCTTGCGAATCGATACCGATCCAGCAAACGATAGGAAGACCATGCCCAGCACGACCACCGCTGCCCGGCGCGCCCGTACCCGTCGCCCCGCCGGCATGCCGTCGCCCTGGGGCATGTTCATCCGCGGATTCATCAAGCATCCGGTGATGGTCGGCTCGGTGATGCCGTCGAGCCAGAAGCTGATCGACAAGATGCTGAGCAAGACCGATTGGGCGAACACCAAGCTGTTCGTCGAATACGGCCCCGGCGTCGGCACCTTCTGCCCGACGATCCTCGAGCACATGGCCGAGGACGCGCATTACATCGCGATCGACACCAACCCCGATTTCATCCGCTATCTGCGCCACACGATCACCGACAAGCGGTTCTTCGCGGTGCACGGCTCGGCCGCCGACGTCCGCCAGATCATCGCCGATCACGGCCACGACCATGCCGATTACATGCTCTCCGGCCTGCCCTTCTCGACGCTGCCCGACGGCGTCGGCCCCAAGATCGCCAGCGAGACCTTCGCGGCATTGCGCCCGGGCGGCGCCTTCCTGGTTTATCAATTCTCCCCCAAGGTGAAGGATTTCCTCACCCCCCATGCCGACCGCATCGACCATGCGATGGAATGGTGGAACGTGCCGCCGGCGCAGCTCTATTGGGCCTGGAAAGACTGAAATTATTCGTGAATGCGCCACGGCGCAGTCGTTCGGCACCGGCCCGCTCCCCCACCCGGCCACCCATAGGATAATCGCATTGGGTGGCCGGGTGAGGGAGCGGGCCGGCACCGTTCTCGATCATAACGTCGGCCGCTTGACGAAGCCTTCGAGCCGTTCGACCGGGGCATCGTCGCTCACCGCGACATCGGCAACACGCGATGGTGGGGAGCCCTCGCGGGCGCGCTCGATCGCTTTCTCGACCATCTCCGGCGCGCCCTCGATCACCGCTTCGACGCTGCCATCGGCGCGATTGCGGACCCAGCCGTCGAGCCCGAGCGCGCGCGCCTGCTCGACGAACCAGTCGCGATAGAACACGCCCTGCACCTTGCCGGTGATCGTCAGGCGGCGGCGGATCATCAGGCGTCTCCGATTTCCTGCCGCACGAACGCGACGCGCTCGGCAACGGTTGCGCGGGGCAGCTCGACGAGGCGGTAGCCATAGTCGCGATAGGTCTCCACCATCACCGCGAAGGTGGCGCGGGCCTCTTCGGGAGTCTGCTTGCGCTCGGCATCGGTGGTGAAGATGTCGGGCCACCACGGCGCGATGAATACGCGGGGGTTGTAGCGAACGCTGCGCGCCGCGGCGTCGATCGCCGGGGGCACGGCGAGACCCGAGACGCGCAGGAAGCCGATCACATCGGGCACGCCGCGGTCGAGCACGACCGTGTCGCCGCTAGCAAGCGCGGCCTGGTGCGCGGCGACCTCGCGCTCGACCATGCGGTCGGCGAAAGCGCGGTGATCGAGCCAAGGCAGCGCGGTGCCGCCGCGAGCCAATTCCTCCTTGATGATTGCGCGGCCGACCTCGGCACTGGTCGCCACGCCGGCGGCGGCGAGCGCGTCGACCAGCGTCGATTTGCCCGAGCCCGGACCGCCGGTGACGACGTGGAGGCGCGAAAAATCACTCAACCGATCGGTGTTCCATAAAAATGCGCCGGATCAATCGCCTGCCCAGGATAAGTGGAGAAAGTGGAGACCGTCGCGCATGTTTTTACAGGACAGATCAGGGTCGCTGGGTAGCGATAAATTCCGCAAGAAATCCGGTTGTGCATCAGCGAAGCGTGACAGGGATTTTCCAACATTCCAAGAGGCGGGTTTCGCCCCAGTTGCTGCCGCTAAATCTGTTTCAGATTGTCGCGCTAGCAGCCGTTGGAATGGCCGCGCCCTGCGATAGCGATCAGCCAGAAGAGCAATCCGCCGGCGGCTCCGAGGAGCGCGATCTGACCTATGAAAGTGAGGTTAGTGATCCATCCGTAAGCGGTGTACGAACCTTCGGCTATCGTTGCTTTTCCGTCGATGCTGGCGGTATCAGGCCTGCCTAACAGCGATAAGATAAGCCATGGCAGCGCGGCGACCACAGCTCCGGCCAACGAGCAGTTGATCAGCTTGGGCGCGAGGCGCTTTCGCAACAGGAAAAACGCCGGCAGGCCAACAAGCAAGGTCGTTGGGTAAGCGCCGAACAGAGCGAAGGCCACGGCGCTGCGCCAAATCCTTTCGAAAGGCGCGTTGATCCCATCGTAAGCAGGCATCAAGATTGCCATCAGAAACGCAGCCGCACCCGGAGCAATTAGGAACGCCGTAACGATGCGCCAAATAGGCGGATCAGCGCGCTTTCGGGTAAGCGTATCCATAACTTTGACCCTAACACGTGATTGTCAGCTTTCTATGCTTTTGCCGAAAAGCAGTTGGTCGCCTGACCAATCCCGGACGTCCCCGTAAACGAAACGTCGCGCTGAATTTTCGGCGCGCCGCGCTTCCCCCTTGCATCCTCCTGCCCGTCTCCGCCATTCGCAGACGCGATGACGTTTCAAGTGGACATGGGGCAGACCGACGCCGGACGCGCCGCGGCGATCGATCTGGAGGAATTGCTGGCGACGCGGTTGCTCGTGCAAGGCAATTCGGGGTCGGGCAAGTCGCACCTGCTGCGCCGGCTGCTGGAGGGCAGCGCGCGGCAGGTGCAGCAGGTGGTGATCGATCCCGAGGGGGATTTCGTCACGCTGTCCGGACCCTACGGGCATGTCGCGATCGAGGCGGTGGATTATTCGGTCGGCGAGATCGAGCGGTTCGCCGGGCGATGTCGCGAGCATCGCAGCTCGGTGGTGCTGAGCCTCGAGGGGCTCGAGATCGAGGGGCAGATGCGATGCGCGGCGGCGTTCCTCCACGGGCTGTTCGAGGCGCCGCGCGAGCATTGGTATCCGGCTTTGGTGGTGGTCGACGAGGCGCAGTTGTTCGCGCCCTCGGGCGCGGCCGAGGTGAGCGAGGAGGTGCGGCGCGCGTCGCTGTCGGCGATGGCGAACCTGATGTCTCGCGGGCGCAAGCGCGGGCTGGCGGGCATCATCGCGACGCAGCGGCTGGCGAAGCTCTCCAAGAACGTCGCGGCGGAGGCGTCGAACTTTTTGATGGGGCGGACCTTTCTCGACATCGACATGGCGCGCGCGGCCGACCTGCTCGGCATGGAGCGGCGGCAGGCGGAGACGATCCGCGACCTGCAGCGCGGCACCTTCCTCGGGCTGGGGCCGGCGATCGCGCGGCGGCCGGTGACGATCCGCATCGGTGAGGTCGAGACGTCGGCGCGCAGTTCGAGCCCGAAGCTGGTCCCGCTGCCGGATGCACCCGCGGCGGACATGCGCGAATTGCTGTTGGCGCAGGTCGACGATCCGCAGCCGAGCTTTTTCATGGCGCCGCCGCCGCCTCCACCACCGCCGCCGGCGCGCGCGGTGCTCGACGAGCTGGCGCGGTACGAGCCGCTCGAAGAGGCGGCGGAAGAGGCGCCGGAGAATCTCGACGCGATACTGGCGGACGTGCTGCGCGCCATTGCCGAGGATGCCGAGTCGGCGGCGCGGCCGACCGCGGTGCTGTATCAGGATTTCCAGGTCCGGTGCCGGATGGCGGGGGTGCGCAAGGCCCCGCTCGAACCCTCGGCGTTCGCGCGGCGACTGGCGGCAGCGCGCGCGGGGATCGTCGAGGGGCTCGACGACGAATGGGCCGAGGCGATCGCGGCGGGGAGCGTGCTGCCCGACGAGATGCTCGGTCCGTTCCTGCTGATCGCCCGTGCCGCCCGCGAAGGCGCGGCGTGCCCCGACGACGAAACGGTGGCGCAGATCTACGGCACGAGCTCGCTGGGCCGCGCGCGGCGGATGCTGGCCTATATGGAGCGGAGCGATCTGATCGTGACGCGGGTCGACCTGTCGGGGCGACGGTCGATCACGATTCCCAAGCTAGGCTGGACGACGGCGGCGGCGGAGGCGGCGTAAGTCGAGAACCTCGCGGGGTTACACGCCAAGCCATTCCAACGGCTGCGGCAAGTCGTCGGAAGAATAGTCGAGCTGCAAAACGCGACGGTGCCGATTCGATCGCGATCGCGCCGACGTATGAAGGATCGGTGTCGCATACATCCAGATGTCACCGCGTGTGGCGATACACGCATACGTGCCGCATCGGGCCACGGCCGCGCCAATTTCGGGTTCGGCAATGCGTCCGAGGCGGTGGGAGCCGGGTGCGATCAGCAGCGGCGCATTCTCGGCGTCCACATCATCGAGATGGATACGAACGGTCAGCATGCGCTCGATCAGCGAGAATGGCGGCTCGACGTGGCAAAGACCCGCCTTGTTCGTCCAGACTTCGAAGCCGGGCAGGACGTGCTTGGCTTTCACCGCAATCGTTCGATCCTGATGCCAGCCGAGCGCCCAGTTGGTCTCGGGCGTCTTGTCGAAGAAGATTGCGCGAACCGGTCGGGCAGTCGCGCCGATTTGCTCTCGCGCCAAATCCCGCAACACGCGACTCTCGACGATCTCGCGCAATAGCGGGTCGCCGTGAAGCCGGACGCCCGCCCGGTCTGTCGCCACTCTTCCGGCAAGCGCATCAAGTTGCGGCAGAAGCAAAAGGGTGGCTCCGCGAAACGGAACCGCCCCCTCGGTCGAAAGGCTCATCGCAGCGCCGGAGGGCTGCGATGACATTCAGAGCTTTTCAGTGAGCTCTGGGACAATCTTAAAAAGATCGCCCACGAGCCCGATGTCGGCGACCTGGAAGATCGGGGCGTCCTCGTCCTTGTTGATGGCGATGATCGTCTTCGAATCCTTCATGCCGGCAAGGTGCTGGATCGCGCCGGAGATGCCGATCGCGATATAGACTTCGGGGGCGACGATCTTGCCGGTCTGGCCGACCTGATAGTCGTTGGGCGCGTAGCCGGCGTCGACCGCGGCGCGGCTGGCGCCGACGCCGGCGCCGAGCTTGTCGGCGAGTGGATCGAGGAGCGCGTGGAACTGCTCCGACGAGCCGAACGCGCGGCCGCCCGAGACGATCACCTTGGCCGAGGTCAGCTCGGGGCGTTCGGACTTGGCGATCTCCTCGCCGGCGAAGGTCGAGAGGCCCTTGTCGCCGGTCGAGGCGACCTTCTCGATCTCGGCCGAACCGCCGTCGGCCGCCGCCTTCTCGAAGGCGGTGGTGCGGACGGTGACGACGAGCTTCTTGTCGCTGGTCTTGACCGTGGCGATCGCGTTGCCGGCGTAGATCGGGCGGGTGAAGGTGTCGGCGCCCTCGACCGACAGGATGTCCGAAATCTGCATGACATCGAGCGTCGCGGCGACGCGCGGGGCGATGTTCTTGCCCGTCGTCGTCGCGGGGACGACGAAGGCGTCGTGGTGGCCCATCAGCTCGACGACCAATGGCGCGACGTTTTCGGCGAGCGCATGGGCATAGGCCGCGTCGTCGGCAACGTGGACCTTGCCGATGCCCGCGATTGTGGCGGCGGCTTGCGCGACACCATCGACGCCCTCTCCGGCGACCAGCAAGTGGACCTCGCCGAGCTTTGACGCGGCGGTGACGGTGGCGAGCGTGGCGTCCTTGACGGTCTTGCCGTCATGTTCGACCCAGACGAGCGTCTTCATATCCTTGACCTTCCCTTGGGGGCTTGCCCCTCAACCGTTCGGGCTGAGCTTGTCGAAGCCCGGGCCCGGAACACGCCCTTCGACAAGCTCAGGGCGAACGGATTTATCCGAATCCTACTTCGCGACGCCCATCGCCTTCAGCTTGGCGACCAGTTCGTCGACATCGGCGACCTTGACGCCGGCGGTGCGCTTGGGCGGCTCGGCGACGTTGGTGACGGTGAGGCGCGGGCTCACATCGACGCCGTAATCGGCCGGCGTCTTGGTCGCCATCGGCTTCGACTTGGCCTTCATGATGTTGGGGAGCGACGCGTAGCGCGGCTCGTTGAGGCGCAGATCGGTGGTGACGATGGCCGGCAATTTCAGGTCGTCGGTCTCGAGCCCGCCATCGACTTCGCGCGTCACCTTGGCGCGACCGTCGGCGATCTCGACCTTCGAGGCGAAGGTGCCCTGGCCCCAGCCGAGCAGGCCGGCGAGCATCTGGCCGGTCTGGTTGTTGTCGTCGTCGATCGCTTGCTTGCCGAGGATGACGAGCTCCGGGCTCTCCTCCTCAACGATCTTGGCGAGGATCTTGGCGACCCCAAGCGGTTCGACACGCTCCTCGGTCTGGACGAGGATCGCGCGGTCGGCGCCCATCGCCAGCGCGGTCCGCAGCGTCTCCTGGCACTTCGCCTCGCCGATCGAAACGACGACGATTTCTGTGACGCCGGCCTTTTCCTTCAAGCGGATCGCCTCTTCGACGGCGATCTCGTCGAATGGGTTCATGCTCATCTTGACGTTGGCGAGGTCGACCCCCGACCCGTCGGCCTTCACCCGGGGTTTGACGTTGTAGTCAAGCACCCGCTTGACCGGCACCAAGACTTTCATGCGTGTCCTCCGCTAAATTCGTTCGCCATTTTCGGGCGCGGTATGGCGCCTGCAATGGCGAGTCCGAAGCATTTTCGCAAGTCGGGTATGGATTCCTCGACTCACAGTCCGTTACCCCAACGAAAAGGGCCCGGACGAATATCCGTCCGAGCCCGATTTCGTCGTTGCAGGCGATACAATCAAGCCGCGTTGCGGACTTCCGCGACGATCTTCTTGGCCGCGTCGCCGAGATCGTTGGCGGGGACGATCGCGAGGCCCGAATTCGCCAGGATTTCCTTGCCCTGATCGACATTGGTGCCTTCGAGGCGGACGACGAGCGGGACCGAGAGGTTCACTTCCTTCGCCGCGGCGACGATGCCCTCGGCGATGATGTCGCAACGCATGATGCCGCCGAAGATGTTGACCAGGATGCCCTTCACGGCGGGGTCCGAGAGGATGATCTTGAACGCCGCGGTCACCTTCTCCTTGTTGGCGCCGCCGCCGACATCGAGGAAGTTGGCGGGGAATTCGCCGTTCAGCTTGATGATGTCCATCGTCGCCATCGCGAGGCCGGCGCCGTTGACCATGCAGCCGATATTGCCGTCGAGCTTGATATAAGCGAGGTCGTATTTCGACGCCTCGAGCTCCATCGGATCTTCCTCGGTCTCGTCGCGCAAGGCGGCCAGGTCCTTGTGGCGGAAGCCGGCGTTCGAATCGAAGCCGACCTTCGCGTCGAGCACCATCAGCTTGTCGTCTTGCGTGACGGCGAGCGGATTGATCTCGATCTGCGCGGCGTCGGTGCCGATGAACGCGTCATAGACCTTGGCAGCGACCTTCTGCGCCTGCTTGGCGAGATCGCCCTTGAGGCCGAGCGCGTTGGCGACGGCGCGGCCGTGATGCGGCATGAAGCCGGTCGCGGGATCGACGTCGAAGGTGTGAATCTTCTCCGGCATGTCGTGCGCGACGGTCTCGATGTCCATGCCGCCCTCGGTCGAGACGACGAAGGCCGGGCGGCCCGAGGCGCGATCGACCAGGACGGCGAGGTAGAATTCCTTGGCGATGTCGACGCCGTCGGTGACGTAGAGGCGGTTGACCTGCTTGCCGTGCTCGCCGGTCTGGACGGTGACGAGCGTGTTGCCGAGCATGTCGGTCGCGGCGGCGCGGACCTCATCCCCGGTCTTGGCGAGGCGGACGCCGCCCTTGGCGTCGGGGGAGAGCTCCTTGAACTTGCCCTTGCCGCGGCCGCCGGCGTGGATCTGCGCCTTGACGACGTAGAGCGGCCCGGGGAGCTTCTTCGACGCATCGACGGCTTCCTCGACGCTCATTGCGGCAAAGCCCGCGGGCACCGGCACGCCGTATTTGGCGAGCAATTCCTTGGCCTGATATTCGTGGATGTTCATGTCGGGGACTCGCCTTCGGTGATCGGGGAGAGGTTTGGGCGGGCGTTAAGCACAGACGGCGCGGCAAATCCACCCCGAATCCCCGCTATTGCTATTGCGAAATAGTCTCAATCGAGCGCGTGATCGAGCTCGCACTTGAGCGCCGCCTTGCTGGCGACATGGACGATCTCGGGATCGTCGAGCGCGCGCAGGCGGTAGAGCAGCTCGTCGAACGACGCCGCGCGGGGCGCCTTGGGCAGGCTCGCGAGCTGGTGGAGCTGTTCGCGCGACAGGCGGTCGGTCAGCCGCGGGGCGATGCAGCGGGCAAGCCGCGGCTTGAGCCCGGCGCGCTCCAGCCCCGCCTCGACGCGCGCGGTCGGCGCCATGCACGCGGCGGCCGCGAGCGGGAGAAGCAACAGCGCGACTCTCGTCTTCGTCATGGCCAATCGCTATATCGTCGGCATGTCCCCGGCAATCGGCATCTTTCTGTTTCTTCTCACCGTGCTCGGCATGGAGGGGTTCGCCTATGTCATGCACCGTTGGGTTATGCACGGGCCGGGCTGGTTCCTGCACGCGAGCCACCACCGGGCACGGCACGGCAATTGGGAGCTCAACGACCTCTATGCGGTGATCTTCGCCGTGCCCTCGATCGTGCTGCTCCTGGGCGGCGTGCAACTGGGCTGGTGGCCAGGATGCGCGTGGATCGGCGCGGGAATCGCGGCTTATGGGGCGATCTATTTCGGCTTTCATGACGTCATCGTCCACAAGCGCGTCGGCCACCGTTACGTGCCGCGGTCGACCTATATGAAGCGGATCGTCCAGGCGCACCGGCTGCACCACGCGGTCGAGACCAAGCTCGGGACGGTGAGCTTCGGTTTCCTGTGGGCGCCGCGCGCCGAAACGCTCAAGGCCGAGCTCGCCGCGCGCGATCGTCGCGGAATTCGCGCACCGTCGACACGGGCTTAACCTGCATCAAAGATTTGCCCGCGGCGAGCGATTAGCCACCGGCGCATGGACAGCTCGTTTTTCGGCGGCGACCACCGCCACGCATTGCGCAAAGCCGTCCGACTGACCGGCCAGCTGCGTGATCGCGGCGCGGCCAAATTCTCGGTCGATATCGTCGATCTGTCGGTGACCGGATTCCGCGCCGAGACCACTGCGCGGCTCTACGAAGGTGCGTTGGTGTGGCTGACGCTGCCCGGGATGGCCGGGCTCGAGGCCAAGGTGGCGTGGGTCGACAATACTTATTGCGGCTGCGCGTTCACGCAGTCGTTGCATCCGGCGGTATTCGAGCGGATCGTCGCGCTGGCCAACGGTTAGTCGATATTTGAAAGTTGCCTGCATCACGGGCGTCATGCCGGACTTGTTCCGGCATTCAACGATCCGCCGGCGATAGCGTATGCGGAGGGTTGGACCCCGGAACAAGTCCGGGGTGACGGGGGGGCGTTCGACCTGAAGCGCTGTCAGTCGAACAGGCTCGACACGGACGACTCGTCGGCGATGCGGCGGATCGCTTCGGCGAGGAGCGGGGCGATGGTGAGGTGGCGGATACGCTCGGCATCCTTGATCATCTCATGGCTGCCGATCGAATCGGTGATGACGAGTTCCGAAAGCTGCGAGCCTTCGACGCGCGCGATCGCGCCGCCCGACAGCACGCCGTGGGTGCAATAAGCGACGACGTCCTCGGCGCCGGCTTCCTTGAGCGCGGCAGCGGCGTTGCACAAGGTGCCCGCCGAATCGACGATGTCGTCGATCAGGATGCAGAAGCGCCCCTCGACCTCGCCGATGATGTTCATCACTTCCGATTCGCCGGCGCGTTCGCGGCGTTTGTCGACGATCGCGAGCGGCGCGTTGTCGAGCCGCTTGGCGAGGCTGCGCGCGCGCACCACGCCGCCGACGTCGGGCGAGACGACCATCAGGTTGCGCCCCTCGAAGCGCGCCTTGATGTCGGCCGACATGACGGGGGCGCCGTAGAGATTGTCGGTTGGGATATCGAAAAAGCCCTGGATCTGCCCAGCATGGAGATCGACCGAAAGCACGCGATCGGCGCCGGCGACGGTGATGAGATTGGCGACGAGCTTGGCCGAGATCGGCGTGCGCGGACCCGGCTTGCGGTCCTGGCGGGCATAGCCGAAATAGGGCACCACCGCGGTGATCCGCTTGGCCGACGCGCGTTTCAGCGCGTCGATGCAGACCAGCAGCTCCATCAGATTGTCGTTGGCCGGGAAGCCGGTCGATTGCAGCACGAAGACGTCCTCGCCGCGGACGTTTTCGAGGATTTCGACGAAGATCTCCTCGTCGGCGAAGCGGCGCACCAGCGCCTCGGTCAGCGGGATTTCGAGATAGGCGGCAATGTCGCGCGCCAGCGGCAGGTTCGAATTGCCGGCCATCAACTTCATGTGCATCGCTCCCCGCGGGTTCGGGCATGTCCCTTACGGTGACGGCTCGATGACGAAAAGGGGGCATCGCCATTTGGCGGTTGCGGGCGTGCGGCGCGCGCGGCATCCCGCGGCGGCGTAGAAGCAGGAGTTGCCGGATGACCGACTTGCCGATCGCCGCATGCTGGTGACCGCCGCCGCGCTGACGCCGCTGGCTGCGCTGATCGGCGGCGCGGCGTTGGCTGCACCGGGGGTGACGGCGGTGCGCGACCGCCTGCGTGCGCTCGAAGCCAAGGCGGGCGGGCGGCTCGGCGTCGCCGCGGTGCGCACCCGCGACGGCGCGCGGGTCGACTATCGCGCCAACGAACGCTTCGCCTTTTGCAGCACGTTCAAGGGCATCGCGGTTCCCGCGGTACTCAAGCGCAGCGAGACCGAGCGCGGGCTGCTCGATCGCCGGATCGCTTATGGCAAGGACAAGCTCGTCACCTATTCGCCGGTGACCGAGAAGCATGTCGGCACAGGGATGACGGTGGCCGAACTGTGCGCGGCGGCGATCCAGTATAGCGACAACACCGCCGCCAATCTGATCATCGAGCTGCTCGGTGGGCCGGCGGCGGTGACGCGGTTCGCACGGTCGATCGGCGACACCGTATTCCGGCTCGATCGGATCGAGACCGCGCTCAACACCGCGATTCCGGGCGATCCGCGCGACACGACGACCCCGGCGGCGATGACACGCGACCTGCAACGACTCGCGCTCGGTGATCTGCTCGGGAAGCCGCAGCGCGCGCAGCTGATCGAATGGCTCGCCGGCAACACCACCGGCGACAAGCGCATCCGCGCCGCGGTTCCCGGCTGGCGCGTCGCCGACAAGACCGGCACTGGCGAGTACGGCACGACCAACGACATCGCCGTCGTTTGGCCGCCCAAGGGATCGCCGATCGTGATGACGATCTATTTTACCCAATCGAAGCCCGACGCGTCGGCACGCGACAACGTGGTGGCCGATGCCGCGCGGATCGTCGTCGCGGCGCTCGGCTGACCGTCGACAGCGAAGAAGGCTCGGCCTAGAGCGCTCCACATGACCGTCCTCACGCGTTTCGCTCCGTCGCCGACCGGCCGGCTGCATGTCGGCAACATCCGCACCGCGCTGCACAACTGGCTGTGGGCGCGCAAGAATGGCGGGCGGTTCCTGCTCAGGATCGACGACACCGATGCCGATCGCAGCGAAGAGCGCTTCGTCGAGGCGATCCGCGCCGATCTCGGCTGGTTGGGGATGACGCCCGACGGCGAGGAGCGGCAGTCGGCGCGCTTTGCGCTCTACGAAAAGCGCTTCGACGAACTGGTCGCAGCGGGACGGATTTATCCGGCATATGAGACCGCGCAGGAGCTCGACCTCAAGCGCAAGATCCTGCTCGGGCGCGGGTTGCCGCCGGTCTACGATCGCGCGGCGCTGGCGCTGAGCGATGCCGATCGCGCCAAGCTGGAAGGCGAGGGCGTCCGGCCGCACTGGCGCTTCAAGCTCGACCACGACGCGATGATCGAATGGACCGACCTGATCCGCGGCCCCCAGCATTTCGATCCCAAGACGATGAGCGATCCCGTCGTGCGGCGCGCCGACGGATCGTGGCTCTACATGCTGCCATCTGCAATCGACGATGCGGAAATGGGCGTGAGCCACGTCGTGCGCGGCGAGGATCACGTTTCGAACACCGCGCTGCAGCTCCAGATGTTCGCCGCGATGGGTGCCGCGCCGCCGGCTTTTGCGCACGAGGCGCTGCTGGTGGGGAGCGAAGGCAAGTTGTCGAAGCGGCTCGGCTCGGTCGGGGTCGACAGTTTCCGCGAGGCAGGCATCGAGCCCGCGGCGGTGCGTGCGCTGCTGGCGCGGATCGGGACGAGCGATCCAGTCGAGCCTTTGGTCGACGCCGCGGCGCTGACCACGACGTTCGATTTCGCCCGCTTCGGCCGCGCGCCGGCGCGGTTCGACGAGGCCGAGCTTGCCGCGGTCAACACGCGGATCGTCCATCAGCTCGATCACGCCGCGGTTGCCGATCGGGTGCCGGCGGGGATGGACGCGGCGGCATGGGCGGCGATCCGGCCCAATCTGTCGATCGTCGCCGAGGCGGCGGACTGGTGGCACGTTGTCGAGGGGCCGGTCGAGGCGCCGGCCGTGGCCGAGGAGGATCGTGATTTCCTGGCGCGCGCCGCCGCGACTGCCGCCGAGATCGACTGGACGGGCGACCCTTGGCACGCGCTGACCGGGGCACTCAAGGAACAGACCGGCCGCAAGGGCAAGGCGCTGTTCCTGCCGCTGCGCCGCGCGCTGACGGGGCGCGATCACGGCCCCGACATGGCGGCGCTGCTGCCGCTGATCGGCCGCGCACGCGCGCTGGAGCGGCTGGCAAGCGGCTGAAGAAGAATATGTTTGTCGCACCAGACGTGATGTTGTAACATTGCAATCAACCCGGCGAAACGACCGGGCGATTTAGGAGAATGTCGAGGAGAAAAGGCTATGTATGCGGATCGTCATGCCGGGTCGCGCGCGATCGACCCTGTCAGCCTGGGCGCATCGCTGTTCGCGGTCGGCGGGGTGCTGCTGGCGCTGGTCTATGCCGCGCCGAACGTGATCGGAATCAAGGATCATCCGATCGAGACCACCTTCATCCCGATCCCGCCGCCACCACCGCCCGAGCCGACCCCGCAACCCCAGCCACGCGCCGCGCATCCCGCGCCGCAGCCGTTCATTCCCCAGCCCGACGTGCCGCTGCCCAAGCCGTCGCCGATCGATATCATCCCGAGCGTGCCGGGCGATCCGATCGCGATCACGGGGCTCAATGGCGGCGTCACGCCTGCGGCAGAGCCGAGCCCGACACCGCTGCCGCCGCTGGTCGGCGCCGGCATCGATCCGCGCTATGCGAGCGATTTCCAACCGACCTATCCGCCGTCCGAACGCCGCGCCGAACGCGAGGGCCGCGTCGTCGTGCGCGTGCTGATCGGCGTCGACGGACGCGTGAGGCAGATCGAGCGCGTGTCGGCGACGAGCGACGCCTTCTTCATCGCGACGCGCGACCGCGCGCTGGCCAAGTGGCGCTTCAAACCGGCGACGCGCGGCGACGTCCCGGTCGAGCAATGGAAGACGATGAGCGTGAGCTTCGTGCTCGAGGACGATTAGCCGGCGCAGCGCTCGGATTTACCCCCCGTTCGCACTGAGCTTGTCGAAGTGCTTGGCGCGCGCGCTGCGCCTGTCACCCGTCCTTCGACAAGCTCAGGACGAACGGTTCTGGATGGGCCGCCGGCGGGACAGCCGGCGCCGCAAGATCAAACGCTGGCCTCGCGCCGGGTGACGCCCTATCTTCGGGGCCATGTCCGTCCTGCGTTATTTCTCGGTGCGGCGCGCGTATCGCGACGTGAAGCGCCTGCTTCTCACGCGCCGCAAGCCGTACGAAATCTGGTTCCTGCTGCTGGCGATGGCGATTACGATCGCGATCATCGCCGGGTTCGTCCACGATTCGCGCCCGCCGCCGGTGCCCTATCACGAAGAGATCATCTACGTGCAGAGCTGGCCGCTCAACCGCAGCGAGGCCGAAATCCTCGCCCAGCAGAAGGTCGATGCCGCCAAGAAGGCCAAGGAACAGGCCGAGCTCGACCAGGCGCTGAAGGAGCGGCAGCAGGAATATCAGCGGCTGGGCAACGAGCTGTCGCCTTGGCTCTAACCGCCGAGGACGCGCGCTGGATGACGGCGGCGCTCGCGCTGTCCGAGCGCGGGCGTGGGCTGACGGCGCCCAATCCCAATGTCGGGTGCGTGATCGTAAAGGATGGCCGCGTGGTCGGGCGCGGCTGGACGCAGCCGGGCGGGCGGCCGCATGCCGAGGCGATGGCGCTGACACAAGCAGGCGACGCGGCGCGCGGGGCGACGATGTACGTGACGCTCGAGCCGTGCGCGCATGAGAGCGCGCGGGGGCCGGCGTGTTCGACGTTGCTGGTCGAGGCGGGGGTGGCGCGTGTGGTGTTCGCGCTCGGCGACCCCGATCCGCGGACCGACGGCAGCGGCGCGGCGCGGCTGGAGGCAGCGGGGATCGCGATGACGCGCGGTGTGCTCGCGACGCAGGCGCGCGCGGCGATGGCGGGGTTCCTGACGCGACAGGCATTGGGGCGGCCGCAAGTAACGCTCAAGCTGGCGACCTCGCTCGACGGGTGCATCGCGCTGGCGTCGGGCGAGAGTCGCTGGATTACCGGGCCCGAGGCGCGCGCACACGCGCATCTCGAACGTGCGCGGCATGAAGCGATCCTGGTCGGGCGCGGGACGGTCGAGGCGGATGCGCCGAGGCTCGATGTGCGGTTGCCGGGGTTGGAAGGGCGGTCGCCGCGGCGACTTATCCTAACCCGTCATGCCCGCAGAAGCGGCGACGACGATGGGTGGGAGCGCATCGCCTCTCCCAACGACGTCGCCGCCTTGAATGGTGTCGATCACCTGCTCGTCGAGGGCGGTGCGCGGGCCGCCGCGGCCTTCCTTGCCGCCGACCTCGTCGATCGGTTGCTGATCTACCGCGCGCCGATCGTCCTCGGCGGCGGCAAGGCGGCGATCGGCGATATCGGGCTCGACAATCTCGGCGAGGCGCATGGGCGGTGGCGGCTCGCCGACGCACGAAACCTTGGCAGCGACCGGTTGGAGGTCTACCTGCGCCACCGGGGAGACTGACAGGTTTATGTTCACCGGAATCATCACCGATGTCGGCACGATCGAGCGCGTCGAGCAGCGCGGCGATCTGCGCGTCGTCATCGGCACCGCTTATGACACCGCCGCCGTCGATCTCGGCGCGTCGATCGCGTGTTCGGGCGTGTGCCTCACCGTCGTCGACAAGGGCCCGAACTGGTTCGCGGTCGATATCTCGGGCGAGAGCGTGTCGCGCACGGCGCAAGGTCAGTGGACCGCCGGCAAGCGGCTCAACCTCGAACGCGCGATGAAATTGGGCGACGAAATGGGCGGGCACATCGTCACCGGCCATGTCGATGGTGTGGCGGAAATCGTCGAGGTCGCGCCCGCCGGCGATTCGAAGCGCATCACGGTCCGCCTGCCGCGCGACCTCGCGCCGTTCGTCGCGGCCAAGGGGTCGATCACGCTCGACGGCGTGTCGCTCACCGTCAACACCGTGGACGACGCGGCCGACGGCACCCGTTTCACCGTCAACATCATCCCGCACACCCAGGCGGTGACGACGCTCGGCGATCTCGCCGCCGGCCAGCCGGTCAATATCGAGATCGACGTCCTCGCCCGCTATCTCAAACGCATGGAGGCCTATCGTGGCCAAGCCTGATCCCAAGCTCGCGCATCTCCGCCACGGTTTCCTCTCCTCACCCGAGGAATTGATCGACGAGGCGCGCAACGGCCGGATGTTCATCCTGGTCGATGACGAGGACCGCGAGAATGAAGGCGATCTCGTCATTCCCGCGCAGATGGCGACCCCCGACGCGATCAACTTCATGGCGACGCACGGCCGCGGGCTGATCTTCCTCGCGCTGACCAAGAGCCGCGTCGACAGCCTCGGGCTCGACCTGATGAGCCGCAAGAACGGCACGCGGCACGAAACCGCCTTCACCGTCTCGATCGAGGCGCGCGACGGCGTCACCACCGGCATTTCGGCGGCCGATCGCGCGCGGACGATCGCGGTGGCGATTGATTCGGGAAAGGGCGCCGACGAGATCGTCACGCCGGGCCACGTCTTCCCGCTGGTCGCGCGCGATGGCGGCGTGCTGGTCCGCGCCGGTCATACCGAAGCGGCGGTCGACGTCGCGCGGCTGGCCGGGCTCAACCCCTCGGGCGTGATCTGCGAGATCATGAACGAGGACGGGACGATGGCCCGCCTCGACGATCTCGTCTCAGTCGCGCAGCGTCACAACATCAAGATCGGCACGATCCGCGACCTGATCGCTTACCGGAGGCGCCACGACCATCTTGTCGAGCGCCGCGCCGAGGCGCGCTTCGCCAGCCGCTGGGGCGGTGAGTGGAGTGCGGTCACCTTCTACAACAAGGCGGAGGGCACCGAGCAGATCGCGCTGGTCAAGGGCAAGATCGATCCCGACAAGCCGACCCTGGTGCGCATGCACGCGCTGTCGCCGTTCACCGACATTTTCGGCGAGGGCGGGGCGCGCGGCGACATGCTCAAGCGATCGATGGAAATCATCGGCGAGGAAGGCGCGGGCGTCGTCGTCCTGCTCGCCAGCCAGCGCGGCGACGCCTTCACCCGTGCGGTGCAGGCCAAGGCCGGGCAATTGAAGCCCGCCGATATGGACGAGCTGCGCGACTACGGCGTCGGCGCGCAGATCCTGACCGAATTGGGCATCGAGGAAATGGTGCTGCTCACCAACACCCACCACACGCTGGTCGGGCTCGACGGTTACGGCCTGTCGATCGTCGGCGAGCGGGCGATCGCCTGACAGTCCACTACCGTTCGGGCTGAGCCTGTCGAAGCCCGCCTTGCGTTCAAACTCGCCCTTCGACAAGCTCAGGGCGAACGGAGGTGAAATGGCCAATATCCTGATCGTCGAAGCGCGTTTCTACGAGCATCTCAACGACCTGCTGCTCGACGGCGCCCGCGCCGCGATCGAAGCCGCGGGCCACAGCCACGAGACGATCACCGTCCCCGGCGCGCTCGAAATTCCCGGCGCGGTGGCGCTGGCGAGCGAGAGCGGGCGCTATGACGGCTATGTCGCGATCGGCGTCGTCATCCGCGGCGAGACCTATCATTTCGAGATCGTCGCCGGCGAAAGCGCGCGCGGGCTGATGGCGCTGTCGATGGATGGCCTGGCGATCGGCAACGGCATCCTGACGGTCGAGAACGAAGCCCAGGCCCTGACCCGCGCCCGCCCGAGCGAGAAGGACAAGGGCGGCGAGGCGGCCAAGGCGGCGCTGGCGATGCTCGCGCTTCGGGACAAGTTCGCCTGATGCTGCCGGTGCTGTTCACAGAGCGGCTGATGCTGCGCCCGCTGAACGGCGACGATTTCGAGGCCTATGCGGCATTTGCCGCGGACGCCGAGCAGATGCGCTTCCTGGGCGGCGCGATGGGCCGCGAAGTCGCGTGGCGCGACTTGACGCTGCGCGCGGGCGCGTGGCTGACGCGGGGTTTCTCGCAATTCTCGGTGATCGAGCGCGCGACCGGCGCCTGGGTCGGGCGGATCGGGCCGTGGCAGCCCGAGGGCTGGCCGGGCACCGAGATCGGCTGGGGCGTCGCACGCGGGTTCGCCGGGCGCGGTTATGCCTATGAGGCGGCGTGTGCGGCGATGGATTATGCGGTCGATGTGCTCAATTGGGACGACATCGTGCACAGCATCGCGCCCGACAATGTGCGGTCGATCGCGCTCGCCGAACGACTCGGGTCGGTCCATCGCGGACCTGCAACGCTGCCGCCGCCCCTTGACGCGGTGCGCGTCGATTTGTGGGGCCAGACCGCCGCCGACTGGAAGGCGCGGGCGCGGTGAAGCTCGAAGCACCCCCGCCGCGCCAGCGCGTCATCGAACGCGGCGGTCGGCTGGTGGTGATCGACAGCGGCGCGCAAACGCCGATGCGGCGCGAGACGACCGGCGGGCCGACCTTCCGACAGACCGCGTTCGACGGCCGTGGCATTCTGACGACCCGAACCTGGTACGACGCCAAGGGCCCCCGCCGGCTCGCGGTCGATCCGACGACGGGTCGAATCGCGCGTCTGGCGCCCATCGTTGCGGGCGTCGCACTGCTGGCGCTGGCGGGGCTGCTCGTCGCGTTCCCTTATGCGCTGGTGGCGATCCCGGCGTTCGTGCGGCCTAAGCCGTGGAAGGCGCTGAAGGCGCGCATCACCGGCTATCTCGACAGATTCGCGCCGCCGGCCGGTTAGACGAAGTCGGCGATCCAGCGCAGAGTTTCGTCGATGCGTCAGCCGCCCGGGGCCTTGACGGCCACCACTTGCGGAAACGGCCAACCATCGAGTGACGAGCTGGAAACCGGAGAACAGCCAGACCTTACGCTTCGGCAAAGTTGCCGTGCCGGTCGAGAAGGCGATAGTAAGGCGTGCCCGCGCGATTTCAGTTGGTTGGGCGCCGCGTTCGACTCGGCAGTCATCCCTTCATCGCCTCGATCAGCTTCTTGACTTCCTGGCTGCGGCCTCGCGGCACGATCAGCACGTCATCGCCGCTTGCCACGACGATCAGGTCGTGGACGCCGACCAACGAGATGCGCGGGCCATCGGAGCGCACCAGGCAATTGTTCGAATCGATCGACAACACCTGCCCGGCATGGGCGTTACGCTCACCGTCGAGATCGCTCAGCGCATGGAGCGCGTCCCAGCTGCCGACGTCGCTCCAGCCCATATCGACCGGCACCACGGCGACGCGATCGGCCTTCTCCATCACCGCATAATCGATCGAATCGGATGGGGAAGCGGCAAAGGCGTCGGCATCGGGATTGATCCGCCGCCCGTCATGCGTCGCGCCGTCCATCGCGCGCTGGCAGGCGACAAGCATGTCGGGCGCATGGACCGACAACGCACCCAAAAACATGTCGGCGCGGAACAGGAAGATGCCGCCATTCCAATAATGCCCGCCCGCCGCGAGCATCGCCTCGGCGCGGTCCTTTTGCGGCTTCTCGACGAAGCGGTCGACGCGGTGAACGCCGCTGGCAATCTCCTCGCCCTCGGCGATCCAGCCATAGCCGGTCTCGGGCGCATCGGGCGTGATCCCGAAGGTAATCAGCCAGCCGTCGTTGACCAGCGGTAGCGCCCGCTCGATCGCGGCATGAAAGGCGTCGACGTCCTTGATGACATGATCGGATGGCATCACCAGCAGTGGTGCCGCACCCGCACCGGCCGCGATCGCGGCCAGCGCGATCGCCGGCGCGGTGTTGCGGCCGGCAGGTTCGAGGATCAGTGCCTGAGGTGCCGCCCCGGCAGAATCGAGCTGCTCCTCGATCGCCTCGGCATGCGCGGCGTTGCCGACGACGATCGGCGCGGCGAACCGCGCGGCATCGGCCGCGCGGCGCGCGGTGAGCTGCAGCATCGTTTCGCTCGCGGTGAGGGGCAGCAATTGCTTGGGCCGCTCGGGCCTGGACATCGGCCACAACCGCGTCCCCGCGCCTCCCGACAGGATCGCAGGCACAATACGCGGCTGATCGGACATCGCGGTCTCCAAAGTCTTGGGAAATGGAATGTAGGCTGAACTGCCCCGCTCCGCAAAACGTGCAAATTCCCAATTGGATGCGCCCGCGTTCAATCTTTGTTTGTCAATTTCTGCGACACCCGCAAGCATGTCGGAATGCTTTACACTTGAGCGCGAACGGCGATGATTCGGTTGTTCAAACATTATGTGCCGAACGCCGTGCTGCTGCTCGGGCTGTTCGACATCGTGCTGCTGCTCGCCTCGGCCGAACTCGGCTGGACGATCCGCGCTGGGCAGATCGGCATGATCGTCGAGCCGATGTCGACGCGCATCCCGCAGCTCGCCAGCTTTGCCGTCAGCCTCGACCTCGCGATGATCGCGGTCGGCGTTTACGGCGCCGACGCGTTGCGCTCGCTGCGCGTCGCCGGCGCGCGCCTGCTGATCGCGATCTCGCTCGGCACGATCTTTTTAAGCCTGATCTTCTTCCTGATCCCGGCGGTGACCTTCTGGCGATCGAACCTGCTCTACGCGATGGGCTTTTCGATCGTGCTGCTGATGGGGCTGCGCATCCTCCTCGGCAAGACGCTCGGCAGCCAGGTGTTCAAACGGCGGATCGTCGTGCTCGGTGCGGGGCCGCGCGCGGCGCGGCTGAAGACGCTCGCCGCCTCGCCCTCGGCCGCGTTCGTCGTCGTGGGCTATGTCTCGATGAGCGAGGCCAACCGCGTCATCCCCGAAGCGATCACCCGCGACGCCATCTACAATCTCGCCGATCACGTCGTGCTCTTGAACGCCAGCGAAGTCGTGCTGGCGCTCGAAGAGCGACGCAACGCGCTGCCCTTGAAGGACCTGCTGCGGATCAAGACCACCGGCGTCCACGTCAACGAAATCTCGACCTTCCTCGAACGCGAGACCGGGCGCGTCGATCTCGACAGCGTCAACCCGTCATGGCTGATCTTTTCCGATGGCTTCTCGTCGAGCCGGATGCTGTCGAGCCTGTTCAAGCGGCTGTTCGATATCCTCGCCAGCCTGACCTTGCTGATCCTCGCACTGCCGCTGATCCTTATCACCGCACTGGCGATCAAGCTCGAG
This sequence comes from Sphingomonas sp., assembly GCA_051954635.1. GTDB lineage: Bacteria > Pseudomonadota > Alphaproteobacteria > Sphingomonadales > Sphingomonadaceae > Sphingomonas. Next base: position 11,238 of record JBQCHO010000112.1, on the reverse strand, counting down.
AGCAAGGGCCCGGCTTTTTATCGCCAGCGCCGCGTCGGGCTCTACAATCAGGGCTTCGACATCGTGAAGTTGCGCTCGATGCGCCAGGATGCCGAGGTCGCCGGCAAGGCCGTGTGGGCAGAAAAGGACGATCCGCGTATCACCCGGATCGGCCGCATCATCCGCAAGCTGCGCATTGACGAGCTGCCGCAGACCTGGAGTGTGCTCAAGGGCGAAATGAGTTTCGTCGGCCCGCGCCCCGAGCGCCCGCAATTCGTCGACGATCTCGAACAGCAACTGCCTTATTATGCCGAGCGCCACATGGTGAAGCCGGGGATCACGGGTTGGGCGCAGATCAACTATCCTTACGGCGCGTCGATCGACGATTCGCGGCAGAAGCTCGAATACGACCTCTACTACGCCAAGAATTACTCGCCCTTTCTCGACCTGTTGATCCTCCTTCAGACGATCCGGGTCGTGCTGTTCCCCGAGGGCGCACGGTAGGATGGTCGCAGGCGTTACCCTGTGGGGCCACGCGCTCGCGGCGCTGCTGTTCGGGCTGGTCGCGGTGTCGCAGGCGCGGCGCGCGGGCGACGCGGTGCCGCGGCTGGCGTTTACCGCCGCGCTTGCGTGCACTGCGCTCTGGGCGCTCGCGGTTGCGGGGCTCGGGCCGCGCGATCTCGCCGCGCGGTTGACCGAAAGCCTGCGCGACCTCGCCTGGCTTGCCTTCATGTTCGCGCTCGCGCGGCGCGGGCGCGACGAGCGGCAGGCGATCGCGGTCACGCTGATCTACGGCGTCGTGCTGGTCATCACCGTCGCCGCGACGACGCTCGACGTCGCGCTCGCCGCCGCGCTCGGCCCGGTGCCCGACGCGCTCGTCGCGGCAGTCATGGTTCTGCGGCTGATGGCGGCGATGAGCGCATTGGTGCTCGTCCATCACCTCCACGAAGCGGTCGCGCCGCGCGACCGCCACGGCATCCGCTTGCTCGTCGCCGCGCTCGCCTTGTTCTGGGGGGTCGACCTGACGCTCTATGCCGCGGGCTATTTCAGCGAGCACTGGCCCGACGGCATGATCGCCGCGCGCGGGCTGACCGCGATCGTCCTCGCGCCGGTCTTCGCGCTCGCGGTGCATCGTAACGGCGACTGGTCGCTGCAATTGTCGCGCACCGTAGCGTACCAGTCGCTTTCGATCGCTGCGCTCGCGCTCTACATCGCGGCGATGACCGTCGCGATGGGGCTGATCGGCGGGCTCGGCGGCACGCAGGCGCGGATCGCGCAGACTGCCTTCGTGTTCGGCGCGACCGCGGCGATGCTGACGCTGATCGCGACGCCGTGGCTGCGCGCGTGGACGCGCGTCAAGCTCGCCAAGCATCTGTTCCGCCACCGCTACGACTATCGCGCCGAATGGGTGCGCTTCACCGATACGCTCGGCCGCCCCGATGATGACGACGCGCCGCTCGAACGCCGCATCGTCAAGGCAGTGGCTGACGTCACCGATGCGCCCGCCGGGCTGCTGCTCACCCCCGACGGCGCGGGCCTTGCGGTCAGTGGTGCGTGGAACTGGCCGGATCATACCGCCGCGGTCGCCGACCAGCGGCTCGTCCGGCATCTTGCCGAGACCGGGCGGATCGTCGAGCTCGATCCGCTCCGCGCGCACGCCGGCGATCCTGCCGAGCGCGCGACGCTTCCGCTATGGTTGCTCGACTCGGCCGAGGCGTGGGCGATCGTCCCGCTCGTCCATTTCAACCGCCTCGCCGGGGCGATCGTGCTCGCGCGGCCGCCGGTCGCGCGGCGGCTTGATTGGGAGGATTTCGATCTTCTCAAGATGCTCGGCCGCCAGGCGGCGAGTTATCTCGCCGAATCGGCCAGCCATGCCGCGCTCGCCGAGGCGCGGCGGTTCGACGAGTTCAACCGCCGCTTCGCCTTCATCATCCACGACATCAAGAACCTGGTGAGCCAATTGACGCTGGTCGCGCGCAACGCCGAACGCCACGCCGACAACCCCGAGTTCCGTGCCGATATGGTCGCGACCCTGGGTGATGCGGCGACGCGGATGAACGCGCTTCTGCAACGCCTGTCACAGCATCATCGCGGTCGCGCTGAACGCGCGGTGCCGGTCGATCTCGGCGACCTCGTCGATCGGCTCGTCGCCGCGCGCCGCGCGCAGCACCCGATCACGCGCGTCGGCGAGGCTCGCTTCGCGCTCACCGATCCGGCGCGGCTCGATCAGGTGCTCGGTCACCTCGTCCAGAACGCCATCGAGGCGAGCGCCGCCGACATGCCCGTCACGATCGCGCTCGGCGAGGACGGCGGCAGCGCGACGATCGACGTGATCGATCACGGCTGCGGCATGGCGCCGGCATTCGTGCGCGACCAGCTCTTCCGCCCGTTCGTCTCGTCCAAGCCCGGCGGGTTCGGGATCGGCGCGTTCGAGGCGCGGCAATTGACCGAGGCGATGGGCGGCACGCTGACCGTCGCCAGCCGCGAGGGCGAAGGCACGCGCTTCCGCGTGGCGCTGCCGCTCGCCGCCAGCAATGCAATCGGGCGGGCGGCATGAGCGAGTCGCTACGCAAATTGCTGATCGTCGAGGACGATCTCGGCCTCCAGCGCCAGTTGCGCTGGGCCTATGACGGTTATGAGGTGCTCGTCGCGAGCGATCGCGGCCAGGCGATCGAGCTGCTCCGCGCCGAGGAGCCCGACGTCGTCACGCTCGATCTCGGGCTGCCGCCCGATCCCGACGGCGTGACCGAAGGCTTCGCCGCGCTCGCCGAAATCCTGTCGCTCAAGCCCGATACCAAGGTGATCGTCGCCTCGGGCCACGGTGCGCGCGAGAGTGCGTTGAAGGCGATCGCCGATGGCGCGTGGGATTTCTACAGCAAGCCGATCGACATCGATGCGCTCGGGCTGATCGTCGAGCGCGCGTTTCACGTCCACGCGCTCGAGGCAGAAAACCGGCGGCTCGCCGCGCAGGCCAACGGCCGCGCCGCGCTCGGCGGGATGATTACCGCCGCGCCCGAGATGCTCAAGGTCACCCGCACGATCGAGCGCGTCGCCGGCGCCGACGTCTCGGTGATGCTCCTGGGCGCGAGCGGCACCGGCAAGGAATTGCTCGCGCGCGGGCTTCATGACGCAAGCCCAAGGCGCCACGGCGCGTTCGTCGCGATCAACTGCGCGGCGATCCCCGAAACGCTGCTCGAAAGCGAGCTGTTCGGGCACGAAAAGGGCGCGTTCACCGGCGCGGTGAAGACCACCGAGGGCAAGATTGAGCTCGCCGCGGGGGGCACGCTGTTCCTCGACGAGATCGGCGACGTGCCGCTGGCGCTCCAGGTCAAGCTGCTGCGCTTCCTGCAGGAGCGCGTGATCGAGAGGATCGGCGGGCGCAAGGCCATCGCGGTCGACACGCGGATCGTCTGCGCGACGCATCAGGATGTCGATGCGATGGTCGCCGCGGGGTCGTTCCGCGAGGACCTTTATTACCGGCTCGCCGAGATCGTCGTGCGCATCCCCTCGCTCGCCGAGCGGCCGGGCGATGCCGGGCTGCTCGCGCGCCATTTCCTGACCAAATATGCCGCGACGATGAACCCGCAGGTCACCGGCCTCGCCCCCGATGCCCGCGCCGCGATCGACGCATGGGGCTGGCCGGGCAATGTCCGCGAGCTCGAAAACCGCATCAAGCGCGCGGTCATCATGGCCGAGGGCAAGAGCGTCACTGCCGCCGATCTCGATCTTGCCGAGGGCGACGACGGCAGCGTCATCAACCTGAAGGCCGCGCGCGAGGCGACCGACCGCAAGGTGATCCGCCACGCGCTCGCCCGCGCCGACGGCAACATCTCCTCGACCGCCAAATTGCTCGGGATCAGCCGCCCGACGCTCTACGATCTGCTGAAGAGCTATGGCCTCCACGGCTGAGCGCGGACAGCAACGCTGGGTCCGCCGCCGGCGTCGCCGCTGGCGGGTGCCGGCGCCGTGGCTGAAGCGCGGCGCGGTCGCGCTGGCGGCCGCGGTGCTGGTCGCGGGGGCGGCGCTCGGCGTGCGGCACTGGCGCAACATGCCGCACCCGTCCTGGGCGCATGGCGAGATCGTCGAGGCGCTGACGCTCTACCGCGCCGGCAATATGAGCGGGGCGCGCGCCCAAGCTGCTGCTGCGGTGCGCAACGATCCCGATTGGGCGCCCGCCCATGCGCTGCTAGCGCGGCTCTATCTCGCCGCGGGTAACGGCGCGGCTGCGGAGGCCGAACTCGATCGCGCCAAGTCGACCGGGTTCGACGGCAATCGCCTGCACCAGCTCTACGCCGAAGCTTGGCTGCTCGAGGACGAGGCCGACCAGGCGATCCCCGAGGCCGATCGCGCGCTTCACCGTTATGCCGGCTACGCGATCCGCGTGAAGGCGCGCGCGCTCGCTGCCAGCGGGGACCTCCCCGATGGCCGCGCATTGCTCGAAGACTGGCTCGACACCAATGACGGCGACGCCGCCGCCTGGACCGACCTCGCGCGCCTGCGCCGCCAGTCGGGCGACGTGGCCGGCGCCGACGACGCGATCGGCCGCGCGCTCGCGCTCACCCGCCGCGACGCGAACGCGCTGACGATCAAGGCCATGCTGGTCCGCGATCGCTACGGCTTGGTCGCGTCGCTGCCGTGGTTCGATGCGGCGCTCAAGGTCGATCCCGGTAACCCGGACACGCTGCTCGCCAAGGCGGCGACGCTCGGCGATCTGGGTCGATATAGGGAGATGCTCGAAGCCAGCCGCCTGACGCTGGCCGAACGGCCCAACGATCCGATGGCCTATTACCTCCAGGCGGTGCTCGCCGCGCGCGCGGGCAATGACGATCTCGCGCGCGACCTGCTCGACAAGACCGACGGCGCGCTGGACGACATGCCCGGCGCGCAGCTGCTCGGCGGCGCGCTCGATTTCCGGAACGGAGCTTTTCAGCAGGCCGCCGACAAATGGGGGGCGCTGCGCGATGGCCAGCCGTATAATTTTACCGCGATCCGCCTGCTCGGCGCGGCACTGGTTGACGCCGGCAACCCCGCCGATGCGCTCGACGCGTTGCGTCCGATCGGCCTCCGGGCCGATGCCGACAGCTACACCCTCACCCTCATCGCGCGCGCCTTCGAGGCCGAGGGCCAGCGCGATTGGGCGGCGCGCTTCCTCGATCGCGCGGCGAACTCGGCACGCCCGTCGCCCGCGCCGTTCGGCAGCGATGACGGTGTGACGTCGCTTGCGGGGGCGGTCGACGCTGCGCCGGGCGATCCGGTCGCCGAATTGGGGCTGATCCGCGGCTTCCTCGAAGCCGGCCAGGCGAGCGCCGCGCTCGGCCATGCCCAGGCGCTCGCCGCCGCCTCGCCGGGGTCGCCGCAAGCGCAGACCGTGCTCGGCGATACGCTGTGGGCGCTCGGTCGCTATTCGGACGCGGCGACGGCTTATCAACGCGCCGCCAATCTCGATTTCGACGAACCGACGATGCTCCGCCTGGTCGAGGCGCTCGATCGCGCCGGCCAGCCCGACGCCGCGCAGCGTGCGCTGGCGCTGTTCCTGTCGCAGAACCCCGCCGATATCCCTGCGCGCCGCCTCGCCGCGAGCTGGCAACTCGCCGCGCACGATTGGGCCGCCGCGATCGATACGCTCGAAGGGTTGCGCGGCACGATCGGCAACCGCGACGCCGCGATCCTCGGCGAACTCGCGCTGGCTTATGCCGAATCCGGCAACGCCGAGACCGCAAGCCATTACGGCACCGCCGCCTACGCGCTCGCGCCGATGAACCCGGCGGTGGTCGATGCCTATGGCTGGGCGCTCGCCAAGGCCGGTAACCGCGACGGCGCGCGGCAATTGCTGGTCAAGGCCACCAGCCTCGCGCCCGCCGATCCGAGTATTCGTGCACACCTGGCGAGCGTTTCCTAACCTCGGTTCGCCCTGAGCCTGTCGAAGGGCGTGGCCACCAATGCGCTTCGATAGGCTCAGCACGAACGGGAGATACGTTCCCATCGCCCGCCGAACCGCGTAGGACAGCGATCATGACCGATCCGCTCGACCGTATCGCCGCCGCGCTCGACCGCCTCGCCCCGCCGCCGCCCGCGCCCGCCGATCCGCGCGCGCACCCGGCCTATGTCTGGCGTCAGGGCACGTTAGTTGCGGCGCGCGACTTTTCGCCGCTGCCGCTCGCGATGCTTCACGGCATCGAGCAGCAAAAGGCGGCGCTCACCGCCAATCTCGAACGGCTCGCGGCCGGCCATGCCGCGCAGGACGTGTTGCTGTGGGGCGCGCGCGGCACCGGCAAGTCGGCGGTAGTCAAGAGCGCGGTCGCCGCGATCCAGGCGGCGGGCGGCGATCTCGCGCTTGTAGAGGCGCCGGGCGACGGTCTCCACGGCCTGCCCGCCTTGTTCGACACGATCGCGCCTGTCGACCGCGCGTTCGCCTTGTTCATCGACGATCTCGGCTTCGACGCCGCCGCCGACGCACGCCAGCTCCGCTCGATGCTGCAGGGCGGCGCCGAGGCGCGGCCGAAGAACACCCGACTGATCGTCACGTCGAACCGCCGCCACCTCGTGCCGCGCGACATTGCCGAGCAGGAAAGCGCGATCAACCAGCGCGACGCGGTCGACGATCACCTCGCGCTCGCCGATCGCTTCGGGCTCAGCCTCGGTTTCCACGTCGTCGATCAGGACGGCTATGTCGATATCGTCCGCACCTATGCCGAGGCCTATGGCCTGAGCTTCGATCCCCACGAAGCGATCGCCTGGGCCACCCGCCGCGGCAGCCGATCGGGGCGCGTCGCGTGGCAATATGTCGTCGATCTCGCCGGCCGCGCCGGCAAGGCGATCGACTAGCCCGCCAGCGCCTCGACCTGCTCGGCGAGTTCGAGCCAGCGCAACTCCGCCGCGTCCTTCTCCTCACGCGCCTTGGCGATCGCGGCCATCAGTGTGTCGAACTTCGCCGGGTTCTTCGCGTAGAGATCGGGATCGGCCAGCGCCGCCTCGTCGCGCGCGATGCCCCGGTCGAGCTCGTCGATCCGCTTGGGCAGCAGGTCGTAGTCGCGCTGGTCCTTGTAGCTGAGTTTCGCCGCTTTGGGCGGCGGCGGAGCCGCGGCGGCCGGCTTGGCAGCAACAGCCCGCTTCGGCTCGGCGCGCTGGACGCGCTTGCGCTGCCAGTCCTCATACCCGCCGACGACGATATCGGCGAAGCCCGAACCGTCGAGCCCGACCGTGACCGTCACCGTGCGATCGAGAAAGTCGCGATCGTGGCTGACGATCAGCACCGTGCCGTCATAATCGGCGATCACTTCCTGGAGCAGGTCGAGCGTTTCGAGATCGAGATCGTTGGTCGGCTCGTCGAGCACCAGCAGGTTCGACGGCCGGGCGAATTCGCGCGCGAGCAGCAGTCGCGAGCGCTCGCCCCCCGACAAAGTTGCGATCCGCGCGTCGGCGATGCCGGGCTCGAACAGGAATTCCTTGAGATAGCCCTGGATGTGCTTCTTGACGCCCTGCACCTCGATCCAGTCGCCGCCGTCGGCGAGCACGTCGCGCACGCGTTTCTCGGGCGACAGCAGGCTGCGCTGCTGATCGATGATCACCGCGTCCAGCGTCTTGGCGAGCTTGACGCGGCCTTCGTCGGGCTCGATCTCGCCGGTCAGCAATTTGAGCAGCGTCGATTTGCCCGCGCCGTTCGCGCCGACGATGCCGATGCGGTCGCCGCGGGTGATGCGCAGGCTGAAATCCTTGATCACCGCGCGCTCGCCGTAACGCTTGGTCACCTTCTCAGCGTCGATCACCGTCTTGGTGCGGACGTCGTCGGTGCCGATCGTCAGGTTCGCCGCGCCCTGCGGGCCCATCATCGCGGCGCGTGTGGCACGCATTTCCTTGAGCTTGGTGAGGCGCCCCTGGTTGCGCCGCCGCCGCCCGGTGACGCCGCGCAGCAGCCAATGTTCCTCGAGCTTCAACTTGGCGTCGAGCTTCTGGGCGGCACGCGCTTCCTCGGCATAGACCGCCTCGGTCCAGGCATCGAAGCCGCCGAAGCCGACCTCGTGGCGCCGCATCGCGCCGCGATCGAGCCACAAGGTCGAGCGCGTCAGCCGGGTGAGGAAGGTGCGATCGTGGCTGATCACGACGAACGCGCCCGAGAAGCGCTTGAGCCAGTCTTCGAGCCATTCGATCGCGGCGAGATCGAGATGGTTGGTCGGCTCGTCGAGCAGCAGGACGTCGGGCGATTGCGCCAGCGCGCGGGCGATCTGCGCGCGGCGTCGCTCACCGCCGCTCGCGGTCGCGGCGGCGCGGTCGAGATCGATGCCGATCTGGTCGGCGATCGCGGCGACCTCGTGTTCCGCGGGCGCATCGTCACCGGCCAGCGTGTATTCGCGCAAGCTCGCGAACGCGCTGAGATCGGGTTCCTGTTCGAGCAGGATGACGCGCGTCCCCAGCACGATCGTCCGCCGCCCTTCGTCTGGATCGATCCGCCCAGCGAGCAGCTTGAGCAGCGTCGTCTTGCCCGCACCATTGCGGCCGATCAGCGCCAGCCTGTCGCGCGCGCCGATATGGATGTCGATATTGCGGAACAGCCAGCCCGATCCCTGGATCAAGCCGAGATTTTCATATGCGAGGACGGGAGCAGCCATGTTGCGACGCGAGGTAGGAGGAAGCGCGGAGATGGGCAAGTTATGTCCCGAGAAGGGAACCTGACGCATTCATAGGGTATTCAACGGCCCGTCGATATGCGAGGCGACATGAAGATGGGACCAGCCGTTGCGACTGCCATGATGGCGGCGATGCTGCTGCCGGCGAACGACGCCGGGGCGCAGCGTCGTCACGACGACCAGCAGGCGGCGCGCCTGGCGCGGCGGGATGGGCGCATCATGCCCGTGCCCGAGATCGAGCGCCGCGTCGTGCCGATGATGAAGGGCGCGCAATATCTCGGCTTCGACTTCGATTCGGACGGCGCCATTTACACGCTCAAGTTCCTGCGCAATGGAACGGTCATCTGGGTCGATGTCGACGGCCGCTCGGGCCGTGTCGTCGGCCGTACCGATCAATAAGGCCGCTTCGCGCCGCCGCCGACAGGGGAAAGACATGCGCGTTCTGATCGTCGAGGACGAACCCAATCTGGGCCAGCAATTGAAGAACACGCTGGAAGGCGCGGGCTATGCGATCGACCTCGCGACCGATGGCGAGGACGGCCATTTCCTGGGCCAGACCGAGAGTTACGACGCCGTCGTGCTCGATCTCGGCTTGCCTGAAATCGATGGCCTGACAGTGCTCGATCGCTGGCGCAAGGCAGGCAAGACGAGGCCCGTCCTGGTGCTGACGGCGCGCGATAGCTGGTCGGACAAGGTCGCCGGGCTCGACGCCGGCGCCGACGATTACGTCGCCAAGCCGTTCCAGTCAGAAGAGCTGATCGCCCGCCTGCGTGCGCTGATCCGGCGCGCCTCGGGCAATGCGTCGAGCGAACTCACCGCGGGCGACGTGCGTCTCGACACGCGCTCGGGCAAGGTCACCAAGGACGGCAACCCGGTCAAATTGACCGCGCAGGAATACAAATTGCTCAGCTACTTGCTCCACCACAAGGGCAAGGTGGTCAGCCGCACCGAATTGATCGAGCATATCTACGACCAGGACTTCGATCGCGATTCGAACACGATCGAGGTATTCGTCACGCGTATCCGCAAGAAGCTCGGGCAGGACGTCATCACCACCATCCGCGGCCTCGGCTACAGCCTCGAGGATCCCGATGAGGCGTAAGTCGCCGGGGTTCGAGGGATGAGCAGCCCGGCGGCGGAGGACGCGCGCGCGCCGCAGCGCCTCTCGCTGTGGCAGCGTTTCCTGCTCGGCCGTCGTCAGCTCCGCCAGCGCACGACGGGCTCGCTCAGCCAGCGGATGATCCTCGTCGCGGCGCTGTGGATCGGCGTGCTGCTGGCGGGTGGCGGCTTCGCGCTCGATCGCGTGCTGACCAGCGCGCTGACCAGCTATTTCGACCAGTCGCTCGAAACCGTGCTGCGCGCGCAAATCCTGACCGCCGAGATCGACCCCTATGGCGATTTGATGTTCAACCGCACCGCCGCCGATCAGCGCTTCCTCGAACCCTATTCGGGGCTCTACTGGCAGGTCAGCGGCGCGGGGCACGAGGATTTGCCGTCGCGCTCGCTGTGGGACCGCACGCTCGATTTCGGCGATCCCGCGCGCCATATCGAGCCGTTCGCGTTCAACAGCGACCAGTTCCCGACCGAGAAGCTGCGCATCGTCGTCCAGGACTTGAAGCTGCCGGGTTCGAATACCTGGTGGCGCTTCCAGGTCGCCGAGAGCCGCGACGGGCTCAACGCGCAGATCGCGGTGCTGCGCCGCACGCTGGTGCGGTCGTTCCTGTTGCTCGGCGTCGGGCTGCTGCTGATGGCCGGTCTCCAGACGCTTTATGGTCTGTGGCCGCTGCGCAAGGTGCGTCTCGCGATCGCCCGCATGCGCGCGGGCCGCGCGTCGCGGATCGACGAGGCGATGCCGATCGAGGTCGCGCCGATGGTCGACGAACTCAACGCGCTGATCGAACATAACGAACGCCAGGCCGAGGAAGCGCGCCGCCACGCCGGCAACCTCGCCCACGCGCTCAAGACGCCGCTCACCGTGATCATGAACGCGGCGACGGCCGATGCTGACGATCTCGGCGAAACGGTCGTGCGCGAGGCACGGACGATGCGCCGTCAGGTCGATCACCACCTCGCCCGCGCCCGCGCGGTCGGCCGGCGCGGCCACGCGCATAGCCGCGCCGAGGTGTGGCCGAGCCTCGAATCGGTCGAACGCGCGGTGTCGCGGCTCTACCCGCATGTCCGCTTCGACATGGACGGGCCGCAGGACCTGCAAGTCCATGTCGAGCGCCAGGACCTGGACGAGATGCTCGGCAATCTGATCGAGAACGCCGCGAAATATGGCGGCGGCAGCGTGTTCGTCACCGTGCTGGCGCAGGCCGGCTTCGTCGAGTTCCTCGTCGAGGACGACGGCGCCGGCATCGCCGAGGACGACCGCGCCCGCCTGTTCGATCGCGGGGCGCGGCTCGACAGCGGCAAGCCCGGCACCGGATTGGGGTTGGCGATCGTCCGCGACGTGGCGGAGATCTACGAGGGCACCGTGGCGCTCGAGGAGAGCGAGGATCTGGGCGGCCTGCTGGTGCGGTTAAGGCTGCCTGCGGCGAGTTGACTCTTCCAGTCTGATCCGCCGGATGTGGCTCACCTACTTAGCGACCACCCCGGCGAAGGCCGGGGCCCAGTTGGGAAGGCTTCGGCGAGG
>JBQCHO010000111.1:0-24428 GCA_051954635.1 Sphingomonas sp. | reverse complement strand
AAACCACACCGGCCGGCGGGCCGGCGGCACCGCCGCCGCACCCGTCCGACGAGCCGCGTTTTTGCCAAGGCGCCGTTCTCCAAAAAACGGCCGGGGAGCGTCACGCTCCTCGGCCTTTTTGCTTTTCCGTTCGTCGCAATCCGCGCGACCGGTTACCCAAATCTTTACCGTCTGCCGGCTAGCTCTTGCGCAACCAACGCAAGGACTTGGCCCGCCCGTGACTCCGCATCAGATCGATCTCGTCCAGCAGAGCTTCGTCCATGTCGTGCCGATCCCCGACAAGGTCGCCGCGCATTTCTACGAGCGTCTGTTCCGCCTCGCGCCGCAGGTCCGGCCGCTGTTCAAGAACGACATGAAGGCGCAGGGCCGCAAGCTGGTCCTGACGCTGGCGACGGTGGTCGATGGGCTCGATCGTCTCGACTCGATCCTGCCGGTCGCGCGCGAACTCGCGATCCGCCACGTCGGCTATGGCGTCCAGGCGGCGCATTATGATTTTGTCGGAGCCGCGCTGATCGACACGCTGCGCGAATTGCTCGGCCCGCTGTTCGATGGCGAGACCGAGGCCGCCTGGGCCGAGGCGTATCAGATCCTTGCCGGCGCGATGATCGACGCAGGGCGCAGCGCCGCTTGAGCCAATCTGTCGCCCTGAATGACGCGACGGCGAAGGTCGCCCGCAATTTGCGCGGGGTCGCCGGTAGCCTGAGCGAGATCGCGCGCTCTGTCGGCCATGAGGCCGCCGAGGCGACCGACGCCGCGCGGCGAGCGAGCGAACAGATTCAGGCGACCGCGCTGCTTGCCGCCGAGCTTGCGGCGATCGCCGAACAGGTCGAAGCCGGCGTGCGACAGCAAGCGGCATTGCTTGTCGAAGCGCGCGCCGCCGTTGGTCGCAGCGGCGCCGTCGTCGAGGCGCTGGGCGCCGCCGCCGACGGCATCGGCTCGATCACCCAGTTGATCGCCGGCATCGCCACGCAGAGCCGCCTGCTCGCGCTCAACGCGCGAATCGAGGCGGCACGCGCGGGCGAAGCAGGGCGGGGATTCGACGTCGTCGCCAACGCGATCAAGACCCTGTCGCAACAGACCTTCGACGCGACGCGCGACATCGATGCCCGCACCGGCGCGCTCCACCGCGATGTCGACGCGACGCAATCGATGTTCGGCGCAACCCGCGGCCGGGTCGACCAGCAGGAGGCGATCGCCGACGAGCTCGGCGGCGCCAGCCATCGCCAGGGCGAGGCCGCGAGTGATCTCGTCAAGCTGAGCAGCGCGGCTGTGGAAGGGGTCGAGGAAACCGCGACGATCATCGGTCGCGTCTCGTCTTCCGCCGTCGCGGTCGACGTTCTAGCACGGCAGATCGTCAAGGCGGCCGAGGCCCTCGGCCGCTAAGCGCGGGGAGACTTGCGCGCCCCTCGCGCGTTGGCGGATCGAACCTCGAAAGGTCGCTCCATGCGCAAGACCCTGTTTCTCGTGCCTAGCCTGGCGTTGCTGATCGCCTGCAGCAGCGGCGGCGGGAGCGCGTCGAGCCCCGCACCGTCGCCAAGCCCTTCGCCCGGTCAGACGGCGACACCGACACCGACGCCGTCCGGCCAGCCGGTCGAAGGGCTTCCCGCCGGCCTGCCGTTCAACGCCAGCCTCGAAGGCCATTTCGACAACCCGTTCGCGATCGCCTTCCTGCCCGACGGGCGGTTGCTGGTGACCGAGAAGCCGGGGCACCTCCGGCTGCGCGCGACCGATGGCACGGTCGCCGACGTCGCGGGCGTGCCGGCGGTCGATTACGGCAATCAGGGCGGGCTGCTCGACGTCGCGCTGGCGCCCGATTTCGCGTCGAGCCACGCGATCTACCTCAGCTATTCGGAGCCGGGCAGCGGCGGCAGCGCCCTCGCACTCGCCCGCGCCACGCTCGATACCTCGGGTGCGCAGCCCAGGCTCGACGGGCTCAAGGTGCTGTGGCACCAATTGCCTGCGGGCGATGGCGGCCAGTTCGGCGCGGTGATCACCTTCTCGCCCGATCACAAATATCTGTTCCTCGCCTCGGGCGAACGGCAACGCAAGACACCCGCGCAGAACCCCGATCAGGCGCTCGGCAAGATCCTGCGCTTCAACCTCGACGGCAGCGTGCCGAGCGACAATCCGATGGCTTCGGCGGGCGGCGCGCGAGCGATCACCTGGTCGACCGGGCATCGCAACCCCTACGGCCTCGTCTTCGCCGCCGACGGCCGGTTGTGGGAAAACGAGATGGGGCCGAAGGGCGGCGACGAGCTCAACCTGATCGAGCCGGGCAAGAATTACGGCTGGCCCAACGTCTCTTGGGGCGACAATTATGACGGCTCGCCGATCGCCAAGCCCAAGGCGGGCGACGGCTATCAGATGCCGGTGCTTTATTGGGTGCCGTCGATCTCGCCCTCGGGCTCGATCATCTACACCGGTTCGATGTTCCCCGCCTGGGACGGCAGCTACATCGTCGGCGGCATGTCGGCGCAGGTGCTGGTGCGGATAAAGCTGAGCGGCGCGAGCGCGACCAAGGCCGATCAGTGGAACATGAACATGCGAATCCGCGACATCGCCCAGGCGCCTGATGGCGCGATCTGGATGATCCAGGACGGCGATAACGGTCAACTCATGCGGCTGACCCCGAAGAGCTAGCGGCGGAAGCGCGCGAAGAACGCCCACATCGCGTCGTTGTCGGCGATCCAGTGATGCGTTTCGCCGACCACGATGCGGCCGATCACCTCGGCCTTATTTGCGCACCCGGCAAAGACCTCGTCATAGACGCCCGGTTTGACCCAGCGCGTCGTCGGCGCGGCGGTGCAGCGGTCGAGTGCGGCCCAGCGTTGCTCGGCGGCGTGCATCGAATAGCGCCAATAGCCCGCGCCGCCGCCGTCGATCGGGTTGGTCGTGTCGTGATCGCCGGCAAAGGCGAGGATCGGCATCGGGCGCGACGGCCGGCACGTCGCCGGATCGGGGCGGCTGTAATCGCGCGGCCACGGATTGCCCGCGCGTAGGCCGACCACCGGTGCGATCGCCGCGATCCGATCGGCGTCAACGCATGCCATCCACGACGCCATCCGCCCGCCGCCCGACAGGCCGGTGACATAGACCCGCGCCGGATCGGCACAGTGCGATGTGACGAGCTGGTCGATGATCGCCTTCAGATAGCCGACGTCGTCGGCCGCGCTTGCGCCGGGCACTTTGCCGCTGATGGTCGGCACACCGGGAATGTTCCAGGCGAAGCCCTTGCCGGTCGGCACCCCGGCATCGGGCGCGGCGAGGATGAAGCCGTCGCGATCGGCGGTATCGGCGAGCTTCGATTCGCGCAGGATATCGGTCGCGCGCCCGCCGCTGCCGTGGAGCAGCAGGACGAGCGGCGCCGGTCGCGTGGGATCGAGCGCTGCGGGCACATGAACCAGCGTCGAGCGTCCGCTTGCGGCAATCGCGATCGGCTGCGTCGTCCCCGCCGTCAGCGTACATCCGCTTTGGGCATGCGCCGCCGCCGCCGTCAGCGCGAGCAGCATCGTCGCGATCAATCGGGCGAGCGTGCGCGCCATATCCGTTTCTCCTTTTTCGAATAGGCGCATAGCCATCCAATGACGCCGTGGGCAAGCGCCGGCACTGGCGAAGCGCGGGAGCGATCGTTACATGGCTGCCGCATGGCCGACACGCTCAAGATCGTTTCCTGGAACATCAATTCCGTCCGTTTCCGGCTCGAAATCGTCGAGCGTTTCCTGAGAGACGTGCGGCCCGACATCCTGTGCCTGCAGGAAACCAAGGTGATCGACGGCGACTTCCCCGTCGCGCCGTTCCGCCGGCTCGGCTACGCGCACAGCGTGCTCCACGGCCAGCGGATGCACCACGGCGTCGCGATCTTGTCGCGTATTCCGCTCGCCGAGGACGACAGACTCGACTGGCAGGCCAATCGCGAGGCGCGCCATGTCGGCGTGCGCCTGGAAAACGGCATCCGCCTCGAAAACGTCTATGTCCCCGCCGGCGGCGACATTCCCGATCGCGAGGTCAACGCCAAGTTCGGCCAGAAGCTCGATTTCGTCGAGCGCATGACACGCTGGTCCGAAGGGCTCGACGTGCCGACCATCCTGGTCGGGGATTTCAATATCGCCCCGCTCGAAAGCGACGTGTGGAGCCACAAGCAGCTTTTGAAGGTGGTCAGTCACACGCCGATCGAGGTCGATGCCCTGAACGGCCTCAAGGCGAGCAATTCGTGGGTCGATCTCGGCCGCCATTTCCATCCGGCGCCGGCGCGGCTGCATACCTGGTGGAGCTATCGCTCGGCCGATTGGACCAAGAACGACCGTGGCCGCCGGCTCGATCACATGTGGGCAACGGCCGACGTCGCCGAAAAAGCGGTGGCGCACACCGTGTTCGAGGATTGTCGGAGCTGGCTCAAGCCCTCCGACCACGTCCCGATCATGACCGAGTTCCAATTGTGAGCGACCCGCGCGCCGCTGCCCGCGCGATCGACGCGCTGCGCCGCGGCTGGCCGATCGCGATCGGCGCGAGTGATCAACGGATCGCGCTGCTCGCGATCGAAACCGCGGATGCCGAACGGCTGGCGGCGTTCGATCCGGCGGGCGAGGCGGCGGTGCTGCTGTCGGCGGGGCGCGCGGCGACGCTCAAGCTCGCCAACCAGCGCGAGGCGGCGACGCCCGACGCGCCGGTGACGATCGAGCGCGTGCCCTGGCTCGACATGGCTGCGGCAACCGCACTCGCCGACCCACAACTCGACCTTGCGACGCCGCTCAAGGGGCCATATCGTGCGATCGCGACGCCATCGCCCGATCTTGCCGCAGTGGCGCTCGGCTTTGCGCGGATCGCAGGGATTTTGCCGGCTTTCTTCGTGCGGGCGGGCGGCGATGCCGACGTCCGCGTCACACCCGACGACATTGCCGCGCACGAAGACGCAGCGCGGCTCACCATCGCCGCCCGCGCGCGGCTGCCGGTGGCGGATGCCGAGGATAGCGAGATCGTCGCGTTCCGCACGCCCGAAATGCCCGGCGAGCATGTCGCGCTGCTGATCGGCTCACCCGATGGCCGCCCACCGCTCGTCCGACTGCACAGCGAGTGCCTGACCGGAGACGTGCTAGGCAGCCTCAAATGCGATTGCGGGCCGCAACTCCACGCCGCGATTCGGGAAATCGAGGCGAGCGGCTGGGGCATCCTGCTCTATCTCAGGCAGGAGGGGCGGGGGATCGGGCTGATCAACAAGCTGCGCGCCTATGCGCTGCAGGATCAGGGGTTCGACACGGTAGATGCCAACACCCGGCTCGGCTTCGCGGTCGACGCGCGCGATTTCGCGGTGGCGGCGCGGATGCTGACGCTGCTCGGGCAAAGCCGCGTCCGGCTGCTGACCAACAACCCGGCCAAGGTCGCCGGGCTGGAGGCGGCCGGCGTCACCGTGGTCGAGCGCGTCGCGCACAAGCTGCCGCCCAACCCTCACAACGAACGCTACCTCGCGACCAAGCGCGACCGCACCGGGCACCAGCTCTGAACGCGCACCCGCTCGATCGGCCGGTGTGGCATGCGCTCGCGACGCGGCAAAAGGCGTTCGCGATCGGCGACGATCGGGCGCGGCGGTTCGATCCGGCAATCGGCTTGTTCGCCGCGGCCGCCGATGCCGAGCCCGGGAATCTGGCGGCGCTTGCCGCGCTGGTTCCGGAAGGCGGCGTGATCGGCCTCGTGGAGACACGGATGCCGCGGCTTCCGGACGGCCTGCGCGTCGTCAAGGCGGCGCAATGTGTCCAGATGATCGCGACCGGCATGATCGAGGCACCCGACATGGCGTTCGATCCGCTCGGCGATGAAGATGCCGCCGACATGCTCGACCTCGCGACGCTGACCGAACCGGGGCCGTTCTTCGCGCACACGCACGAGCTCGGCGATTTTATCGGCATCCGCGATGAGCGCGAACTCGTCGCGATGGCGGGCGAGCGGATGAAGCTGCCCGGCTTCACCGAAGTCAGCGGCGTTTGCACCCGCCCTGGCTTTCGCGGGCGCGGCTATGCCGCCGGCCTGTTGTCCGCGGTCGCAGCGCGGATCGTGGCGCGGGGCGAAACCCCGTTCCTGCACGCTTATGCCGATCACGCGGCGACGATCGCGCTCTACGAAAAGCTCGGCTTCAGCGTCCGCGAGACGGTGACCTACGCGCTCGTCGCGCGCGCCTGAGCGTTCAGCCCGCCGCGCGCAGGCTGCGCCACGCGTCGGCGATATCTTCCAGATTGCGCGCAACCTCGAGAAACGGTGCCGGATCCCAGGCGATCGAAGCGTCGACGACCGCGCGCCGCGCGCCCTGATAGAGCCGCGCCAGCGTCTCGGCGACACCGCCGCCCTTGTCGAAATCGAGCCCGGCTTCGAGCGCGAACAGGATCGCCGTCGCGCGCGTCACCTTGTCGCCCTTGACCTTGCCCTGGCGGTTTTCGGCGGCCCAGGCCGCGGTGCGCAAGGCGTGGATCAGTTCGTCGTAGAGGAGTTCGACCAGCCGGTGCGGATCGGCCTCGGCAGTACGGCCGACGACGTCGATCTGGCGATAGGTCGCCGCCGGGTCGCGGCCCAGCTTGGTGGCATAGCGCGGCATGATCAGTTGTTGTTCTTGCCGTTCCAGGCGTCGATCTGCGCCTGGAGGAAGGTCTGCGTCGATTTGTACGATGCGACCTTGGCGTCCATGCTGGCGAATTGCTGGGTCAGCCGCGTCCGCATGTCGTCTTCCTGTTGCTGCAAGCTACTGGTCTGATCGGTGAGATCGGATTGCGACGCCTGATATTTGGTCAGGCTGCCGGCGAGGCCGTATGTCGTGCTCGCAGCGGCGGCGGATACCGAGCCCAGCGCGCCGAGCAGGCCCTTGCCGCTGATCACGGTGGTCGCCCCGGTGCTGGTGATCGTGCCGGTGACGTCGGCGAACATCGCCTCGACCTGGTCGGGCCAGCGGCTCAGCGCGGTGGTGAGCTGCGCCTGGTCGAGCGTCAGCGTGCCATCCTTGTTGGTGGCAACCCCGATCTCGGCGAGCGTGGTCGGCGCACCGTCGGAGGTCTTGGCGATCAGCGGGGTGAGCGTCAGCTGCGCGAGCATCCGCTTCATCGATTTGGCGGCGTCGTCCTGCGCCAGGGGGCCGGTCTGCACGTCGGTGTCGGCGTTCACCTCGGCGATCATCTGATTGTAGGTGTCGACGAAATCGCTGACTGACTGGCTGAGTGCGGCGGTCGGCCGCGAGGAGCCGATCGTCACGATGCTGCCCGGCTGCGCCGACAGCAGGTCGATCTGCACGCCCGAAATGAGGTCGCTGAAAGAATTGGTCGAACGCTTGAACGTCACGCCGTCGAGCGCGACCTGCGCGTCCTGCGCGGCGGCGCCGATCGTCGTGCCGGTCGCACCGACGCCGACGTCGAGCGACGACAGTCCGGGATTGGCGGGATCTTCGGTCGCGGTCAGCGTGAATGCCTGCGCCGCGCCGCTCGCGCCCTTCAGCATCAGCCGCGCGCCGTCCGAATCGCTGACGATCGTCGCGGTGACGCCGGCATTGGCGCCGTTGATCGCGTCGGCGATGTCCTGAAGGCTCGAATTGGCCGGATCGATCGTGATGTCGACAGGGGCGGCGCTGCCGGCGGTGAACGACGTCATCTGGCCGTTCGCCACGGTCGCGGTGCCGAGCGTCAGCGTCAACGTGCCGCCGCCGACACTGGCGGTCGGATCGGCGATCAGCCCGGTCGCCGCCGATTGCGCGCTGGCGAGCTGCTTGACCTCGAGCTGCGCCGACAGCCCGGCGAGCTTCGCACCGACCATGCCCGTCACATTGACGATGCCGCTGGTCGATACCGTAGGCTGGCTTTGCAGCGTGCCGCCCTTGATCAGCGTCTGCAGCGAGGAGGAAAAGCTGGTGATGTCCGATTTCAGCATGCTCACCGCGCTGATCTGCGCGGTCAGCTTGGTATTCTGCGCGGTGATCGCGTCTTCCTGATTGGCAAACTGCGCGGTTACAAGCTGGTCGGCGAGCGAGGCAGTGTCGATGCCCGAGCCGGCGTTCAGCGTGTTGAGGATCGACTGCGCCGCGGTGGGCGTCGACGACGTCGCGGTCGTGCTCGTCGTCGAGCTTGTCGAGCTCGTCGCGCTGGTTGTCGTCATCGCCTGTCCCCCTTGTCAGAATAAGCGACCGTTTGCGGCGATTGTTTAGGGTTGATCCGCACGTCTTTTCAGTGCTTCACGCCGTTTTCGTCGAACCGCGCGGTATCGGGCACGTCGATCGGCGGCGGGCTACCGCCGGCCTGCGCATTCAGGTTGAAGACGAAGGCCAGCACGGTCGCGATCGCCATGTAGAGGTCGTCGCGAATCTCCTGGTTCTCGCGGCTGGTGAAGTAGAGCGCGCGGGCAAGCGCGGGATATTCGAGCACCGGCACCTTGGCGTCGCCCGCGACGTCGCGGATCGCCAGCGCGGTTGCACCGCGGCCCTTGGCGACCACCACCGGCACCTTGTCCTGCCCGCGATCGTAGCGCAGCGCGACCGCGAAATGCGTCGGGTTGGTCAGCACGACATGGGCTGTCTCGACCGATTTCTTGACCGAGCGCCGCGCCGCCTCGCGCTGGCGCTGGCGCTGCTGCTGCTTGACCTCGGGCGAGCCCTCCTGCTCCTTGTGCTCGTCCCTGATTTCCTGCTTCGACATGCGCAATTGCCCGAGCAGACGGATGATCTGGATCGGCAGATCGATGCCGGCGATGACGACGAGGCCGCCCGCCATCGCGAACAGGATCGCCATCATGCGTGTCCCCAGCACCGCGATTGCCTCGTGGATGTCGGTCGCCGCCAGCCCGAACGAGGGCTTCGAGACCTGCCACAGCATATACGCACCGATCACGCCGAGCAGCGCGACCTTGAGCAGCGACTTGCCGAGCTCGGTCAGCCCCTGCATCCCGAACATCCGCTTGATGCCTGAGGCCGGGTTGATGCGATTACCCTTGGGCTGGAGCAGCTTCGAATTGAAGCGAATGCCCGACAGTCCCGCCTGGCTGGCGATCCCGGCGAGCATCACGACGGCGAACAGCGTCGCGAGCGAGGGCAGCAGCCGCCACCCGGCTTGCGCCAGCGGGCGAAACGGCTCGAAATCGGCGATGTCGCCCGAATCGAAGCGGAAGCTCGCCGCCATCAGCCCTTGGCAAGCGTGGAGCAGCGAGGGGCCGGCGAGCGCCATCCAGCCGCAACCGACGAGGACGAGGAGCGCCGTCGCGAACTCGCGCGACTTGAGGATCTGGCCCTCGTCGGCGGCGTCCTTCTTCTTCTTCTGGGTTGGCGCTTCTGTCTTTTCGCCGAATTCCTCAGCCATCAGCCGAGCACCATCTTCTGCGCGGCGCTGAGCCCTTCATTGACGATGACGAGCATGTAATCGCCCATCGCCGGGAAGGCGATCGCCAGCGCGATCACGCCGACCGCGAGGCTCGCCGGCAGGCCGACCGCGAACAGGTTGAGCGCCGGGGCGGAGCGCGACAGCATGCCGACGATCAAATTGAGGCAGAGCAGCAGGAAGCCGACCGGCAACGCGAGCAGGAACCCGGCCGAGAAGGTGTAGCCGCCGAAGAAGGCGATGTTCTTGAGCTGGTCCGGTGTCAGCCACGCGGCGCCGGGCGGCAGCGTCTGATAGCTCTTCACCACCATCTCGACGAGGATCAGGTGGCCGTTCAGCGACAGGAACAGCAGCGTCAGCATCACCGACATGAACTGGCCGATCGCCTGGCTCGACCCGCCGTTCTGCGGATCGACCATCGAGGCGAAGCCGATCCCCATCGAATTGCCGATCACCTCACCCGCGATCAGCGGCGCGGCGAAGGCGATCTGGAGGATGAAGCCGATCGCCAGCCCGACCAGCGCTTCGGCGGCGACCGACAGGAAGGTGGCGAGGGCGAACACCTGTTGCGGCGGCGCGATCGGATGAACGCCGAGCACCAGCACGCCGATCGCGCCGGAGAGTGTGATGCGCACCGGGAGCGGCACCGACACCGAACCGAATACCGGCGCCGCGATCAGCGCCGCGCCGACGCGGACCATGACGAAGATCAGCGCCCAGAGCTGCGGTTCGATCGAGAGGCCGAAGCCTAGCATGGCGTGCGACTGCTCACATCAGGCGCTCCCCCGGCGAAGGCCGGGGCCCAGTTGGGAAGGCGCTGGTAACTGCGCGCAACGCACTGCCAAACACGTCCTCCACCTTGACCCCGGCCTTCGCCGGGGAGGCGTGTTCTTTTGGGCATCCACAAGATGGCAGGCGCGCCGTCCACGTTACCGCACCAGATCCGGAATGCGTTCGAAGATGCTCGTGGTGAAATCGGTGAGCAGCCCCATGATCATCCCGCCGAAGATCACCAGGCTGATGCCGACGATGATCAGCTTTGGCACGAACGACAGCGTCTGCTCGTTGATCGAGGTCGCGGCCTGGATCATGCCGAGGATCAGACCCGCGAGCAGCGCCGGGATCAGGATCGGCGCGGCGGCGAGCGCCAGCACCCACATCGCCTCGTGCGCGATGGTCAGGAAATAGTCGGCGTCCACGTCTCGCCCCTCAGGTCATGAACGAGTTGGCGAGGCTGCCCATCGTCAGCGCCCAGCCGTCGACGAGGACGAACAGCAAAAGCTTGAACGGCAGCGAGATGATCGTCGGCGACAGCATCATCATACCGAGGCTCATCAGCACGGTCGCGACGACGTGGTCGTTGACGATGAAGGGCAGGAAGATCAGGAAGCCGATCTGGAACGCGGTCTTGAGCTCGCTGGTGACGAACGACGGCAGCAGGATCGAAAACGGCACTTGCGCGGTGTTCTGGAACGGGCCGGCGTGCGCCATCTCGGCGAACATCGTGATGTCCTTGTTTCGCGTCTGCTTGATCATGAAGTCGTGCAGCGGGCCGCCGGCGGTCCTGATCATGTCGGTCGCGCCGATCTGGCCGGCCGAATAGGGTTGGATCGCCGCGGTGTTGATGCGGCTGATCACTGGCGACATGATGAAGAAGCTGAGGAACAGCGACAGCCCGACGAGCACCTGGTTGGGCGGCGTCTGCTGCAAGCCCAAGGCCTGGCGCAGGATCGACAGCACGATGATGATCCGCGTGAAGCTGGTCATCATCAGCAGGATGCCGGGGAGGACCGTCAGCAGCCCCATGATGATGAGGATTTGCAAGGAGAGCGCCATCGGCGCGCCGCCCTTGGCCTGATTGGCGCTGCTCGACTTGCCGAGATCGCCGAGCGCGCGGTCGATCGCATCGCCGACCCCCGGCGTCGCGGGGGCGGCGACCGTGGCGGGCGCATTGGGCGCCGGCACGGTCTGCGCGAACGACGGCGCGGCGATCACGACGCACAGCAACAGCGCGAGCAGCATCAGCACGATCTTGGCGCCGCGGCCCGATCCCTGGCGCCGCGCCGGCTGCGCAAACAGCGAGGGGCCCGCCTGCCCGCGCAGGCGCGTGATCGTCACCGGATGGCTCATTGCCCGCTCCGGTCGATCAGCGTGACGCCGTTACGGCTGACCGAAACGAGCAGCCGCTTGCCCTCGAATTCGAGCACGGCGAGCTTGGTCCCGGTCGAGACCATCATCGTCTCGGTCACCTTGAGCAGGCGGTCGGCCGGCTGGCCGGGCATCCGGCTCTCCAGCTTGCGCCACAGCCACAGGCAGCCGATCATCAGCCCGCAGACGAGCGGGAGCAGGATGACCAGCTTCAGGACGTAAGCCCACATCATTGCGGTTTGGCGCGCTTGTCGGGGCTGACCAGCTCGGTCATGCGGACGCCGAAGCGCTCGCCGACGGTGACGACTTCGCCGCGGCCGATCAGCGTGCCGTTGACGAACACGTCGAGCAGCTCGTTGGCCTCGCGATCCAATTCGATCACGCTCGATTCGCCGAGCGCGAGCAATTCGCGCAGGCTCAGATGGGTCGATCCGATCTCGACCGTCAGCTTGACGCCGACGTCCTGCAGCAGGCGGAAGTTCGCCGCCACCGCGCCGTCGACCGGAATGCCCCCCGTCATGTCGTTCATTATCGTCAGTCCTCGTGCTGGATTCGCTGGATCTTGGTGAGCTTGATCGCCGCCTTGCCGTTCGACGTACCGACGGTGCCGGCGCCGAAGCGGTCGCCGCCGACCATCACCGGCACGTCCTTGCCGAACGCGATCGGGATGACGTCGCCGACCTGCAGGTCCATCAGGCGGCCGAGCGGGATGGTCGGCTCGGCGAGCACCGAGCGGACCGGGAAGCGGATCGCCATCGCGGCCTTGGTCAGCTGCCCCGACCAGCTCGGATCGGGCTCGGCGGTCTTGCCGACGACCTTGCCGGTCAATTGCGGCGTGTGCGGCTTGAGCACCGCGACCGGATAGACGATGTCGACGAAGCGCGGCTGGCCGTCGCCCTCGGCCATGCCGAAGCGGGTGACGACCATCGCGTCGTCGGCGTCGAGATCGGCGAGCAGCGCGGCATTGGCCTCGACATGGCCGGGCGCGAACTCGATCTTGGCGAGCGGTTCCCACGCGGCCTTCAAGGGCTGGACGAGCATCGCAGCGATGCGGCCGACCATCGCTTCGGCGGCCGGCGAGAATTCGCCCGGCAGCGCCTTGGGCGCCTCGCCATTGCCGCCGAAGAACAGGTCGAGCATTTCGAGCACGAAGCGCCCGTCGAACACGGCGAGCGCGATCCCCTGCGACGAGGCGGGGGAGGGGGTCACAGCCATCGGCATCCACGCGGTCAGCCCTTCGGGGCGCTCGGCGCGGTAATCGGCGAAGCGCTGGACCACCAGCGGCTCCGCCCACAACCGCAGTTCGCGGCGCAGCAGCGCCTCGAACACCGGGCGCAAGCTGCGCGCGAGACGCGCCGAGAGGTGCTGCACGCTGTGCAGATCCCCGAACGGGTTGAGCTTGGGCGCGCCGAACGCGAACGCACTTTCCGCGCTGGCGCGGGGGCGTTCGCGTCGATCGGCCTTCACCGTGGATGACGGGCTGTTAACCATGCCCGTTCACTGAACAACGAAATTGGTAAAGTAGACGTTACTAATCCCTCCGAATCCCTCTTTTTGTATCAAAACCTGGTTGATTGCCTTCACCAGGCGGGCCTGGAGCTGCTTCTTGCCGTCGGAGGTGAACACCTCGTCCTCGGTCGCATCGCCCAAGGACATGAGAATCGCCGAGCGCACCGCGATCTCGTGCGTCTTGAGGTTGTCGATCACGCGCTGGTCGTAGGGCGTCGACACCGCCACGCCGATCTGGATGTAGTGGACGCTGTCCTGCAGGTTCGAGGTGAAGTCCTTGTCCATCGCGTAATAGGTCGACGCATATTTCGCGCCGCCGTCGCCTGCCGGCGTCGCTTCCTTGCTGCCAGCGCCGCTGGTCTCGCTGCCCGATCCTTCGGCGGCGCTGATGCGGACTTCCTCGCTCTTGGGAACGAGCTGCGGCTGGTTGGCGTTGCTCTTGCCCTTCGCCTCGGCGGGCGAGCCGCCCATCTTCTGCGCAAAGAACAGGCCGCCGGCGGCGCCCGCGCCGATCAGCACGATCAGCACGACGGCGATGCCGATCAGCTTGCCCAGCTTGCCCTTCTTCTTTTTCGGTTTGTCTTCGGTGTCGGCCATTTTGGTCTTCCTTCAAAAAATCATGCGAGGCGGGTGGAATCGGTCGCCGCAGCGGAATCGTCCGCCGCGGCGCGGGTGAATGCGGAAGGCGGGCGCTGCGGCTGCGCCGGGGTTGCGGCGGCTTGCTGGCGCTGCCCCTGGCCCCCGCTCCCGGCGTCGACCGTCGCCTGGCCGAGCTTGAGCCCGCGCGCCTGGGCGAGCTCGGCGAGCCTGGGCTGCGCATCGGCGAGGATCGCGCGGGTCTGCGCGGCCTCGGCGGCAAAATGGACGTGGACGGCGTCGCCATCGTGGCGGATCGACAGATCGACCTTGCCGAGCGCGTCGGGCGCGAGAGTGATTCGCGTGGAGGTGGCATCGGCGGCGTCGCGCAGCGCCTCGATCCGGTCGATCATCGCCTGGGGCCAATCGTCGCGGTGCATGTCGAGCGCGCCCTGCTGCGCGCCGCCGGCAGCCGCGATGGGCGAAGCCGAGCCGGTCGCGGCGAGCGAGGTGAGCGCCTGAAGCGCCTCATCGCGCGGCGACGATCGATCGAGCGGCCGCCGATCAAGCAGCGGCGCGCCGAGTGCGATGCCGAACATCATGCCGGCGGATTGCGGGGGCGTCGTGGTGACGGGCGGTGCGGCGACCGGCGTTGCCCGCGGATCGGGGGCGTTAGCCGCGACGGGCGAAGCGGCGGTAGCATCGATTGCGGCCGATTGCCGGGTTTGAAGCGTCGGTCGCGCGACTGGCGCGGCGTCATTCGGCGCGGCGACGAGGACGGGCGACGAGACCGGCGTTGACGGGTGCTCCGGCGACCGCGGCGTCGCGGGAATCGCCGGCGCGCTTGCGATCGCTGGAGGCGCCACGGGAGCGGGCGATGTCGCCGTTTCGCGAACAGTGGGCGTAATCGTGTGCTCGGGGCGGATGATAACGGTCGCGGCGGAAGGCGAGGCGGGCGCCTGCATTTTGCCGACGACTGGCGTTGGCGTTGCGGTGAAGGGTGCGAGGCGATGCTCGACGACCGGCGTCGCTTCGGCGGGTGCGGATGAGGCGACGGGCGGCGGCCCGGGGGCGGGCGATGGCAAAATGGGCTCGGCGTCATGAGCGGCGAGCGGCATCGCTGCGCGAAGCGACGCGGCAATCGGCGAGGTCGTGATTGGCGAGGGCGCGACCGCGCCGCTCACGGGCCCAGGCGGCGACCGCGGGATCGGTGGCGCTACGACGCCGGTGCCTGCGACGTCAGGCGTCACGATTGCCTCGGAAAGGGGGGCGGGGGCTTGCGCATTACCTGGCGCGACCTCGCCGGTGAGCGGCATGGCCGGCGCGAGAGTGTCATCGACATGCGAAGTGACGCTGAGCATATTGGCATCAGTTCGCGACGGTAAGTGAACCGTAGCGTTGGCGGGGCCGCGGCTCATCGAAACGGGCGCCGCGATGACCGGAGCAGACGCCGCTTTTGGTGATGCCGGCGCAGCAGCCGGACGATCGACCGGTGGCGGTACAGCGACGACGGCGATGCTCGGCACGGTGGCAGCAAGGATGATCGGGACGGTGTCGGGTTCCGATCGCGACGCTGAACGGTGGTGATGCTTTGGCGCTTTGGCGTCGGCGCAGTCCGCCGCAGGCTTCTTCGAGAGGATCGGGGCTGACGCTCGGATATCGGCCACAACGGGCGTGATCGACGTTTCTCCGCTTGCCGCGGCCGAGCCCGCGATCGCATCGCCGGCGGTTGGCGCGGTTGGCGCGGTTGGCGCGGCTGGGGCGGTTGGGGCGACCGGCGTGGTCGGGACGGCAGGGTCACTCGTAATCGCTTTGGCGATCATGGCAGGTGCAGCGACAGTGGGAGGGATCGCCGTAGCGGCCGGCATCGGCGCGGGGGGTGATTCGACCGCTTTCGGATCGGTCGGCTCGACCGGCTCGCTACTTAGGGCTTGCGCTGGTGACGGAAGGTCCAGCTTAGCAGGCGGTGTTCCCAGCTCGATCGGACGGCCGCTCGGCTGCGTTTCCCCGATCTCGAGCCAGGCGAGAGCGTCGCCCGTATCCGCCATAATCGGCAATTTTTTGCCGGCTTCGGCAGGCGCTTGCCGCGGCTCTGCCGCCGCCAACGCACCGGCCGGCGGCGCCTCGATCGCACCCGCCGCGCCCGCCAAGGCGACCGTGAACGCCGCCGTCGGCACCGGGACAGGCCCGGTGCCCGGCGTCGCGAGCGGCGTCAGGCTGGTCGAGAGCGAGAGCTGAAACATCGGTGAGCGCATCTCCGGCAGTGGTACCGGAGACCTCTCAGCAAGGACCGTGCCGGATTTTGCGGACTGGCGGCAAGTCTTCGAGTTCACGTAGCGCCCTGATCGCCTGTTCGGCGGCATCGCGCTCGAGCAGTTTCTCGATCGCGGCGTGGTCACGCTTGGCCTCGCGGGTCGCGTCGCTGGCGCGTTCGAGCCCGCGTTCGGCGACGCGCAGCCGCGCATCGGCGGCTTCGGCGGAGCGGTGGAGACGGTCGCGGAAATGCGCGGCGGCCATCAGGCTCCACGCTCCGCTCGGTTTGGGTGCGGGGGCGACATTGTCGGCGAGCGCGGCGATGCGGTTGCGCAACGATTGCTCGCTGTCGAGCTTTTGCTGCGCACGCGCTTCGTCGGCGCGGACGAGGTTGAGCTGCAACTCGCGGACCCTGAGAATGCGATCCAGGGTTTTCTTGCGATCAGCCATCGCCGAACACGCCGACCAGTTCGGCGACGGCATCGTCGAGCGTCACCACGGCTTCGGCGTCCTGGCGGATATATTCCATCACCGCGCCGTGGCAGGCGATCGCGCGGTCGATCGCGGGGTCGGCACCCGCGCGATAGGCGCCCATCAGCACGAGGTCACGATTTTCCTCATAGGTCGCGAGGTGACGGCGCAGCACGCGCGCCGCCTTGGCGTGTCCGGCGGGAACGATATCGGTCATCACTCGGCTGACCGACGGGCCGATGTTGATCGCCGGATAAACGCCGCGCTCGGCGAGCGCGCGGGACAGCACGATATGCCCGTCGAGGATCGATCGCGCCGAATCGACCACCGGATCGTTGCCGTCGTCGCCATCGGCGAGGACGGTGTAGATCGCGGTGATCGACCCGCCCGACGACACGCAGGTGCCCGCGCGCTCGATCAGGTTGGGCAGCATCGCGATTGCGCTCGGCGGATAGCCGCGCGCCGATGGCGGTTCGCCGAGCGCCAGCCCGATCTCGCGCCCGGCGTGCGCGACGCGGGTCAGCGAGTCCATGATCAGCAGGACCTTCTTGCCCTCGGCGCGGAATTGCTCGGCGATCGCTGTAGCCCGCAGCGCGCCACGGATGCGCAGCACCGGCGAATGGTTGGCAGGCACCGCGACGACGACGGATCGCGCCCGCGCGGCTCCAGCGACCTTGGTCTCGAGGAAGTCGGCGACTTCGCGCGAGCGCTCGCCGATCAGCCCGATGACGATCACGTCGGCCTGCGCCGCGCGGACGATCATCCCGAGCAGCACCGATTTGCCAACGCCAGAGCCCGCCATGATGCCGACACGCTGGCCCTGGCCGATCGTCAGCAAGCCGTTGATCGCGCGGACGCCGACGTCGAGCGGTTCGAGCACGCGACCGCGATCGAGCGGGTTCTGCAATTTGCCGGCAAGCGGCCATTTCTGTGCGCCGCGGATCGGGCCCAGGCCGTCGATCGGCTTGCCCGCGCCATCGACCACGCGGCCGAGCAACGCCGCGCCGACCTCGGCCTCGCCCGGAGGGCCGATCGGCCGCACCGGCGATTGTGGGAGGAGGGGCGCAGGGCCGCCGAGGTTCATCAGCAGCGTGCGCCCGTTGCGGAAGCCGATCACCTCGGCTTCGACGCGGCTGGTGCCGCCGTCGCCACCGACCGCGCAGACGGTGCCGACCGGCAGCGTCAGCCCGACGGCCTCCATCAACAGCCCGTCGAACGAGGCGAGGCGGCCGCAGACCTTGGGCCTGGGCGCGAAGTGGGCGTTGCCGATCGTCTGCAGATAATCGGTCGTGAAGCGGTTCAACATGTCAGCCGCGCGGCAGGGCGACGCGGTCGATCGCCTGGGTAAGCTGTTCGAGCCACAGATTGGGCCCGTCCTCGACGATCGTCGATGCCGATTCGAGGACGAAGCTGCCGCGTTCGACGGTCGCGTCGCCGGCGGCGAACACCGTTTTTGGCAAGCGGCCTTCGATCAGCGGTAGGTCGTCCGGATTGACCCGCAGCAGCCCCGATTCGGCGCCGTCGGCGAGCATCTCGGTCGCTGCCTCGACGCGCTTGGCGAGCAGGTCGCCATCGACGCCGATCTCGCCGACCAGTCGGCTGACCAGCAGCATCACCGTCTGGCGCAATTGCGACGCCATCCGCTCGCGATCGAGCTGGCCCGCGGCGCGCAGTTCGGCGGCAATCGCCTCGATCAGCTGCCGCTCGCGAATGTTGGTCGACGCCGCCTCGGCGAGGCCGGCGGCCTTGCCCTCGGCATAGCCCATGTCGTGCGCCGCCTTGATCGGATCGACGAAGCTGCTCGTCGCGGCGGGCTGTTCGTGATCGGCGTCGGCGGCGAACGGGTCCCAGCCCTCGGTCGGGTTGGCGCCAGGATCGGCCGGGCTGAAATGCTTCGGCCCGGCCTCCTCGGGTGAAAACGAGCGCGGCTGACCGGCGCGTTCCTTGATGTCGGAGGGCGAGAACATCCGCTCGCCCAGGCTGAACGCGCGGTGCAGCGCTTCGGCTGCGGCATTGTGTCGCGCGGTGAAGCCCGCGGTGAAGCCAGCCGCGTTAGACATAATCGTCCTCGCCGCCGCCCATCATGATCGTGCCGTCCTTGGCCAGCGTCCGCGCGATCTGGATGATCGCCTTTTGCGCTTCGAGCACTTCGGAAAGCCGCATCGGCCCGCGCGCTTCCATCTCGTCGCGAATGCCGTCGGCGGCGCGCGCCGACATGCACGCGAGGAAGCGTTCGCGCGCGCCCTCGTCGACGCCCTTCAGCGCACGGCTCATCAGGTCGCCATCGATGTTGCGGATCAGCGTGCCGAGATTCTTGTCGTCCATGTCGAGCAGGTTGTCGAAGACGAACATCGCCTCCTCGATCGCCTTGGCGGTCTCGCGGTCGATCTTGGCGAGCTTGGGCATGACGCGCTCGCTGGTCGCCTTGCGCGTGCTCGACATGATCCGCGCCGCTTCCCGCGTGCCGCCGAGCGTCACGCCGGCGGGCTGCGCGGCCGAACCCGTGCGGCTGGCGACGACGGTCTTCAAGGTTTCGATCGCCTCTGGAGTGATCGGGCCGAGCCGGGCGACGCGGTTGAGCAGATCGGGCTGCATCGCATCGGGCAGCAGCTCGAGCACCTTGGCGGCGACCACCGGATCGAGATTGGCGAGCAGAAGGGCCGCGACCTGCGGATGCTCCTTTTCGACCATCGCGGCGATGTCGGGCGCCTCGAGCCAGTCGAGCAGGTCGATCGCGCAGGCGTCGGCCGGCGGCGTGATCCGCGCGAGAATGCTGGTCGCCTTTTCGGGGCCGAGCGCGCGGTTCATCACCGCGGCCACCTTGGGGGCGGGATCGAAGCCGATCGCGGTCCGCTCGCGCGCGCGACCGACGAAATCGTCGAGCACGCTTTCGACCGCATGTTCGTCGACATCGGCGACGGCGAACATCGCCGCGCCCAGCTGCCGCACTTCCTCGGGATCGAGCTTCTGGAGGATGGCGGCGGCTTCTTCCTCGCCGACCAGCATCATCAGCACCGCGGCGCGTTCGACGCCGCTGAAAGACTTGACTGGCGCGTTCATTACTGGGCGTCCGACTTGATCATATCGCGCACGGCGAGTGCGGCACGAGCAGGGTTGTCACGAGTGAAGCCACGGACCAGGCCGACACGGTCGTCATAGCCGCGTCCGCCTTCGAGCATGTCAATGCTCACCGGCTGCGCGTTCGGCTGGCCCGCCTCCGCACCGTTGCCGAGCGCGAGGCGCGGCTGCGCTGCTTCGTCGCGCTTCTTCAAGAGCGACTTGGCGAGCGGCTTGACCCCGAACAGCAGGACCAGAAGGGCGACGACGATCGCGGTGACGTTGCGCAGCACCATCGGGATCCAGCTCGCCTTGTACCAGGGCGTCGTATCGACCTCGGCATCGGCGCCGGCAAACTTCGCCGAGATCACCGTGACCTGGTCGTTGCGGCTCTGATCGTAGCCAACCGCGGCACGGACGAGTTGCGTGATGTTGTTGATCTCCGCCGGCGTGCGCGGCTTGCCGGTGCCCGGATCGCGCAGCACCACCGCGACCGACAGCCGCTTGACCGCACCGGGCGCACCCTGCGTTACCGAGACTTCGCGGCCGAGGTCATAAGCGCGGGTGAAGCTGTCGCTCGCCTTCTTGGCGTCGGGGATCGTCGGGCTGGAGCCGGCAGCCGGCGCAGCGGCGGTGGCGGCAGCCTTGCCGGCCGGCGTCGTGATCTGGCTCGCCGGCGGCGGGGTGTTGGAAAGCGCACCCGGGATGCCGCTCGGCGCGTCGCCGGCGGCGGGATCGCTCGTCCAATTGCCCTGTTCGGCGCGCAAAGAGCCGTCCTTGTCGTAGCTTTCGCGGGTCGCCTGGGTCTGATCGAGGTTCACATCGGCCTGGACTTCAGCCGAGAAATTGCCCGCGCCGACCAGCGGGGTCAGCAATTGCACGAGCTGGGTGCGGTACTTGTCCTCGACCTTGCGCTGGAATTCGATGCGGTCGTCGCTCGCCTGGGTGGCGGGATCGGCGCCGCCGGCCTTGCTCAGCAAATTGCCCGACTGATCGACGACGGTGACGGCGTCGGGCTTCATCCCCGGCACCGACGAGGCGACGAGGTTAATGATCGAGGCGACCTGCGCGTCGTCGAGGCTGCGCCCGGCGACGAGCTTGAGGACGACAGAAGCCGACGGCGCGGCATTGTCGCGCACGAACACCGAATCCTCGGGCGTGGCGAGGTGGACGCGGGCGCTGTCGACCGCGTCGATCTGCTCGATCGATTGCGCAAGGTCGCTCTCGTGCGCCTGGCGGAGGCGTTCGCCTTCGACCGCGCGGCTGGTGCCCATCGGCATGTCGTCGAGGATCGCGTAGCCGCTCGGCGCCGACTTCGGCAGGTTCTGCGCGGCGAGCATCATCCGCGCCTTGGCATAATCGTCGCGCGCGACGGTGACGGCGCCGGTGTCGGGATCGACTTTGCTGGCGATGCCGCCGGTCTGCAGCGCCTGCGTCACCGCGGCCTTGTCGCTGTCGGAAAGCCCGGCGAACAGCGTGCGCTGCGGCGGGGTCGAGAGCGCCATCCAGGCGAGTGCGGCAGCCGCGATCAGGCCGATCATCAGCACCATCGGCAGCGTGCGGCGCACCGCGGGCTGCTGCATCATGGTCCCGATCTGCTTCAGCGGGTTGGCGAAGCGCTCGGGGGCGAAGTTCGGCGCACCGGCGCCGGCAGGGGCAAGTTGGTTGCTCATGGTCGATTACACCGGCATGCTCATGATGTCCTTGTAGGCGGACAACAGCTTGTTTCTGACCTGCAGGGTGGCTTCGAAGCCGACCTGCGCCTGCTGGCGCGCCAGCATCACCTTGGCGATGTCGATCGTCTCGCCGCGCTCATAGGAGTCGGAGAGGGCGCTCGCCTGGTTCTGCCCGTCATTGACGCTCTTCAGCGCCTGATCGAGCGTGTCGGCGAAGCTCGCCGGCTTGGCCGCGGTCGCGCCGTTCGCCGCGCTCGCGCCGCCGGTCGGGGCCGCCTGCGCGCGCTGCAGCGCCTGGTTCTGGTCGAGGATCTGCGCGCGCAGCGCCATCACCCGATCGACGGGGCTGAGGCCCCCGATGCCGCCGACGCCGCTCATGCCGACGCCGCCCGGACGATGTCTTCACCCTGCTCGCGCGCCTTGGCGAGGCGGTAGCGCAGCGTGCGCTCGGAAATGCCCAAACGCTTGGCGGTCTCGATCCGGCTGCCGCCGCACGCCGCGAGTGTGTCGCGGATCGCCTGGAATTCGGAGAGCTGGACGACCTTGCCGAGCGTCTGCGGCGCATCGTCGGCGATCGCCAGCGTCTCGCGCGGCGCCTCGGGAACGCGGTCGAACACGATATGGCTTGCCTCGATCGTGTCGCCGGCGGCGAACAGCAAAGCGCGCTGGATGACGTTTTCGAGTTCGCGGACATTGCCCGGCCAGCTATGGCCCATCAGCTTGGCGACCGCGCCGTCGCTCGGCCACGGCACCGACTTGCGGTTGCCGGCGTGGCGCAGGATCAGCGTCGCGGCGAGCGCGGGGATGTCCTGCGGACGATCGGCGAGCGTCTTGGTTTCGAGCGGGAAGACGCTCAGGCGATAATAAAGGTCGGCGCGGAAGCGGCCGGCGGCGACTTCGCCCTGAAGGTCGCGGTTGGCGCAGGCGATGACGCGGACGTCTACGGCCTCGGCTTGGGTCGCGCCGATCGGGATCACCTCGCGCTCCTGCAATGCGCGAAGCAGCTTGGCCTGGAGCGTCAGCGGCATCTCCGCGATCTCGTCGAGCAGCAGCGTGCCGCCATTGGCCGCGCGGAAGAAGCCTTCGCCGCCCGACGACGCCCCGGTGAAGGCGCCCTTTTGGTGGCCGAACAGCAGCGCCTCGAGCATCGTCTCGGGCAGCGCGGCGCAATTGACCGCGATGAACGGGCCCTGCGCCCGTTCCGAATTGAGGTGGATCGCGCGGGCGAGCACTTCCTTGCCGGTCCCGGTCGGGCCGTTGATCAGCACGGTGATGTCGGCGGCGGCAACACGCTCGGCGAGCGCGTGGAGCGCCAGGCTCTCGGGATCCGCGGCGGTCGGCACTTCGGGGCCGGCGAGCATCGCGCGGACGAAACCGTTGCCGATCGCGCAGGCCTCGCCGTCAAAGCCGACGCGCGCCGGATTGCCGTCACGCGACGGCTGCACCGTGCGGCCGGCGTCGCCGATGATGACGGTGCGCGCGGCGGCCGGCGGCGTCTCGCCCTCGGCGACCAGGAACAGGTCGCCGGCTGCGGGCTTGCTGTCCTCGAACGAGCCGATGACGAAACCTTGCGAGCGCAGCGATGACACCAGCGCGTATTTCTGACGCAGCACCGCAGCGGACGGATAGATTGTTCGCATTGAACCCCCCATGGCAGGCGGGTCGATCCCCGCTGCACGAAGGCCAATTGCCACTTATGTGGTAAACGAAGAGTGAAAGATTGCCGGCCCCCGGCAAATATTTGCCAGCGTTGCCGTTGCCTGGGTGCAACAATCCCCCTCTTCTGCGCCTTGCAAGCCAAAAAAATTCGAATCCGCTAAATCGGCGGGCAGGTCGGTCGTTAACCGGTTTGGCGGCTCTGCCCTTCGCTTTGGGGGCGGCGGGGATCGCCAAGTAGAACGGAGACTTGGACACCATGACTGTTATCGGAACCAACATCGCCGCTCTGCGTGCCTCGAACGCCTCGTCTTCGGCGTCGATGAGCCTGCAGCAGAGCATGGAGCGCCTGTCGACCGGCAAGCGCATCAACTCCGCCGCCGACGACGCGGCTGGCCTCGCCATTTCGAGCCGCATGACCAGCCAGGTCCGCGGCATGGCGGTCGCCATCCGCAACGCCAATGACGGCATCAGCCTCGCCCAGACCGCCGAAGGCGCGATGAGCGAAGTCACCAACATGCTGCAGCGCATGACCGAACTGGCCACCCAGTCGGCCAACGGCACGCTCGGCACCAGCGACCGTGACACGCTGCAGTCGGAAATGAACCAGCTGATCGCCGAAGTCGGCAACATCTCGGACACGACCAACTTCAACGGCGTCAACCTGCTCGACGGCAAGACCAGCTCGGTCTCGCTGCAGACCGGCACCAACTCGAACGATCACATCAGCATGTCGATGGTCAACATGTCGGCGGCCAAGATGGGCCTGCTGACCGGTGACACCGGCCCGCTCGCCGGCAATGTCGACAACACCAAGGCGCTCGCCGCCAACACGCTGCAGATCAACGGCACCTGGATCGGCGCCAGCGTCGACGCCACGTCGGGCGACGCCAGCACCAAGATCGCCGACAAGGTCACCGCGATCAACAAGGCGACCGCCGACACGGGTGTCACGGCTGCGGCGCAGACCGTCGTCACGCTGGGTGTCCCCTCGGCTGACGGTACGACCACCGGTACGCTGACGATCAACGGCAAGGACGTCGATCTTTCGACGGGCCAGGTCGATACCGATAGCGACGGCACGAACGACGCCTACGACCTGTCGCAGCTCGTCGATACGATCAACGGCACGGCCGGGATCGGCGTGACGGCGGCGCTCAACGACGACAAGTCGGCGATCGTCCTGACCAGCGACGCGGACGTCAGCTTTGCTGCCGTGACAGCTGATAAAACCAAGGTCTCGATCACGCCGTCGGGCGGCAGCGACATTGCCGCCTCGCTCGACGACACGACCGCGCCTACGGTTGCCCTCAACCAGATCAAGCTCACCGCCGATGCCGGCAAGACGATCATCGTCGCCGGCGACGCGGATGCGCTGACCAACCTGGGTCAGACGGCGACCGTGACGAAGAACCTGGACATCTCCAAGGATCAGGACGCGGCTCGTGCGGCGCTCTCGGTCATCACTTCGGCGCTCGACTCGATCTCGGCGGGCCGTGGTGACCTTGGTGCGGTGCAGAACCGCCTGCAGTCGACGGTCAACAACCTGACCACCTCGTCGACCAACCTGACCGATGCGCGCAGCCGTATCGAGGATACCGACTTCTCGGCCGAGACGACCAACCTCGCCAAGGCCCAGATCCTGTCGCAGGCCTCGACCGCGATGCTCGCCCAGGCGAACCAGAGCCAGCAGGGCGTTCTGAAGCTGCTTCAGTAACGCGTCACCGGCTCCGGCACCGCCCCCCAAAAG
>JBQCHO010000110.1:0-57663 GCA_051954635.1 Sphingomonas sp. | reverse complement strand
CCACCGACCGCGTTGATCAGCAACGCGCTCGAGGCGGCACTCGGGACCGAAGTCGATCTGGCTCGACGGCACATCCTCGCCAAGCAACTCGGTGTGGAATGGGTCGCGCCCAAGACGTTCCCGGATGGCGCGTCGTCCCTGCCCGAACTTCTGGCGATCGCCGACGCGGCAAAGACGATACGCAAACATGCCCCGAAACTGCGTGACATCGCTGCCACTGACTATTCGGCCGAATTCGCGCACAAGCTTTTGTCGCTTCGCCGAAACGCGGAGTGGGTTCGTCTAGCGATTCGCGACGTCGCATCCTGGCGCCCGCCGAGCCTGTCGAGCGCCGGCGAGGACCATCGGTCTGTTGCGCTGCAAAATGCGGTACATGCTGAACCGGCACTTCGATCGACCCGCATGATCCTGGCGTGGCTGATCCGGCAAGTCCTGTTCTATCAGAGCTTTCTCGTTTCGCGCCGGCACGTGGTGGTACGGTTGGGGATTACACTGCCCTGCCTTGACGCCGCGTTGGCTCAAGAGACCGAGCTCGCCCGGAAGTTGCGGCCGCTGGCATACAAAGGGATTCTCGCCGACTTCGTCGAGGCGCGCTGGTGGAGTGCGGGGGTAGACAATTTTGCGTGGAAATTGCCACGCGAGCGGGCTGCCAGAGCGGCCGCCCTTGCGGCACTCGTCGCACCGGTCGCTCTGGCCGAGCTCGCTCTGATCGACCCGGTCGTTGTGGCGAACTCCGATTTGGTGGAAACCGACGAAATCGCTGCCGCGGCCGAGTGTGTTCGTGCGTCCGACGAGAGTTTCCCACCCAATGCACCGCCGGCCTGGGTCAAGATAGACGAGGCTCGTGTCGATCGTACGCTGGCGACGAAGGTGAGGTTGGAGGATCAGGATCGTATCGAGGCGCAGGCGTGAGCGTACTTCTCAATCTCGCGGAGTATGCCGAGGAGGTGGAAGCCTTTGCCGCGCTGGCGGACGATTTCGTCGATGCGACCTCGGCGCTGCGATTGAACGATGTCGCTCGCGAACTTCGAAATTCCGTAGACGCTGGCACGCACAACTTTACCTGGGAGACGCACGCCGACATAGTGTTCAAGAAGAGCAATCGCTACGACGGTCCGGGTCGTGTGCACAACGACACCAACCTTGAGGTGGGCTTCACCTGCGAGTTTTCGCGGCCTGTCGGCACTGCCAGAAAGTGCCGCGTCTGGAGAATCATCAGATCAGCGACACACATCGCGCTTTCGAAGGACGGCGGCCAATTGCGATGTCACATCGATTACAAGAACCCCGGCCAATGGGGACCCCAGGTCCATTTCCAGATCAACGAAGCCGCTGAAAATGGCAATTTGCCGATCCCTCGGATCCCGAGTCTCGCCTTCCTTCCCACCGATTGCGCGGACTTGGCCCTCTCCGAACTGCATCCGGAAGATTGGAAGAAAATCCAGGCCTCCGGAGCAATGAGCCGTCATATGTCGCTCGTGCGCTCTGCTCAGGAAAGGCGATCTGAAGCCTATGTCGCCGACATCCGGCGGAAATGGGACGAGGACCGGCAGATGACGAGGGTCAGCATGCTACAAGATTACACCGCCAACTTCGTCGGCTTCCCCGACAGCCACGGAAAAGAGGCCCGGATATGACGAATTGGCGCGCCCGACGTTGGTCGGAGCGGCGCGCGTCTCTATTGCCGTTGCGCAATCGGCGGCCTCGTGCGACTGCCGCCGCGATGGCGACCTCGGCCCGTATCCTTGCGCCAGCTTTATGCCCGGCACCGGATCACATTCCAGAACCAGTAACGTCTGCTGTCCGAAGGAACGGCTCGCGAAACCGAGCCGGCAACTCGGTTCCAGCTTCGACGCCAGACGCCATCGCTCGAATTCACGAGCACTGCGCCATCTATACCGGGCCAGAAGCCGTCGAGACGTTGTTGGACCTTGTCGGATGGACCTCGGAGGCAATCAACGCGAGTGCTCGATTGCTCGAGCCCGCGTGTGGCGACGGATCGTTCCTCCTGCCGGCGATCGAGCGCCTCCTCACCTGGCACCAGGCATTCCCCGGCGTCGATCTCGCTTCGATGATCCGGGCCTACGAATTCGAGCCGTGCACGGCCGACGCGCTACGGAAAGCCGTAGTCGTAATGTTGCGCAAGCATGGCCTCACGCAACAGACGGCTACGCGCTGGGCAAATTCGTGGGTTCGCTCCGAGGATTTCCTGCTCTCGGACGTCGACGTGGTCTGCACGCACGTCGTTGGTAATCCGCCATATATGCGTTGGTCGCTGGTGCCCAACCCGCTGCGGGAGTCGTACGAGAAGGAACTCCCCAAAGCTGCGGCGAAGGGAGACCTGTGTCTCGCTTTCCTGTGGAAGGCATCCAGTTTCGCGACGGGCCAAGGGTCTCGCATCGGTTTCCTCTGCGCGGATCGATGGTTGCGGTGCGCGTATGGACGCGATGTTCGCGGCGAACTCAGCGTTACCTATTCGCTGAGAACCCATATCGAAGTCCATGGGGTGCCCGTCTTCAGAGGGGAGCGAAAGGTCGGGGCTTACGCGGCGGTGACGGTGTTGGAACGAGGCGCCGGCCTGCCAGGAACGTTCGGCAAGGCCAGCTCGATTCCAGATCTTCGAAAACTAGCCGCTGCCAAGGTCGAAAGCGGGACGGTCGGAGGTTCGATCTGGCCGACGACCGTGGATGGCGGTGCTCGGCTCGCCACTAGCGACGTCCGTAACCTTCTCGACGCGATCGAACGCGTGTCGTCGCCACTTGAAGGAATCGGAGTAAGCATCCGCTGCGGCGTGGCACTGGGCGTGGCGAAAGCATTCATTGCGACGGCTGACGCCGATATCGAACGCGAATGCCTGCTTCCTTATCTACGTTCGAAAGATCTCCGCTCCGACGGCTCGGTCGGTCCTGAGCTGTTCGTCGCGAATGTCTGGACAAACGAAGGCACGTTGCTTGATTTGGCCCTGGCGCCAAGGCTCGGCCAACATCTCGCGAGCTTCCGGTCCGAACTCGAAGATCGCGCTTGCGTGGCTGGTGCAACGGACTGGTATCGTACCATCGATAAGCTCGACCCCGGCCGGATAGCCGAGCCGAAGGTTCTGGTGGCCGGCATGGCCCGCCGGGCCAAGGTGGCTTACGACCCAGGCGGCCATGTTGCGGCAAACGCACTTTACTGTCTGGTTTCACGGCACTGGCCGCTTGTCGCGCTGGCGGCGACACTCCAGGCTGGCGTCTTGGATTTGTATGGTGAAGTTCTCGCGCCGAGATTTTCGGGCGGGACGAAACGTTTCGACGGAAACGTGTTGCGACAGGTCCGGCTACCGGAGTGGAATTCGGTCTCGGTCGATCTGCGTTCGCGGATCGAGGCACGCACACTTTCGGACGGCTTCGACGCGATGCTGGTCGCGGACTTGTTCAAGCTCAGAAATAAGTCCCATAGAGCGAGTGTGGAACGCATCTTGAGAGAAATCGACGAATCTACTCGCCCGGTCGAGGTTCAGTTGTGAGGGGGCCAGACATCATCGCACGTTCGATGAGCGTCGCGACCACCGGTGGCACCAAGGGCAAGCGCTTCCAGCATGGCAATGCCTGGCAGTACCATCCGCGCAGCGACCGGCATTCGAAGATCGCTTGCTGGGCGCTGATGCTCGATCTGCTAGAAGCATGTTCGCTTCTTCGCACCCACGTCGAAGCGGGCAAGGTCGCGGTCGGGATCAATCATGGCATGCGTGATTTCGCTCGCAACCGGGCGAAGAATCTGGACCTAGTCGTTTGCACGACGGCGGGAACGACGCGCCACCGCGGCACCTTCGCCGGCCTGGTCGTGCCATACACCATCGTGCTGTCCGACTCCGATCGGCGAGCTCTGCACGCGCTGCCCGAAATTCCGCTGGCAAACCCAGCCACGGTGTTGATGGCAATGGAAGCCAAGGCGTGCATGACCGAGTTCGGAAAGGCGCGCCCCCGGCTCTACGACGAGCTCAACAGCTCGCATCTGACGATACACGGCGATACCGACAGTGCGATCGCCGCCGGCTTCGCGCTGGTGAACGCCGCCGAGACGTTCGTATCGCCGATCCGCAACCCTTGGTCGTTGGCGGATCACGAGGTCGTGGTTTCCAAGCACAATCAGCCCAAAGATCTTTGTTCGGTCGCAGCAAAATTGAGCGAACTCCCCCGCCGCTCGAGGCCAGGCGACGAGGGTTTCGACGCTTTCGCCATAACTGTCATCGACTGCCCGAACGACGGTCGGCCGGTTCACGTTGAACGAGGTGCGCCCAGAGAATATTATCCGGAAATCTACGACTACGCCCAAACGATCGGGCGCCTCGCACAGCTCTACGCGACGCGCTTTTCTTCCATCTGAACGGGCCTAGCGGCACCGGACATCAGATCGAGATGCTCGTCGATCGCGTCCAGGAATCCATCCGCAAACCGGAGCGTCGCCACCTTGGTCCGTGATCGAAATCCCGCTGTCGCGCGTTTGCTGAGCATCATTCCCTCGTGGCGAAGGAACGTCGCGAGCGAAGGCGCAGGCAGACCCACGGGATCGACGCTGATGTCCACCGCGTAGCGTAACCGCCCATCATACCGCGCCGCTTTCGGCAGGCGGCCAGTTGTCGGGAAGGGTCGATCGCGCTCGCGCTCGTAGACACCCTCCACCTGAAACCGACCTCCCAGCCACGCCGCGACCGGCACGCTCACGGCGCTGCCGACCAGGCCCCAACGCGACGACGAGCGTCCGACGTCTTCGGCGGGCAGTGTCCAATTTTCAGGGAAGCCCTGCATGCGTTCCGCATCGCGAATGTCGGGTTTGATCACGCGACCATCGGGCATCAGGATCGCCGGCGGTGACGGGATACCGATCGCGGAACCGTTCTTGAGCGTTGGAACCGCGTCCACAGCCCAGCCCAGACCACCACGCCCTTCGGTCCAATAGAATCCATGCGCAAGCTTTCCGATGGCCGTCTTGGGCCGTTCCCAAGGATTGTTGTCGGCTAACAGTATCTCTGCAGGGTCACCCTCACGCGACGCGACCAGGAACACCCGCTCGCGGCGTTGGGGTAGGCCGAACCCATTGGTATCGACTACGCGCCAAGCCCACAGATAACCCATGTCCTCGATCGACTGAACGATACGACGCATCGCGTTTCCTTGCCGCAGCTGGAGCATGAACGGCACGTTCTCCAGCACAATCCAGCGCGGGCGCGATTTCGCAGTCAGGCGGAAAACCTCTTCGACCAGACCGCTTCGGACCCCGTCGAGACCAGCCGTGAGGCCGGCCTGGCTGAGATCCTGGCAGGGAAAGCCACCCATCACGAGATCGGTCCCTTCGGGGAGAGACTTCAATTTTTGAACATCGCCAGCGAGTTCGGCGTCCGGAAGCCGGTGCTGGAGGACGGCGCGGGCGGCAGGCAGAATTTCGCTCGCCAGCACGGTCTTGTGACCCGCTTGCCCGAAACCCACTTCGAGCCCACCAATGCCTGCGAACAACCCTACGATCTGCATTTTCGGTTCCTAACACCCTTCCCCGATTCTCGCGCAGGGAGTCGTTCAGGTCCAGTCGTTTTTCAGAAAGTTTGCGATACGTTCAGGGAGGCCCGCCGGCTTCCGGGTTTCACATTCCCAAACCACCATGGGCTCCCACTGGAGCTCTCGAAGACGTGCGATAGCGTGAGCATCACGTTCCTGGTTCTTCGCAAGCTTCGCGAGCCACCATTCGGTTCGGGTCTTGGGAACTGTCGCGTACCGACACCCATCGTGGCCGTGCCAGAAACAACCGTGCACAAATATCGCTTTGCGAAGCCTCGGGAAAACCAAATCCGGCGAGCCTGGCAAATCCTTGCGGTGAAGCCTAAAGCGAAATCCCATAGCATGGGCGATGCGTCGAACGATCAACTCAGGATGAGTATGCTGGCGCCGCACGCCTCGCATATGTCGACTACGCAATTCTGGGGGTAAATTGTCCATCGTTCAGAAGTCGACCAACGCCGCATGGAAGATTTTGATCCTCGCCCAAGCTATCCGCATCATACCGAGATGGCGGCTTTCAGGGTGTGATGGGCAGGTTAGGAATGGCTGGAATGGGGCGCTAAGCTGACACTCCGCTTCGCCGTCCGGAAGGTCCGCTATCCCGGTCTGCGCTCCTGAAATCGGACTTACCGGTCAGTCGAACAATTCCGCCGTTCATCTTGTCAGTCCGGGTAGATAAGCGGAGGACAGATTTTGAACGCGCCAGTCAGCGACGCTAAGAGCCGATTATGGGGCGCGCAGCGGTCCCCGAAAAATTGGCCGATCTGAGGCTGCCGCTAAAACAGGTCAAACTTGGTGGCGCATGACTCCGATGGGACCGCCTGCTGTGAGGCGACGCGCCAAGTCGACCTTTCGTCTCACCAACGATTTGATGCTGTCGCCCTCGCCGGGCCAGTCTTCAGACCACTGCGCTCCTAGCAAGCTGGCAGCGATCGTCGAGAGGCTGGCACCATCGACCAAAGCGTCCGAGACGCGGAGAGCTTCAATGAGACGAGCCAACCGTGCGTCTGGTTGCGGAGATCGACGACCTGCATCTCGAATGCCGATCAACCGTAAGAGACTATCGAGCGCCGACAACCGGGTCGGTACCGGACCAGCACAATCTAAATGAACCTGCAGCGCGACGGGCCCGTTCAGAAGTGTGCCGGAAACGACGTCTAGTCGTAGCGTGTTACCGCGTGCGCCGACCGCGACATGTTCGTGACCCTGCCGATCAATCGCGACCAGATACCGATTACGGGTTAGGTCGAACGTTCCGTCGCCCGCCGCGCACGCCGAAACGGTCAATACCGTCGGATCGATCGCCGCACTCCAGAGGATACGAGCTTCGTCAAAAGTGCGTTTCGGATCCTCGGCGAAAGTGGAGGCCCCAGCGTTGGACGAACGCGGGAGGAGCAGAATGCGGAAGAGAGGTAACCGCACGGCGGGCGGCGGCTCTGTATCCCGGATCGCGTCTAAGTAGCTCCCAGGCAAGCGCTGATCGACCTGCCGCGCGCAAGCCGCGATAGGCATCGCCGCTCTTCCAATCCGCAGTCACGACTGCCCGCGCAGCTGGAAATTACGATCCGAATTCTTGTTCATCGATGCCTCCCTGGCCGTTCGAGGGAGGGACAATGGCCAGGCAGAAATCGCGCCGACACCCCCCTTTCGGGGGGAGACATGCTCGGGGCTACCAAGGCTTCCGTTAGGGGCTCGCCGCTCTCTCGAGCGCGCTTATTCGATCGGAGCAGACGGCATGGACCGCCTGCCCGAGTTCCTCGATACGCTCCGCAAGCCAGGTCAGTTCTTTAGCACTTATGCGGTAATGCTTCGAGTAGCGCGCTTTGACGTATGCCTCCTTGAGCTTTTCGAAGCGCGCACGACATTCCCGGGTCTCGCGCGGCCAAACCTGGGCCAATCGCGCGTCGACCTTGTCGGCCTGGCTGCG
This sequence comes from Sphingomonas sp., assembly GCA_051954635.1. Classification (GTDB taxonomy): domain Bacteria; phylum Pseudomonadota; class Alphaproteobacteria; order Sphingomonadales; family Sphingomonadaceae; genus Sphingomonas. Next base: position 50,205 of record JBQCHO010000110.1, on the reverse strand, counting down.
CAAGAATGCAATATTATGTACATGCGGCGTGTAGAAGGTGCAGACTAACAAAACACAGTGGTAAAGTCGCTCAACGGCTTGATGCAGGTCGAATGCCGCGTCTTTGAGATGCTCACGAGACAGGTAGAATTCCGCGCCTTCGTACCTCTTCATCGCGGCAGGAAACCACTCTTCGAAATATTCCCGCGCGAGATCGAGCGCCTGCTGCGGCGTCTTGGGTCGCGGGCTATGGAGCGGCTTGTCGTCAGCCTGATAAAGCGCGACGCCGTCGCGCGCGATGTCGATGAAGAAGAACCGTCCATGAGCGAGCGCGTCGTTCACTTCCTGCAGCGTATGAACGATGAAGTTGACCGGCGTTCGGAGTGTCTTCGTGATCGTCATCTCACGGATCAGGCGCTCCTCGGCGCGGTGCCAATAGGTCGCGCGATCGGTGAGTTCGGCCTGATTGACGATGATCAGCAGATCATAATCCGACTGATAGCCCTTGGCGGTGTGCGGCTCATCGACCCACCCGCCGCGCGCGTAGCTGCCGAACAGGATGATCTTGAGAATCCGCCCCGCCTTGCGCTTGCCGGTCGCCAACCCGTTGGCGTCTCCGAATTCTTCGAACAGGATTTCGACGACGCGTTCGAGCTCGCGCCGCTTGCCGGCTGGAAGATGATCGAGATCAGTTCGCATCGTGCCCAAGCCTAGCGGTCAAGCCGTGGTGATGTCACGGCGTTATCGCAACTTGCGAGGAAGACGAGCGCCGCCGCGAGTTCGCGCTCGACGGACGCAACTGGCAGATCGAGACGACGGGCAATGACTTCGAAAGAGAGGTCATCGCGCGCGCTCATCAGGTACACGGAGCGCGTGGGCTCGGGAAGCAAATCGCACGCTGCGGCGATACGCGCGCGAGCGAGCGAGCGGTCAGGCAGCGGCCCGGTGGACTTCCCGATGAAACGGGTAAGGCGACGGAAAACTGTGGCGAAGGACATAAGACGGCTCCGATAGGATCGGGCGACCCCGATCGAGACCGGTCCGTCGATGGCGGATCGAGCGTCGCCGACGCACCGGCGCGCACACGCCGGGAAACCCGCTGCTCAGGGCTGGCGCGGGCCGCACGGCCGTGAGGCCGGGCAACTCGGGCCCTGGAAGAAGCGGGTTGCGTCGCGACGCGACCGCCATAGGACCAGCAAGGAGATCGGGTCGCAGACCGCCAGGACCCGCAGGAGGCCGCGAAGACGCCTGCGTTTCAGTCAGTCCGGCACTTGTTGTCGTTGCTCAAGTGGTTGGAGACGCCCATCACCGCAGTTCACGCGCTGCAATCGACACGGAAAGGCCGGATCGCATCGGCGCAGGACCAAGGACCGGGAGGATGAGCGATCCTGATAGCCTCGGCGAACGCATCTACGCTCGGCTAAAGCAGGACGTGTCGCGCGGGATCCTGAGCGTCCATCTCCGGCTCGATTTCGCGGAACTCGCCGAACGCTATGAAGTGAGCACGACGCCGGTGCGCGAAGCCGCCATGCGTCTGTGGGGCGAAGGCTTACTCGAACCGCATCCGAGAGGCGGGCTACGCCCCTGCCCCGTCAGCGCCGCCGATCTTGTCGCAAAGATCGAACTTCATGCCGGCCTCACCGCGCTGGCGCTTCGCTGGTCGCGAGCCACGCCGCCCGAACCCGCCTCCAGCGGCGAGGACAATGTCGAACGCGCCCGCCTGATGTTCGACGCGCTCGCGCGATCGACCGGCAATCCCGAAGTCGTCCGCGTGCTGGGATCGCTCGACGAGCGGCTGGAACGTTTCCGCCGGCTTGACGATGATCTGCTGCCGGACGTCGGTGCCGAGCTGGCGGCGATGGCCGATGCGGCCCCCTTCCCGGCGCAATTTGCGCGGCTGCTACGCCGCTATCACAAGCGTCGCTTGCGGATCGCAGCGCAGGCGGCGTTGCTGGCTGCGAGCCAAAGCGAAAGCGATGAATAAGTCTGAGCGTCAGGCGATCGCCGCAGCCTGCAATCGGAACCTGAGCTGCCCGCCACAGGCAGCAACATCTCGCCCAGCGGCGCACAAGCCGATGGAATTCGGGAATTTAGTGTCAAATTGGTGCCGATTGCGGTTGATCGCTGGGCGGATTGTTATTTCAACGAGCGGCCTTTCGCCGCAAGCTGGCGCCCTGCAACAGGGGACGTTGCGATGGGGATATTCGATGAGGTGCAGCGCTTCGTAAATGCGGCCCGGCGTTGCCGCTTTCCGTCAGAACTAAACGACCTGCTGAGCGATCACGCGCGCAGGCTCGGCTTCGACTATTTCGCCTTGGTCCATCATGTCGATCTGCGCGATCAGGCCGGGGTTGTCGCCTTATGGTCTTATCCAGCGCACTGGGCCGAGGAATATCTCGCGCGACATATGGCGACGAGCGATCCGGTGCATCTCGCCAGTCATCGCACCAATATCGGATTTGCCTGGGACCAGGTCGGCCGGTTCATCCCGCTCACGCCGGCGCATCGCAGGGTGCGCGAACGCACCAAGCGGGCCGGGATCGCCGATGGTTTCACCGTGCCGGCAAACATACCCGGCGAAGCGAACGGCTCATGCAGCTTTGCGGTCGGCACCGGTCACGTCCTGCCGCTGGAATCGCTTCCGGCCGCCCAGCTCGCCGGCGCCTATGCTTTTCACGCCGCACGTCGGCTAACCCGGAGGAAGCCAATGACGTTCGAACAGCCGCCACGCTTGTCGCCGCGCCAACTTGATTGTGTCGTATTCGCCGGCCGCGGCTATAGCGACCGCCAGACGGCGGCCGCGCTCGGCATCGCCGAAGATACGGTGACCGAATATCTCAATGAAGCGCGGCATCGCTATGGCGTCGGCCGCCGCGGCCCGCTTGTCCTGCGCGCGATATTCGATGGGCAGATCACCTTGAGCGACGTTCTGATGCTTCCTCCCCCCTGAAGGGGGGAAGCCGCGCCCGCTGACCTGTGGTCGACCAATAGTCTCGATCACAGGAGGCAAAAATGGTCACGCTTATCAATCGCTACAACAAGGATCAGCACCGCGATCTGCTCGCGGCAATGCACGCGGCGCGCAAACGCATCTTCGTCGATCTTCTCGGTTGGAGGATCCCCCATGACGGGACCTATGAGCGCGACGCGTTCGACGACGACGACGCGGTGTATCTCGTGGTGGACGATCCGGACGATGGCGCGCATCTCGCATCGGCCCGGCTACTTCGCACCGATCGCCCGCACATTCTGGGAGCGCTCTTTCCGCAATTGTGCGAAGGCAAGGTTCCGAGCGGGCCGGACGTGCGCGAAATCACGCGCTTCTGCCTTGCCCCCGGCATCGGTCGCGCCGCGCGCCTTGCCGCGCGCAAGCAACTTGTTCGCTCGTTCGTCGAATATGCCCTGCTCGCGGGTATTCAGTCGTTCACCGGTGTCGCTGAAATGGGCTGGCTAACGCAGGTCTTGTCGGCAGGCTGGGACGTCCGGCCGCTCGGGCTGCCGCAGGTGATCGACGGCAGCCTGCTCGGCGCGCTCGAAATCACCATCACCGCCCAGACGTTGCATCAATTGGCGCCGGAATGGACCTGCGACCCCTCGCTGATGCGGGTCGTCGAGTTCGACCTGCCGCTCGCGGCGTGATCTAAAGGAGAAGGATCATGGCAAATTTTGACCTATCGGCAGCGAAGCTCGACCTGGCGGGGCTGACCAAATCACTCAAAGACGAGGGGTTCGTCATTCTCGAAAACGCCGTCAGCGCATGGACGCTCGATCGTGCTCGCGCCGATCTTTCGCCATGCTTCGAGGCGGCGCCGTTTTGCGACGGTCTGTTCTACGGACACACCACCAAGCGCTTCGGGCGGCTGCTCATGCGCCTGCGCGATCGGGACGCCTTCGCACTCCATCCCGCGATCGTGGCGTTGATCCAGGCCGTGCTCGACGATACCTCAATCCAGCTCAACCTTACCCAAGCAATCGAAATTCATCCCGGCGCGCCTGTGCAAACCCCGCACCGCGATCACGACATGTGGCGCTGCGCCAAGGCACCGCCGACGACCCTTATGGTCAATGTCATGTGGGCGCTCGATGATTTCACCGGCGAGAATGGTGCCACCCGGTTGTGGCCCGGCTCGAACCACGGCGATTGGACCGACATGTCGCCCGCCGAGAAGGACGCGCGCCCGGCAATCGCACCGGCGGGATCGGCGATCGTCTTCCTCGGGCAGACGCTGCATTCCGGCGGCGCCAATCGCTCGGCGCGGCCGCGGCGGGGCATGATATTCAGCTATTGCCGTGATTGGCTGCTTCCCGACGAAAATCCCTGGCTTGCTTATCCCCCCGCGATCGCGGCGACGTTCAGCCCGGCGCTGGCAGATCTGATCGGCTACCGCCAGCGCTTCGCCGGGCTCAACAATTTCGAAGGCCGCAGCCCTGCTGAATTGCTGCGCGGCGACCTGCCCGAGTTCTTCCAATTCGCCGACGACATGAGTCCCGACCAGCGGGCGCTGATCGAACAATATCACGCCTCGCTGATCGGCTCGGCGGCCGGTTCGGCGGAGCCTCCGGCGTGCCAACCTCCTGGCATGCGCGGGCATGCCGTCGGGTCCGGCTGATCGCCGATGCGCCCCGACGGTTCCCCACAGGATGGCGCCGAGCCATCTGAACCCGGCTTTCTCGCCGAGGCGGCGTTCTCTCGCTTGCTCCTCGAGCAACGTCGCCGGCGCGAACAGGCGCTTGGCGCCGATCGATTTGCCGATCCGGTGTGGGACATGATGCTCGACCTGTTCATTGCGCAGGTCGAGGGCAATCGGATGGCGATGTCGAGCCTCGTGATTGGAGCAGGCGTGCCGCAGAGCACGGCGCTGCGCAGGATTCGGATGCTCGTGCAGGAAGGCGGTTTCGTGGCAAACGGTGACCCGCACGACGGCCGGCGCACCTTCGTCAGATTGTCCGAGGCGCTGTTTCAGGAAATCGGAGAGCTGCTGCGTGCATGGCGTGAAGCCGATGCGGCGCTCCTTGCAGCGATTGACAATAAGCCGCGCTAGGCGCGGCAAAGCCCGATTGCGCGCTGCCCCCGCTCTCCGCTAGAAGCGGCATCGCGCCTCTTCGTTGGAGGGGGCGTGGGGCGTGGAAACCCCAAGACAAGAGTCGGAGCTTCGAGCGACCGGGTGGCGGACGTTTATGTCCAGGGCCCCCGGCCTAAAGGCGTTCGCGCCTTTGCTTGTCTTAGGTTTCCAACACCCGGTTCAGCGCCGACGTGGATCATATCCGCGTCGCCGGCTGGCCGGGGGCTGGGAGATCGATATGACCGCGATCGACACAATTCTGTTCGAACAATTCGCAGATGCCTTGAACCGCGAACTCGTCGCGATCGGCGCAACCTTGCGCGTCGCACCGAGAGCACCTGCCGTCTGCGGCTCAATATTGTTGCACGATGCCGGCGGGCATCCCGTCGGCGCCTTACCCGACCATGTCGATGCCGCGACGATCAAGGCGCTCGAAGCGATCATTAATGCGCGGGACACAATGCAGCGAAGCTGATCCTGTCGTTCGGATCGGCCGTGCCCGCTCGCGGTCGGGCAAGCGGATATATGGCGCCGTATATGTCGCGTATCGGCTTGGTGATCCGCGTGCCGCATCGAAAGATAGTGTCGCCGCAATGATGCGGTGAAAGCACAGGAGTAGGTGTCATGAAGCGCAGCGAAACGAACCGTAAGGTCGTCGATCTCGGCAAAGCGAGCCGTGAAACCAAGGGAGGCACGATCGGCGTGCCCGATTTCCTCGGCCAGTACGCGCCGCTCGGCCTGACCAAGGACTGAGCTTGGCGAGGGGCGGCGCAACAGCGCCGCCCCATTGCTGGCCGGCCCCGATGGCAGCGCACAACATACCCGTCTTGAACCTTGCCGTCGCGCAGGGTCACGCGATCTTCCTCGACTGCAGAGCGGATCGCTACTTCGCCCTCTCGCCCGCCGAAAATGACGCCGTCCTTAGCCTGCTTGCCGGCGCGCCGGTCTCGGCGCGCACGACGCGCGCGCTGACAGCGGCGATCGGTGTCGAAGCGACGCAGCAGGCAGTGCAATCTCTGCTGGCGGGCAAGGTTACCCCTAGGTGTCGCCTGGCGGTGTCGATGGAGCCGCCAAGCTGGCCGGTGCGACTGGCGGCAGTCCGCAACCTCGTCACTACGAGCATCTCATTGAGGGTCCGCGGGCTGCACAGAACGCTTGAACGACTCCCCCACCGCTCTTCAGACGCTGCGCCCGACGCGTCGAGCAAGATGACGCAAGCCGTTCGGGCCCATCATTGGCTGTCGCGACACGTAACCGCACATGACGCATGCCTGGTGAGATCGCTGTCGCTCGCGCGCCATCTGTGGTCGCGGAAGTGCAACGCGCAGTTAGTGATCGCGGTCAAGGCCGACCCATTTGCGGCGCATTGCTGGGTCCAGCTGGGCGACCAGCTCCTCAACGAAGATCTGGATATCGCTGCAGCGTTCGAACCGATCCTGGTCGTGCGATGAGCGGAAGATACATCGCAATTATCGGCAACACTGATAGCGCTGCTCGGGCTGCGGTGCGCGATCTCCCGGGATTTTCTGTCCTGCTCGACCGCCCGACGCTCCTTTTCGCCTGCGACCCCTGTATCGATCGGATTGAGCTGGCCGGTGATTGCGGCGTCATCGCCGGCACCCTGTTCGCGCGTTCCGCGCCCGCCCCGACCACCCGCCTGGAAGAGACCGCGGCGCGAGCGATTCTCGGCAGTCGAGGAAAGCTGCTCATCGATCAATATTGGGGCAGCTATGTCGCCTTCCTCATGGACGCGAGCGGCAACGCGCACGTCTTACGCGATCCGTCGGGAGCTACCGGCTGCTATCTCGCGCCCCTCGAACGAGGATACCTCCTGACCTCGGACGTTCGTGCATGCGCGTCACTCGGACTGATCGCGAAAACGATCGACTGGGAAGGCGTTGCCGAGCACCTCTTGTGGCCGGAGCGCCGGGGGTTCCGGACCTGCATTACAGGGGTGCGAGAGCTCATGCCGGGGTCACGCCTGAGCATTCATGGGCACCAGGTTTCGATCGAACAAATTTGGGTGCCGTGGCGCTTCACGTCAGCGACGATGCGGATCGACGATCCCCGCGAGGCTGCCGAGCGGGTCCGCGAAGCGGTTCTCGATACCGCCCAAGCGTGGTGCGGCCGTTACGTCCGACCGCTGATCAGCCTTTCGGGCGGACTGGATTCATCGATCGTGATGGCAAGCATGGCGACGTCGGCAAGTGCCGTAACGATAAGCACTCACGAAGCGCTTGGCGACGAACGCCCCTATGCCAGGGCGGTAGCTGATCGATGCGCGGTTGCTCTGATCGAGCGAGAACTCGATCCAGGGTCGATCAGCCCGACATGTTCGAACGCAGCGGCCTTGCCGAGACCTGTTTCGCGCCTGTTCGCGCAAGGCATAGATCGCTTGTGGCGCCAAGCGATCGCCAGCAGCGACGCTGATGCCTTGTTCCATGGCGGCGGCGGCGACAACGTATTTTGCTATCTCAACTCGTCGACGCCCTATCTCGATTGTCTGCTCGCGGCGCGACCAATGGCCCAACGTCGCGCGGTGCTTGAGAGCCTGTCGGCGATGACCCAGGTGTCGCGCTGGCGGATCCGGCGCGCGGCGCTGCGCAAGATGGTCGTCGATCGCGGCCGGTATCGCTGGCGGCGGCACACCCGCATGCTGTCGCGGGCAGCGACGAGCATGACCAACTCAAGGCAGCTGCATCCGTGGATCGAGGCGATGCCCGCGACGACGTTGCCCGGAAAGCGAGCGCATGTCGCCGCGCTCATCCGCATCCAGAATTACCTCGAAGCTGTGCAACCTCCGCAGTCGGTTCCGGTAATCGCACCGCTCATGTCGCAGATGGTGATCGAGACCTGCCTGCGCATCTCGACCTGGTTATGGTGCCGCGATGGAATAAACCGGGCCGTTGCGCGCGACGCCTTTCGGGATCTGTTGCCTGCGACCGTGGTCGGTCGCAGATCCAAAGGCAGCCCCGCCGCATTCGATGCGAAGGTCGTTACCGCCATGCGGCCAGCACTGCGCGCGCTGCTGCATGACGGCCATCTTGCCGCCCGCGGCCTGATCGACCTGAATGCGGTCGATCAGGCTCTCGGTGAGGAAGGACCGCTTCGTGGAGACGGCTATCTGCGGGTTACCGAACTAGTCGACGTCGAGGCCTGGCTGCAGAGCTGGATCGGTGCACCATCTGCTGCCGAGCGACTGCAGAGCTGAGCGCGAAGCGCGCGCCATCTCGCCAATTCCTCGGGCTCGGCAGCGTCCACATCTTCATGATCGCGAAGCCAAAAGTCGAACCATGCGAGGTTGCGGCGATAGAGTGCAAGGCGATGACCGGGTTGCCATTTCACATGGGGCTCCGAAGGAAAGACATAGGCGTCGATCGGGGCGTTGGCCGCCTCCAACGCTGAGATAGACCCCATTGCGGCAAGATACTCATCCCCCGGATATTGGAGCAGGATCGGCGTGCGCATCGTCCCCGCATTGGGCTCAAGGGCGACCGATTTGTAGAATGCCTCTGCTGCCGGGCCGCCGGTCGGGAAGCCATAAGCAGAAAAGGACTCGCGCAGCGCCGGGCCGCCGATGGCAAAGAGGAACGGATCCCAGCCCGGCGACCCCAGCGACGCCGTTGCAAAGAGCCGGCCATTGTCGATCGCGTAGATTGCGCTGGCGGCAGCATCGCTGATCCCGGCGATGCCTAAGCGGGTCATGTCGATCGGAGCATAAGCGCGCGCCGCGGTGATTGCGCCCTCGAGATTTTGATATTGAGACCGGCGTTCATGATTGTCGGTATAGTCGAGCCGAACCGCTTGGGTGATTGTCCGGATCGCGGGATCATTCACCAGCGACGCGTAATCGGGCGCGTTTTCGATACTGAGCACAGCGAAGCCATGAGTGGCAAACGACAAGATGGGAAATTCGTCACCGGTCGCCCCTTTGAGAAAGCCTCTCGTGCGATACTGAACGACGATCATCGGGTAGCCGTTCGTTGGCGCTGCGCCGGCGGGCAATACGAGATCACCAAAACCTTGCACCCCCAAAGGGCCTGACCAGTGCAGCCGCTCGACGCGCGGCAACCGGTGGCGTTCGAACCCGGGATTAGGGTCAAAGATGGTCGATTGCCGACCCGTCGCCGGGTCATAGGACCATAAGCGCCGTGGCTCGAGCGACCCTTCCTTGCCGCACAAGAGCACGCCGCCCACGACATCGCACCCCGTCAGAAGGTCCTCGGTAGCGAACAGACGTTGGGGCGGCGTGCCTGGCCGCCACCGATAGAGCGCTGTGAGGCTGTCGCCCCAACCTTCGCGTTTTAGAAAGAGGAAGCTATCTTCGGCCACCCACAGGTGGGTTAGGCGCCCCGAGCAGGCGGGCGCGTCGCATGTGACCTCTTGGCCATCGGCGCGTGCGACTAGCTTGATCGGGGACATCCACTTGCCAGGCTCACTGGGCACGAGCCAGGCACGCAATTTGCCCTGCCCCGCCGCTTCGGTAATCGCCTGGGCAGGCTTTTCGCCCACCGTGCCTGGATAAAGGAGCCCCCGCTCCTTCGCCGTTGCGATCCTGTCATGCCCCCCGGCGCGGACGACCGCGCGATAGGCGATGGCAAGTGACGCCGGCGGCTGTGGTCGCGGCGAAAGCAATGGCACGACGCGACCGTCATAGTGATAACCGACCATCGCCTCGCGATCTGCAGCCGCCTCGAAAGCAGATAGGCCTGGACGCGTGGAGTAGATGAGCGAACGGCCATCTCCTGACCAGGCAAAATCGATGACGCCCCCGGACGCATCGGTCAGGAAATCGCTGTGACCATCGGCCGTGGACACGCCGAGAACCTGTACCGTGCCATCGTGGGGGGCCAGGATCGCGATTGTCTTGCCGTCGGGTGACCAGCGCGGCGGATTGGCGCTGATCAGTCCGTTGGCGGTGAGGAAGCCTCGCAGATCGTAGGATTGGTGCACCGGTTGCACGTTGAGGGGGATGACCTTGGGCGCTGCACTTCCGCCACGAGTAACGATGACGAGCGCCTGACAGAATAGATTGTGCGCTGGATCGGCGCGTCGCACCACGAGAGCGATGCGCTGTCCATCCGGCGACGCGCCGAAAGCGGGCCCCTGGTCGCTGCCATTGTCACCGCGCCCGAACTCCCGCACCGCAACCAACTCGCGCGGTGTCATCGCAGGGCTTTGGCCGGCGGCCTCCGGCGCCGATGGGAATACGGGGCAATCGGCGGCGCGCGCGCCCGAAGGACCGAAGGCCAGCGTACAGGCAACGACCAAGGCGCCGAAGCGCGTGGATCGACATGCGGTCGCTCCCCTTACCATTGCCGCGATACCTGCAAGCTGATCACCCGCCCCAGCGCCGAGTAATTGGTTGAATCGTAGGGTGTCGCGTAGACGAGGTTGGTGGCGATCGGCGCTGGCATGGCGTCGAACATATTGCGCACGCTTAGCGCGATTTCGGTCCCACCAAGCGGCCCCGATTTGGGCAAGGTGAAGCGAGCCGAGAGGTCGACGGTCGTTTGTCCGTGCATTCGGACGACGGGTGCAGAGCGACGATCGTCGACGCCGCCCGTGTAATTGACGAATCCGGCAAGCGTGAGCTCGGCCACCGACCAGGTCGCCCCTGCCCTTCCCCGAAATCGTGGCGGGTTGAACAGCGTACCGGCCAGCGCGATGTCGGGCAGCGACGATATGAGCTTGCGGTGACTGGTCAGATAGCTTGTATCGATCGACAGATCGAGCGAACGCCGCGCACCGAAGTCGGTGTGATAACCGGCAGCGAGATCGAGCCCGCTGGCATGTTCGCGCGTGACATTGTGATAACTCATATCGACGATCGCCGCGACTTGCGCAGGATCGAACGACCGGCCGGTCTGATTGCTCAGCCCCGCACTTGCTCCCGCCACGGCTGCCGCGACCTCCGGGACGGACGGCGCGTAGCTGATGAAAGAAGCGTAGATCGGATTCTCGAGGGCTTTGAACAGACTTTGCACCGGGACCTCGACTCGATGCTCGAAGTCGACGTCGAAATAGCTGAATTCGAAACGGGCACCGGGCCAACGGCCCGGATGCGCCGCCAGCGTTGCCGACCAGGTTCGGGCGCGCTCCGGATGTAGCGAGGCATTACCGCCGCTAAGGATCGCGATCGTCGATCCCGGCGGGTAGCCGCCATAGCCGAGGTCCGTAGCGTTGAAGAGGGTAAAGGTGCTTGGCGAAAACTGCTGATACAGCGTCGGCGCCTTGAACGACCTTCCCCACGTCGCTTTGAAATCAAGGCCGGACACCGGCGTATAAACGACCCCGAACTTAGGACTGAGAACGCCATTTCGATAATAGCGCTCATAGCGACCGGCAATGCTCAGCAGCAGTCGACGAAGTCCCGCCGTTGCATTGCTGGCCGAGACGAACGGGAGCGCAAGTTCTCCGTACCCGAAACTGGTCGCACGATCGCGACTGAAATCGAGGCTGGTATTTTGGGTATAGTGCAGGCTGGCGCGGCGGATGCCGCCGCCGATCGCGAGCCGTGCGGTGCCGCCGGGCAAACTGAAGAGAGGTCCCTCGGCGTTGATATCGACAGAGGCGAGCCGGTTGCAGATGCAGCCGGCAAACCGGGTGAAGACGGCGCGGTTTGCGTATCCAAGCGTCTCGTACCGCAGGCGGTCTTCACCATAGAGGCCGCCGAGGGTCGCTTGCCATTTGGGCGACACATCGACGATCAGTTGCGGCGAAAGCCCGAACGATCGTGTCTTGGTCGAATTGGTGTTTCCATAATCGCTGGTCGTCCCGGTCGCGGTGTACGGCGTCTCGCCAAAGGAACTGCGCGATGAATAGAGCGCATCCATCTCGAAGCTCACCGCGGGCGCGAGCCGCTGGTGCAGGTTGGCCACGACACCATGATGCGATTGCTCGCGTATGAGCGTGGTCGATGGGGCGAGTGATCGCGTGATGTCACGCTCGCCAGCCCTGACGGGCTCCGAATGGTCGATATCGGCGGTGACCAGTCCACCCCCGCTGTCCCATGCCGCACCGGCTGTCGCTGTATAAAATTCCCGGATGCCACCGCCCACCGTGGGCACATCAACGCGAGCGCTGGTATTGAGACCGTGGTAGTCTCGCTTCAGGATGACATTAGCGACCCCGCCAACGGCGTCCGACCCGTAAAGCGCAGACGCGCCGTCAGGCACGATCTCGATGCGATCGACAGCGGCAAGCGGGATCGAAGAGATGTCGACGCCTTGCCCCGCGCCGTCATAAGATAGTCGATGACCATTCAACAGGGTGAGGGTCGCATCCGCACCGAGACCACGCAGGTTGAGGCTCGATGCCGCATTGAGGTTTTGGTTGGCGCCCGTCACGCCGATCCCGACTTCGGGATTTTGGCCGCCGCCGAAACTTTGCGGCAACGAGCGTGCGACATCACCTAGATCAGACTGACCCGCATTCAGTATCTGTTGCGCGGTTACGACATGGACCGGCGACGCTGAAGCTTCACCCCGGATGCGTGATCCCGTGACGACGATATCTCCGCTCGTCGTGCTTTCCTGACCGGCCGCAGTGGCTCCGTGGACGAGCACGGCGTCGTCGCGAAAATCGGCAATCAGGCCACTTCCGGCCAGCAGGCGTCGAACAGCCTCGTCGGCGTCCATTCGGCCGGTCAGCCGCGGGGACCGCTTACCCTTGGCGGCGTCCGATGCGACAATGATCTCTCGCCCGGTAAGGCGTCCCACTTCGGTTAGCGCGCGGTCGAGAGGTTGCGGTTCGAGCGAGAATTCAAAGGTCCGCGAGACTGTCTGCGCCTGAGTAGGCGCCGAGCAGACAAGCACGCTGGCGACAAGGCATGTAGCGAAAACTGATCTTGGCATTGTGCGTCTCTCCCCCGCGCGACCAAACCGCGCGCCTGTAGGGAGTTGACGCAATGCGAGACCGACCCCTTAGGGCGGCGCCGCAAATTTATTCAGATGGATGGTGGCGCAATACGATCATCCCGGGTGTCCGCGTATCGACAACCAGTCCAAACAGCGCCGCCAAGCGAGCGCACAAACGCGGCGCATCGACGATCCGGAAGGTGCCTGAGACTCGCAACCTTGCAACCTCGGGATCTGCGATGACGATTTTATCGACGCTGTAGCGGTTGGCGGCAGCAACGACTTCGGACAAGTGCGCCCGGTCGAACGCCGCAATCTGACGCGTCCAGTCGGGCTCGCTTTCAATCGGAACCGGCGCGGACAGGCCCGCGCGAGGCATGCTGACGATTCCGTGGCCCGGTGCTAGCGTAACACTCCTGCCCGCCGGCTTGCCGGTCATATGTTCGAGCTTGGTCACATCGATCGCCCCGCGGAGCAACGCCACGTCCACGCCACCATCGTCCCGAAACCCCACATCGAATACAGTGCCGTGAGCCACGACGCGATCGTCCCCCGCGAAAACCGTGAACGGGCGACCGTCGTGGATGACTGCAAAACGCGCCCTTCCTCGTTCCAGCCGAAGATAGCGCGACGATCGACTGAAGCGCACCGATAGGAGAGAGTTGCTATCGAGCGTCACCACAGAGCCATCGGAAAGACCGATGCGCCGCATCTGACCAATGACGCTCACAAATTGTGCGGGCTTGTCGCCAACGAGCGTCGCATTCGCCGACTTCCAACGATCCAGGCCGAAAGCGGTGAGCACGATTATGCATAATATGGCACTGACCAATGCCCCTCGAAAAAGGTTCGCGTTGCGTCGCGCCGCGTCTTCAACCTGCTCCTCTTTGAGCGTCTTGCCGGCCGAAAAGGTTTCGGCGATCCGATTGTACGCACCGCGGTGAAGCGCGCCGCGTGCCAGCCAGTCATCGAATGCCCTGCGATAGCGATCCGCGTCAGGACCGCGCATTCGCGCGAACCAGGCCGCGGCTTCCTGTCGGAGCTGGCCCGTCTCGTTCTCGATATCGCCATGGTCCGTCATCGCCGCAATGCCTTATCGAGATGAACCAATGCCCGCATGATGTGATATTCGACCGTGCTGACGGAAATGCCAAGTCGAGCACCGATCTCAAGATAAGTCAGTTCATCGACGCGGTGCAGCAGAAAGACCTCGCGCGTTCGCGGCGTGAGTTCGCGGACAGCATCGCGATACCGGCGGTGCAGGTCCTGCACTTCGAGCCCTTTCTCCTGGGAGGGATCGGTTGCCGGGAGCGATGCCTCGTCCAACGGGACGAAATTGGATGGTCGGCAACGCGCACGTCTAGATCGATCGGTGACGAGATTTCGAACGACGCGGTGGAGATAGGCTTCGGGCGATCGCTTGACCTCTTCATGACGAAGCGCAGCCAATCGCTCGAACGCATCTTGTATGACGTCGGCTACATCATCGGGGTCGCGCACGTACCGGCGTAATCGTCGCGCGACGCCGTTTCGCTCGCGTTTGAACAAATCCGCCAGCCATGACCTTGTGTCGGACACATCGCCTTTCGCGCGGTCGGTCACCGATCAGAGACCGGGAGCCAAAAACACGCGGGCAGATTGATTTTCGAAAAACATGCTCGCCTCGATCCGATAGCTGAGCAGCAACGCAAAAAGACACGAACTTGGGTTCGTGCCAAAACGCCGCAGTGTCAGACTGCGCGCTGCTATTGCTGCCGGACCGTCTGGTCGGGCGCGTGTAAATCTTGCGGGGCTAGTCCAGCTGTTGCGAAAACGCCGAACTGCAACCGCCACTGCAACATGCGACGTTGCAACTCATCACGCAAGTCTCAGCACCAGCTACAACAGCGCTCCTAAGTGCAACTTAAGGGGGAATCGCCGACCTGAAACCATTTCGGGCGCTTGCGACAGCGTCGAGCCGCGCTCGCAATTGCCTCCACTGTGGGTCACTAACGATTCTCCGCGCGCTCAATCGAAGGGGTCTGCCGCGCTTCCAGATCCCGAGTATTTCTGCCACTCTCTTGCGACCAATCCGCTACCATCTGTCGCGATTTTCATTCAGGTTGAGCCGCTGCGCCGAGACGACCAAATGTGGGCCCGCCGATCAAATCCGTCACAGCGCGCGGGCAGCGGACCCGCTTGGGAGCAAGACGCCGATGAGTTTCGATCAGGTCGCGATCATTGCGCTGCTGGCCGGTATGTTCGTGGCCTATGCGCTCGATCGGTTTCGCATCGAGCTCGTCGCATTGAGCGGGCTCGGGATCGCGTTCGCTACGGGGTTGATCCCGGTCAACAAGGTGTTCAGTGGGTTTGCCAACCCTGCAGTGATTACCGTCGTCGAAGTCTTGATCGTCGTCTCGGTTTTGGCGCGAACACGCGCGATCGAGAGTTTTGCCTCTTTCATCCTGGCGCGGGCGACCGGCGAACGCGCAGTACTCGCAATCCTGTGCTTGTCAGGTGCAAGCGTCTCGGTGTTCATGAACAATATCGGTGCTTTGGCACTGATGTTCCCGGTGACCCTGTCGGTCTGCTCGCGGCTCGGCGTTCACCCGGGCCGAATGTTGATGCCGCTCTCCTTCGCCACATTGCTCGGCGGAATGTGTTCCTTGACCGGCACGCCGGCCAACCTCGTCGTCAACGATTGGCGGGTCGCCGAAACGGGCGGCGGCTTCGATTATTTTGCGCTGGGGTCGGTCGGCGGACCGGTAGCCCTGGCCGGGATCCTCTGGCTGGTCTTCGCCAGTCCACGCCTCTTCTGCCGCGAGCAAGTTGCTCCTACCCCCGACATCGACCAACGGGGATTGCTGCTTGTCGAACTGGGAATTCCGGTCTCGTCCAAACTCGTTGGGACGACGGTTGCGGATCTGGCCCAAACCTACGGCATCATCGTCCACGATATCGTCCGCGGCGAGGCGCACGTATTCGCACGTCGTGAGTCGATCATCTTGGCGTCCGGAGATGCTCTTGTCGCCGAAGCCGAGCTCATTGCCATCGACAGCCTTGTCGAAGCGGGCGCAATAACGCTCAGCGGGAACGGTGCGGAGCGCCTTGAAGCGGTCGTGACGCCCGACAGCCATCTCGTGGGGTCGCGTATCGGCGATCTTGCGACGCTGACAGATTACGGAGTCGGCGTTGCCGGTCTGGTCAGCCGCCGACGGCGGATCGAAGGCAGGTTCGACGACCTTCAGATCGGGGTTGGGGACGTCCTACTGCTCGCCGGCGAGCGCCAGGCGCTGCGCGATGCAGCCCGCGAAGCGGGACTGTTGACGCTACTGCCACGTTCGGCGGCACCTCCCCGGCCCGATGCCTTCAGAAGCGTAGCGATTTTCGCGGCAGGCGTCGCTGCGACCGCATTCAACCTCGCGCCGCCGGAAATTGCGTTCGGAATCGTCGTCCTGGTCATGGCCCTGGCTGGATCGCTGCGCTTGCGTGAGGCGCTGCAGGACATCAACTGGACGATCATCATCTTGCTGGCCTGCATGATCCCCTTGGGTGCGGCGGTCCAGGATACGGGTGCGGCGCGCGTGATCGCCGATGCGATCGTCGGAAACGTGCCGACCACGCAACCAATGATCCTCACGATCATCATCTTGGTGCTCGCTACGGCGATTACCCCGTTTGTCGACAATGTTTCGGTCGCGGCGGTGCTCAGCCCGGTCGCGGCCGGCGTGGCAACCCGCGCGGGCATCCCGATCGAGCCGCTGTTGATCGCCGTCGCCATCGGCGCGTCACTCGATTTCCTTACCCCCTTTGGTCATCACAACAACGCGGTCGTGATGGGGGCGGCAGGATATCGCTTTACCGACTTTCCTCGATTGGGCCTGCCCCTGGTCGGCATCGGCCTGGTGACCGCCACAGCAGCGCTATGGCTGATATGGTCATGACCGAATTGCTTCGCCCCCGCCCATCGATTACCCTAGTTCTTGTCTAGGATATATTCATGATCACCACCAAGTCCCGTTATGCCTTTCGCGCCTTGCTCGCCATCGCCGCTGCGCGCGACGGAAAGGCGACGGCAAGCCTCGCGATCGCGCGCGAATATGCGATCCCGCATAAGTTTTTAGAGCAAATCCTGGTTGATCTGAAGAAGGCCGGCATTCTCGAGAGCCGGCGCGGTCCTAGTGGCGGCTATGTCATGCTGCGGCCGGCCGATACGATCAGCTTCGGAGAAGTCCTGCGCTTGTTCGAAGGGCCATTGGCGCCCCTGCCCTGCCTATCCCGCCAGTCGTATCGACGCTGCGAGGATTGTGTCGACGAGGCCAGCTGTTCGATACGACGGGAGTTTGGCCGCGCTTACGATGCTTATCGGCAGGTGCTCGACGGTCGCACGATCGCCGACGCATTGGGCCGCGGCGACGAAGTTTTTCGACGGGTCGCTAATCCATAATCTTCATTGCTAATCCCTATAATATGGATAGGGTAACCCGGTCTTTGTGACCTGGGAGACTGCAATGATCAAGTGGGGCTTGGTACATGCTGACCGTCGGCCGTCGCGACGAGCGGTGGCTGTCGCCCTTGCGGCAACCGCGGCGCTGACCTTGGCGGGCTGTTCGCCGAAGAGCGGTAGTGGCAACGACGCGGCAGGAACGACGGCGACGGCGGTGACTTTGCTCAACGTCAGCTACGATCCGACGCGCGAGCTCTACAAGGCGATCAACGCCGCCTTTTCCCAGAAATGGCAGGTCGAGCATGGCCAGGCAGTCAATATCGACATGAGCCATGGCGGTTCGGGCAAACAATCGCGCGCGGTGATCGACGGGCTTGGCGCCGATGTGGTGACGCTGGCGCTTGCCTATGACGTCGACGCTATCGCGCAGAAGACCAAGCTGCTCGACCCGAACTGGGAATCGCGCCTGCCAGACAGCAGCGCGCCCTACACCTCAACGATTGTGTTCCTGGTGCGCAAAGGAAATCCGAAGGGCATCCATGATTGGGGCGACCTGACGAAGCCGGGGGTTCAGGTGATCACGCCTAATCCGAAGACCAGCGGTGGGGCGCGCTGGAATTTCCTTGCGGCCTGGGCCTTTGGTAAAAAGACCGGTGGCTCCGACGCAGCGGCGCAAAAATACGTCTCGCAGCTATTCGCCCAGGTACCGGTGCTCGATTCGGGCGCACGCGGCGCGACGACGACCTTCGTCGAGCGCGGCATTGGTGATGTGCTGCTCGCCTGGGAAAATGAGGCGTTTCTGGCGCAAAAGGAACTCGGCAAGGGCAAGGTCGACATTGTCGTGCCTTCGATTTCGGTCCTCGCCGAGCCCTCGGTCGCTCTGGTCGACGGCAATGCGAAGAAGCACGGGACCACCGCCGTCGCTGACGCGTATTTGAAGTTTCTCTACAGCCCTCAAGCGCAGGACATCATTGCACAAAATTATTACCGCCCGCGCGATCCCGCGGTGGCGGCCAAATACGCCAAACAATTCCCCAGCCTGAACCTGGTGACGATCAAGGACTTCGGCGGATGGCAGGCAGCGCAGGCCAAATATTTCGCCGATGGCGGCGTGTTCGACCAGATCGAAGCCGGCATCCATCACTAGCTCCCATGGACCTGCCGGAAATCCTGGTCGATAGCGGCGACGGGCGGCGCAGGGGCCGCCCGTCGTTAACCCGGCGCGGCGCGCTCCCGGGGTTCGGGTTGAGTCTTGGCGTTACGCTCGCCTGGCTGTCCCTGATCGTCCTGGTGCCGCTTGCTGCCTTATTCCTGCGCACCGCTGGGATGGGCTGGAACGAATTTGTCGCTGTCGGATTCTCACAGCGCGCGCTCAAGGCCTATCAACTCAGTTTCGGCGCCTCGCTCGCGGCGGGCGCGATCAACACGGTATTCGGGCTGCTGATCGCCTGGGTGCTGGTGCGCTATCGCTTTCCCGGGAAACGATTAATTGGCGCGTTGGTCGATCTACCGTTCGCGCTACCCACTGCCGTCGCCGGGATCGCGCTGACGGCGCTCTATGCGCCCAATGGCTGGGTCGGCGCCTTGCTCGCGCCGCTCGGGATCAAGGTCGCGTTCACCCCGATCGGCGTCGTCGTCGCGCTGATCTTCATTGGTCTGCCCTTCGTGGTACGAACGGTCGAGCCGGTGCTGGCAGACCTTGGCGCCGACGTCGAGGAGGCCGCGGCAACGCTTGGCGCGTCGCCGCTTCAGACTTTTCGCCGCATCATTCTGCCCGCGGTCGGGCCGGCACTGCTTACCGGCTTCGCGCTCGCCTTCGCCCGCGGCGTCGGCGAATATGGATCGGTCATTTTCATAGCCGGCAATATGCCGTACCGCTCCGAAATCGCGCCGCTGCTGATCGTCACTCAGCTCGAAGAATTCGACTACCGAGGCGCCACCGCGATCGCCACGGTGATGCTGCTCGCCGCCTTTGCGCTACTCCTGGCGATCAACCTCTATCAGCGCTGGGCGCGCCGGCGAGGCGTGGCATGACGACGATGTCGCTATCTCGTCACGCAGGCCGAGGCTTTCTGATCGGCATCGCGCTCGGCTTTCTGACGCTGTTTCTGGTGTTGCCGTTGGTCGCGGTGTTCGTCGAAGCGCTGTCGCAGGGCGTGGGCGCCTATGTCGCGGCGCTGGTCGATCGCGATGCGCTTTCGGCGATCCGGCTGACGCTCATCGTCGCTGCGATCAGCGTGCCCTTGAATGTCGTGTTCGGGCTCGCGGCGAGCTGGGCGATCACCAAGTTCGATTTTCCCGGCAAGGGTTTTCTGGTCACGCTGATCGACCTTCCGTTCTCGGTGTCGCCAGTGGTTTCGGGCTTGGTCTATGTGCTGCTGTTCGGCGCGCAGGGCCTGCTCGGCCCATGGCTGATCGCGCATAACGTGCAAATCATCTTCGCGGTGCCAGGGATCGTGCTGGCGACGATGTTCATCACCTTTCCGTTCGTCGCGCGCGAGCTTATCCCGCTGATGGAAGAACAGGGCCGCGACGACGAAGAGGCGGCGATCTCCCTTGGCGCGAGCGGCTGGCAGACCTTCCGCAGGGTCACGCTGCCCAATGTCCGTTGGGCACTGCTCTACGGCGTGCTGTTATGTAACGCTCGGGCGATGGGCGAGTTCGGCGCGGTATCGGTCGTCTCGGGACATATCCGCGGCAAGACCAATACGATGCCGCTGCATGTCGAAATCCTCTACAACGAATATAATTTCGCCGCCGCCTCCGCGGTTGCTTCGCTCCTGGCGCTGCTTGCGCTGGTGACGCTCGCCCTCAAGTCGATCCTCGAATGGCGCTACGGCGTCCATGGAAAGGGCCATTTATGAGCCTGAAACTCGCCAATATTGCCAAGCGTTTCGGCGCCTTCACCGCGCTGCACGATATCAATTTGCGCGCGCGTCCGGGCGAGTTTCTTGCGCTGCTCGGCCCATCGGGATCGGGCAAGACGACGCTGCTTCGCATCATCGCGGGTCTCGAATTTCCCGAGCGTGGCACCGTCTATTACGAAGGCGAGGATATTACGCAGCTGAGCGTCGCCGAGCGCCGCATCGGCTTCGTGTTCCAGCAATATGCGCTATTCAAGCACATGACGGTCGCCGAGAATGTCGGCTTCGGCTTGTCCGTCCGCCCGCGGCGCGACCGGCCGTCACGCCGCGCGATCAAGGCACGCGCGCAGGAACTGCTCGATCTTGTCCAACTCGGCGATCTCGGCAGACGGCTGCCGGCGCAGCTCTCTGGCGGTCAGCGGCAGCGCGTCGCGCTCGCCCGCGCGCTGGCGGTGGACCCGAAGCTGCTGTTGCTGGACGAGCCGTTCGGCGCACTGGACGCCAAGGTGAGAAAGGAACTGCGACACTGGCTGCGCGACTTCCATGATCGCGTTGGGCTGACCTCGATCTTCGTCACGCACGACCAGGAAGAGGCGCTTGAAGTCGCCGATCGCGTGGTGGTGATGAGCAACGGCGCGATCGAGCAGATCGGCACACCGTCCGAAGTTTATGACAATCCGGTCAATGCCTTCGTGTTCGATTTCGTCGGCGAATCGAATTGCGTTCCCGTCGTCGCCGCTGATGGCCAAGCGACATTCCGCGGCGCTCCATTGGCTGTGGACACGGCGGGCCTGCGCGGTCCCGGCGACCTCTATTTCCGGCCGCATGAAGCGCGGATTGGCGCTGAGCGCGACGCGGGCCTGCCCGGCACCGTGACATTGGTGCGTCCGCGGGAGGGTCGTGCCCGGGTCGAAGCGGCGGTTCCCGGTCTTGCCGACCTGATCGAACTCGACGTTGCACCGGACACCGCTCCTGTAGTCGGCGCGAACGTCACCATTGTGCCGACACGTGCGCGGCTGTTTCCCGCCCGCGCTCCAGGTGAGGCTGTGGCATGAGCGTTGCCCCGAGACGCATCGACCCCGCACGCGCCGAGCTGGGCCACGAACCGGCGATCGCCGCGCTACGCGAGGCCCTGGACCGCCTGCGCTTCGGCACCATCGCACTGACCGTCCATGACGGGCGGGTCGTTCAACTGGAGATTACCGAGAAGCGCCGCTTCGGCGCCTGACGACGACACGAAGCTGACCGGACCACCGGAAGCATCGCCATCCCTTCTTTAGGACCATGACGATGATTACTCGCTTCCTCACCGCCACTATCCTCGCCACGCTGCCGATCGCGGCGCACGCCCAGGATGCCAAGCCTGCAAAGCCTGCCACACCGTGGACGCTGCAAGAGGCGATCGGTGATCCCGACGATTTTACGCTCTCCGGTAGCGTTCGCGCACGCTACGAGACGCTCGACAACGAATTCCGTCCCGGTGGCGGCAAGACCGACGACCTGCTGTCGTTTCGCACGACACTGTTCGCCGAATATCATCCGGGCATCTTGCGCATCGGCGGCGAGCTGATGGATTCGCGCGCCTATCTCGACGACGCGAAAAGCGCCGTCAGCAACAACGACGTCAACGCCTTCGAGCTAATCCAGGGCTATGTCGGCGCCAATCTCGGCGACGCGCTGGGGAAGGGATCGAAGACGGTCTTAACCCTCGGCCGCCAAACCATCGACCTTGGCTCGCGCCGCTTGGTCGGCCGCAACAATTTCCGCAACGCAACCAACGCGTTCGATGGCTTCCGCGCCGAGTTCACCGGCGCCGACAAGACGTATCTGACCGTGTTCTACACGCTGCCGCTTAATCGCCTGCCCAGTGACAAGCCGGGGGTGCTCGATAACAAGGTGCAGTGGGACCGCGAGAGCTTCGACGTCGCCTTCTGGGGCGGCTTCCTGACCAAGCCCGGGCTCGTCGACCGCGTCAATCTCGATCTCTATTTCTTCGGCCTCAACGAGCGGGATTCGCCTGAATATCCAACCAAGAACCGCGAGCTCTACACGCCGGGCCTGCGGCTCTATTCGGACCCGGAGCCCGGCAAGACCGACTTTGAATTCGAGGGCGCCTATCAGTTCGGTAGCACCCGCACGAGCACCGTCGCCACCGCGCCCCAGAAGCAGGTCTCGGCCTATTTTATCCATGCTGAGGCCGGCCATCAGTTTGCCGGCCCATGGGTGCCGCGCGTCAGCCTCGAATATGATCTCGCGAGCGGTGACCGGGGTGGTAAGGACTATACGCGCTTCGACAGCCTCTACGGTCCGCGGCGGCCCGATTATGGCCCAACTGGCATCTACGGCCCGCTCGGCCGCAACAACATTTCGTCGCCGGGCGTGCGGCTCGAGGTGACGCCGAACAGGCGCTGGGACGGTTTTGTCATGTACCGCGCCGCCTGGCTGGACAGCGCGACCGACAGCTTCGCCAGCACCGGCGTCAAGGACCCCAGCGGCGCGTCGAGCAAGTTTGCGGGTCAGCAGATCGAAGGCCGAGTGCGCTACTGGATCGTGCCCAAACTGATCCGACTCGATGCAGGCGCGGCGCTGTTCATCGACGGTCGCTTTCTGAAGGACGCGCCGAACGCCAACGGGTTCGGCAACCCGATCTATGGCTATGCCGACATCACGGCGACGTTTTGATGATTGTTCTCGCTCGATCCGGTGCGCTTACCAGTGTGAACGCGGGAGCTATGGCTAATCCACTGGGCTGCGAAGCTTTCGACGAGTCCCCTTCCGACCCATTCCACCACGAGGTCGCCCGGTCAGCAGACATTCCCGACGCGGAAATCGCATGCCGTCGCACAGAGGCGGAGGCGATTTAACCGATTTCGCCCCCGCCGCCGTTCGCCGCTTTTTGCGTCATGACAGCGGCCCATGCGGAGTTTGGCGCACACCGGAATATTTTCCAGCGCCGGCAACCAGGTAAGCGGAACAGTCGCCTTACCATATTGTCCCGCTAGGTAATGTAGGGATATTGTTGTATACCGAGTTCATTGAGAAAGCATGCTCGAGGTTTGGGCCGATGAGCACAATGTGGGCAAGCCTCCATCTCCCCTGGTTTCCGCTGCTTGCCGGGCTCGTGTTCGAGATGCTCCTGATCAGCATACTCCATATAGCGTTGGCGGTAGGCGTCTTGGCATCGACCAGGCACGACCGGCTTCGCGGGATCATATGTGGGATCGCGCTATTGGCGCTCCTCGCGTGGGCCCTGCTTTCATGGAAACCCTTGATCACCTTGCGCGACTATGCCCGCTGCGTCGAGCCACACAACATGGCGTGCCCGTCGGTCGACGAGAACCCTTGAGACTCGCCGCCGCCGCCGAACATTTTTGTGAGAACCATCTGTTGGCGCCCTCACTATTTGGGGCGCTCTTCTAATTTCCGCAGGGCCGCAGCAAAGGCATCGCGATGCCTGCCTTCGTCCTTACCAATCTCGGTGAAGCGAGTTCCCGCCGCAGTGTCGCCTGCTTGCCGCGCGCGAGCCGCCATTTGCGGATACATGTCGGTCGTTTCGTAACTTTCGCCCGCAATAGCATCGCGCAAATTGGCTGCATCGGACCTGCTTGTCAGCCCGGCAAGCTGCGCATGCTCGCGAAAGTGTTCGAGGCGCTCGGTGTTTGCTGTCTTTTCAAAAAGCGCGGCAATTTCTGGATGCCCGTGCGCCCGAGCTTCCTCGGCGTAGAGCATGTATTTCGCGAAGGCGAACGCCTCGCCCCTCATTGCCGCGTCGAGGTCTTTGGCGACTGCCGGCGGCGGGTCCTGCTGAGGTGAGTAGCCCAGCCCGGCCGTCGCCGCTGCCATCCCAAGCACGCATCCGGCAATGCCGAAGATTATCTGACCTCTGGCCATGTCGCTCTCCGCAAACGAGCTGGAAAAGAACCAAATTACCTCGAGCGGGCGGGGACTGAATTCGTATTGTCCCGGGCGAATTTTACTTACGGCCGCGTTCGGCGACGCCGCCACGCTTTCTGCCTGAGTGGCCAGGTTAGATTGCCGTTCGCAGCATTGCCGGGAGTGCAGCAACATTTTCGCCGCGTTTCGTTGGCATCTAGCCGGGTCAGCCGTGCAAAATCGGGGTCTATCCAACGGAGCATGACAGCCACGTGCACAAGACAACCCACGCTACCTCTTGCGGCTGCGTCGCGGTTGGAGGGCGACGACCGTGGTCACCGTGGCGACATGAGCCTGACAAGGACGACCAGTGCGGCGGCCTGCGTCACCGCGACGAAAATGACCAACGCAGTGAGCGAAACGGGGTAGAGCAGCCCGATCAGCGTTGAGCCAGCCAACCAGGACAATCCGTAACCCGCCGCGAAAATGCCGTAAGTCTCACCACGCCGCGACCGCGGCACGATATCGGCGACCGCCGCGCGCATCGTCGATTCGTGGATGCCGGCAGTTGCGCCCCAGACGATTGCGCCGAACCAGACCATCGTCGGATCGGTCGAGAAGATCAGCATTGCCGCCGCAACCGCCAGGGCAAGCGCGACACTGAGCGACCAGAGGCCAATGCGGTCGTAGAGCCGCCCCGAGATCAACGCCGCGATACCCGCCGTCGCCATTGCGGCGGCATAGGCAACCGGGATCATGTCGTCGGCGAGCACGTGCGCAACGTGCATGTGATAAGCGGGCACCGCGAAGGTCGAGAACCCCAGCATCGCGAGGCACGTAAAGGCAAAATACCGCCAGAATGTAGGCGGCAGCGGTTCGCGGCCGAGTCCCACTGCCACTGCCGGAGGCACCGAATCCGCCGCTTCGTAATCGAGCGGGCGCGGCGCCGACAGGCGCAGCCAACCGAGCACCGCCAGCGCCAGCATGCCCGGAATTGCCAGTACCGCGAAGCCGGCGCGATAGCCGGCGAGTGCAATCATGGCTGCGACGATCAACGGGCCGACGAGCGCGCCCGCCTGGTCCATTGCCTCGTGAATCGCGAATGTTGTGCCGCGGCCGAAGTTTACACTCGCCGCTGCGAGCATGCTGTCGCGCGCGGGTGTGCGCACTGCCTTACCGAACCGCTCGGCGACGATCAGCGCCGCGGCTTGCCAAAACAACTGAGCTATCGACAGGAGAGGCACTGCGATGACGGTCATCGCATAGCCGAGGATGGATAACGGCCATAGCCGCCCGGTTCGATCGGCGAGTTTGCCGCTCGGCAGCCGCAAGACGAGTGCCGCCGCCTCTCCGATCCCGGTCACCAATCCGACGACCGCCGCCGACGCACCGAACGTCGCAAGATACGGCCCAGAGATCGATCGCGCGCCCTCATAGACCATGTCCGCGAACATGCTGACGGCGCCGAACGCAATCACGAAGCGCATCGGCGTGAGCCGATTTAAAAGATTGCTGGACGTCATCTTACCCGGTCACTTCGCTTCAATCCAATGCCAGCCTTTCGCAGACCGGTGTGGCTTTGGCGAGTGAGGCACAGGATCAGGGGAATATTTTGAGTGACACCAAGAACGAGAGCTTGACCTCACCCTCGGTAGAGGTAGGGGGTACCCCTATGACTCATCTTTCCGGAACCAATGCTGACCTGGTTGCCCGTGTTCGGCGCATTGCCGGCCAGATCGGCGCGGTCGATCGCGCCCTGCAATCGGCATCAAGCTGCAGCGAGGTGCTCCATCTCGTGGCGGCTGTGCGCGGCGCGGTGAACGGGCTTCTCGACGAGATAATCGCCGAGCATCTCGAGGCGCATGTCTCGCGCCCGGGTCTTTCCGACGAAGAGCGCGCCGAAGGCGCTGAAGAGCTGCTGGCGGTAATCCGCCGATATTCGAAATAGGAATTGCGATAATGGCACTCATGGACGCGCACCCTCACGACCATGTATTCCTTGGCGCCGGTCACGAGCGCAATGAACGGCGCACCTGGTTTGTCATCATCCTGTGCGGTGCGATGATGCTCGTTGAGATCGTCGGTGGGCTTGCCTTCGGTTCGATCGCACTTGTCGCCGATGGGCTCCATATGTCGACCCATGCCGGTGCGCTATTGTTGGCCGCACTCGCCTACACCTTTTCGCGCCGCCACGCGAAGGATGCGCGGTTTACTTTTGGAACCGGCAAATTCGGTGATCTTGCCGGGTTTACCAGCGCGATCGTGTTGGCGATGATCGCGCTGCTGATCGGCTATGAATCGGTCACGCGTCTCTTAGCGCCGGTGCCGATCCATTTCGGCGAAGCTATCCCGATTGCAGTGCTCGGCCTGTGCGTGAACGTCGCCAGCGCATGGCTGTTGAGCGGCGGCCACGATCACGGACATGGCCATGGCCATTCCCACGGCCACGGCGGACAGCACGATCATGCCGACGACGAAGCCGAGATGGGTCTGCTCAGCATCGATGGCCTGAACATTAGGCTATCAATCCACGAGGATGGCGCGCCGCCGCGGTTTCGGCTGGTGGCCGCAGGTAGCGAGTTACTGCCATCCGACGTCGATATCGAGACGATCCGCCCCGATGGCGCGCGGCAGCGCTTTTCGTTCGCCGATCGCGGCGGCTTTCTGGAAAGTTGCGACGAAATCCCCGAACCGCACGCATTCGTCGCGCGGGTGACGGTCGCTGGCCAATGCGTTGAGACGCACTTCGAGGAACACGCCCATCACCACGGCGCGAGCGACCGCGACAACAATATGCGCGCCGCAGTCATCCACGTCGTCGCCGACGCTGCCGTGTCGGTACTTGTGATCGTCGGACTCATTCTCGCCCGCACTTTCGGCTGGCTGTGGATGGATCCTGTGGCGGGCATCATCGGCGCGTGCGTAATCGCCAGTTGGTCATATGGGTTGATCCGGGACACCGGCGCGATCCTTCTCGACATGGTGCCGAGCGCACAAACGGCCGACCGTCTTCGTTGCGCAGTCGAAAATCTCGGTGATCAGGTGGTCGATCTCCACCTTTGGCGTCTTGGGCCGGGTCATCTGGGCGCGATTGTTGCTGTAGCGACCGAGAGCGGCCGCGATGCCGACTTCTACCGTGATCGCCTGGCCGAGGTTCGAGGCCTCTCGCATGTCACCATCGAAGTTAATCGGGCGCCCGCGTAGCGAGGCCCTGTGCTAACAGAATAGATATTCGATAGCCGGATGAGCTGCCGGATGGGGCGCAGCAAACGCCAACCTTGTAGATAGCGCGAAGCCGGACACGTCTGCCCGCTTGCCTTGGCAACTCAATCTCCCGAAGTCTTGGCGAGCTAAATGCTCGTCCCCGGTTTCAATGGTCAACTGGATGGGGTCGGCAGTGAACGGCCGAAAAGGCCGCCCCTGCTTGTCTTTCGCCGGTCGACAGGGGCGATCGATGCTCCTGCGAAATGTTTGTCGCGCCAATCGAGTGAATTCGAGCTGACGATGAAGGCACCCCCCATCAGCCGGGATAGGGAGCGGCCTTGAGCAGGCTTGCCAAATGCGCCGCGTTGCCCGCGACCATTTTGGCTGTTTCGGTCACCTTGTCGGGCGTCTTCTTGAGGTCCTTGAAGTCGGTCGAGCCCATCGCTTCTCCAACCCAATAACAGGCGGCGACTCCTGGGATCGTCCAGCCGACGTCGTTCAATGCCTGGAAAATCTGCGAGGATGACATGTGAGCGCCGTCCTCGTTGCCGACGATCGCCGCCACCGCGACCTTGCCGTAGCTTGGCATTCGCCCCTGGTCGTCGGTCTCCGAGAGAAACGCGTCCATCCGCTCCATCACGCGCTTGGCGATGCTCCCCACCTGCCCCATCCAGATCGGGCCGCCGAAAATCAGAATGTCGTGATCGAGGATTTTTGTCCGCAGCGCCGGCCAGTCGTCGCCAGCGCCCTCGTCGGATTTCACGCCTGGCTTGATGTTCAACGCAGCGACGCGGACGGTTTCGGTCACCTCGACGTCGCGATCGGCGAATGCCTTTTCCAGCACCGCGATCATCGCGTCGGTGGAGGAGCTTTCCGACGGGTCGGCTTTGAGTGTGCAGTTGAGGGCGATGGCGCGGACGGTCATTGCAATACCTCGTAAATTGCTCCCACGTGTGAGACGAGTGGATGCGCCACGGAGTTCCGGCCGGACCGCCCGACTGATCGGTTCTCGGCGATTTGAAAGGTTTGGATGGCCGCACGCTGGGACCCGGAACTGCAAGTATGTGTGAGCGCTCAAAGGAACGCTATTTCCCAGTTGAGACTTTATTCCAGCGAGCGGGCAACGGCCGATCGTTGCCCGGCGGCCCCTATCCGCTCGCCGAGAATGGCGCCTAGAAGGTCGTCGTCCGAGGAGCTTCTCGAACTCGGCGCGTCGGCCGGGGGGCCAATCAGCGCGCTTTGGTGAGATTGCCGGGCAACAGCATTACGCCTGGCCCCGAAGGACGCGGACAGTTGAAACGAACATGCTGATCGCCCCGAACGCGATGACGAGACACATGGGGGACAGGCGATTTTGCCCTATGGCGCAGCCGTTCGGCCACGACGATCCCCTTTGATCTGCTGCTCAGTCTGCAATATCAGCTAGCCGCAAATGCCAGCGATCGCGAGAGCTGCTCGGCAAGCGTGCAAGTCGCCGCGGAGATCATCGATTGAAAATACTCGTCATCGAAGATGATCCGAAGACTGCCGGTTATCTGCGACAGGGCTTGAGCGAGCATGGTCACGTCGTCGACGTCGTCGCCAATGGCGACGATGGCGTTCATGCTGCGACGACGGGACCGTACGACCTGCTGATCCTTGATGTGATGCTTCCCGGGCAGAGTGGCTGGTCGGTAATGCAAACCGTCCGCCGACAGGGAATCGAGACGCCGGTCTTGTTCCTCACTGCGCGCGACGCGGTCGGCGATCGGGTTCGCGGTCTCGAAATGGGCGCGCATGATTATCTGGTGAAGCCATTCGCCTTTGCCGAGCTGCTCGCGCGAGTGCGAAACATCCTGCGCCGGCCGGCGATTACGCCGCGGCTCGAGACGCGCGTCGCCGATCTCGTGATCGATATACAGCGCCATCGCGCTCGTCGCGGCGACAGGCTGCTCGATCTGACGCCGAAGGAATTCATGCTGCTCGATCTGCTTGCCCGACGCAGCGGCGAAGTCCTGTCGCGCACGCTGATCGCCGAGAGCGTGTGGGACATGAATTTCGATTTCGATTCGAACGTGGTGGACGTGCATGTCCGGCGGTTGCGCCAGAAGGTCGATGATGATTTCGATGCCAAGCTTATTCATACCGTGCGCGGCGTCGGCTACGTGCTCGAGGCTCGCGCGTGAGGCCACACTCGCTGTCGGCGCGGCTGATCGTCTGGTACGTCCTGTCGGCCTTTATGCTGGTCGCGGCGGCGAGCGGCATCCTCTACGCTGTGCTCGCGTCCGAACTCGCGCGCGAGGACATGCGGCTGGCGCATGACGAGCTCGACAGCATCCGGCTGATCCTGAAGGCGACCGAGTGGCCGCGCGTGACGACGGTGCCGATAATCGGACGCGAGGGCATCGACCGCGAACTCTACGTCCGTCTGATCGCGCCCGATGGTCGCGTGGTGCTGCAGACCGCCGGCATGGACCGCATCACTGGCCCCGCATTGCTGCCGGACGTCGCGACGCTTGGCGAAGATGGCATTGCGACACGCAAGCGCGAGAGTGACGGCGATACCTATCAATTACTCACCGCGCCGGTCTTGCCCGGTCAGTCGCAGGGCGCGATCGAAATCGCGATGAACCATGGCGATGAAGACGACCTGCTCGCGCTGTACCGAACCCGGCTGCTGACAGTGCTCGGTATAGTCCTCGCGATCACCGCCGCGCTGGGTTACTGGCTGGCGCGATCAAGCATGCGCCCGATCGAGCGGATCGGCCGCGTTGCCGAGCGGATCGGATCGAGCAACCTGCACGAGCGGATCGCGACCGACGGACTTCCCGACGAAGTACGGCGCGTCGCCGCGACGTTCAACACGATGCTCGACCGCCTCGAGGAATCGTTCGCGCGCGTTGGCCAGTTTTCCGACGATGTGGCGCATGAGCTACGTACGCCGGTCAACAATTTGCGCGGCGAGATCGAGGTGGCGATGTCACGCCCGCGGTCGCCAGAAGACTATGCCGAGATGCTCGGCTCGTGTCTTGAGGAATGCGACCGCATCGCGCGGATCACCACAAGCCTGTTGTTCCTGGCGCGGGTTGGCGGCACCGATGCGCTGACGCTGGTCGATACATCGATCGGTGCGGAGATCGACGCGGTCCGTGACTTTTACGAGGCAACGGCAAGCGAAGCGGGCATCGCAATCGATACCAATGTCGCGCCGCAGCAGCGCTGGAGCCTCGACCGGACCTTGTTTCAGCAGGCGCTGGGCAATCTTGTCGCCAACGCCATCGCCCATAGCGCAGGCGCGACGCTGGTGACGATCGCCGCAACCGCGGATGAGCGAACCCTGCACGTCAGCGTCGCCAACAACGGCACAACCGCGCCGGGAATCGATCGGCGTCGGCTATTCGATCGTTTCTATCGCGCCGATCGGGCGCGCGCCGGAGCCGACCACGCCGGGCTGGGCTTGGCGATGGTCAAGGCGATCGTCGAACGGCATGGGGGCCAGATCGCGGTCGACGACCGTCCCGGCGGCGGTCTTGAGTTCACCATGTCGTTTCCGCGCCAAGATTACGATTCCGTCATCTGATTGTCAGGCAGTCGTAATCATCGGTAAGCCAGGCGCGCTCCATGGCTTCGCTTCGACCGATCGCAACGGCGTTGGGCGCGCTTTCAGCGCTGGCCGGCTGTGCGACGCTGCCGGCGCAGCATCTTGCGCCGGTCGCATCGGCGGCGCGCCTTGATCAGCGATCGCTGGCCGATCCCGGCCTGAATGCATTCCTGGCCGCGAGCGGACTGCCTGCCAACGGGCGGTGGGATCTCGACCGGCTGACGCCGGCGGCACTTTATTTTCATCCCGACATAACGATCGCCGACGCCGAGCTTGCCATGGCTCGAGCCGGGGTCGCGACGGCGCGTGAGCGGTCGAACCCCACCGCGAACTTCTCACTGGAACACGCCAGCCCTGCTGACCTCGCCTCGCCCTGGACGATCGGCGCGGCGATCGGCCTGGTGTTGGAGTTGTTCCGCAAGCGCGGCGACCGCGCCGAGCAGGCCCGTGATCTCGAACGTGCCGCGCGCCACGATATCGCCGCGACCGCGTGGCGCGTGCGCAGCGGCGTGCGTTCGGCGATGCTCGACATGCGCCTGGCCCGAGGCCAGCGGATGATCGCGCAGCAGCAGCTTGCCGCTGAGACCGAACTCGCGCGGATGCTCGGCGACCGGCTCCGGCTGGGCGCGGCGTCGTCGATCGACATGGCGCAAGCCGAAACCGCACGTCAGCAGGCTGCCCTGGCGGTGAGCGATGCCGAGCATCAGCTGGCTGCATCGCGCGCCGCGTTGGCGACCGCGGTCGGCGTGCCGCTCGCCGCGCTCGACGGGGTGACAATCGACGATAGCGCGTTCGATCGCTCGCCGCCGCTCCTCGATCTCGCGTCCTTGCGCAAGGCGGCACTGACAGATCGGGCCGACGTGCAGGCAGCGCTGGCGCGTTACGATGCCGCCGACGCCGCAGTGCGTCTCGAGGCCGCCAAGCGCTTCCCTGACATCACGCTTGGGCCCAGCTACAGCTACGACCAAGGTCAGAACAAGATCGGGCTGAACGCGGATGCGGCGTTACCGATCTTCAACCAGAATGGTGGCTCGATCGCCGAGGCGCAGGCGCGGCGTGCGCTGGCGGCAGCGCAATTCGATGCGCTGCAAACGAGCGTGCTAGGTGCGATCGACGCGGCGCAAACCGACTACCGCTCCAGTGCCGTCCAAGTCGCCACCGCCGATGGGCTGGTCGACAGCGAGCGTAGCCGGGTTGCGCAATTGCAGCGACAGCTTGCCGAAGGCGCCATCGCGCGTCCGGTGCTGCTCGCCGCCCAAGCCAATCTGTTGTCCACCGAACAGGCGCGCCTCGCCGCGCAGGTAAGCCGGGAAAAGGCGCTGGGGGCATTGGAAGACGCGGTGCATGCGCCGCTCATCGGCGGCCTCGCTAGCCTTCCTGCTCTATCGGCGATGACCCCAGCCAAGGACGTCCAATGACACGAAAGACGCTTTCGATTGCGCTGATCGCCGCAACCGTCGGTGTCCTGCTCACGCTCGCTGTACTGTGGGGCGGCGGCTGGTTGGGGAGCGATGCGCCGTCCGTTGCCCCGGCGGCGATACCCGACACCTCGCCGCGGGTCGTTCAGCTCGATGCCGCGGCGATGGCGGCGGATGCAATTGCGTTTGCTCCGCTGCACGCTGCAACGACGCGGGTTTCGACAAATGCCGTCGCCACCGTCGTAGATCTTTCGCCGCTTGCCGATCTGGTGAGCGCCGCAACCTCGGCCGCCGCCCAATTCCAGGCCGCGCAGGCACGCAGTGCGGCATCGGGCGCGGTGTATGTTCGCGACAAGGCGCTGTACGCCGACAATCAGAACATTTCTCTGGCAGAGCTACAGAGCGCGCAAGCTACCGCGACCGCGGATCACGCCGCAACGGCGGCGGCGCGCGCCGCACTCACGAACGCGCGCTTCGCGCTGCGGCAGCAGTTCGGGCCGGTGATCGGCCGCTGGCCGCTCGACGCGATCGGCAAGGCGCTCGAGCAGCGTCGTGATGTGCTGGTGCAGGTCAGCACGTCGGCGGAGACCGGTCCTCCGCCGCAACAAGTCCGTCTGACGCTGCCAAGCGGCCGCACGATCACCGCACAGTATGTTTCACCGGCGGTGCGCACCGATCCGCGCATTCAGGGCGCCAGCTTCCTTTACGTGGTCCCGGCCGAACCGTCCCTGCTCGCCGGCGCCACGGTCAGCGCTGCGCTGCCACAGGGTCCGGCGCTGAGCGGTGTATTGGTACCCGCCGATGCCGTCGTGGTGTGGCAGGGCGCAAGCTGGGCCTATCAGCAGACAGCGCCCGGTCGGTTCCGCCGCGTGTCAGTCAGCACTCAGGTGCCGGTCGATGGCGGCTATCTCGACACCCGCCTTGCAGCGGGCAGCAGACTCGTCACGCGCGGCGCGCAATTGCTGCTGTCACAGGAAATGCAGCCGCCGCCGAGCGCCGTGTCCGCTGGAGGCGATGACGATGACGACTGAGCTCGCGCCACGCGGGCTACAACAATCGCTGATCGCTTTCGCCGTCCGATTCCGCGGCATCGTCATCGCGCTTGCCGTGCTGCTGGCGATCTATGGCATCGTCGATCTCTCGCACGCCAGCTACAGCGTCTTCCCCGAATTCGCGCCTCCGCAAGCGACGATTCAGACCGAGGCCGCTGGACTGTCACCCGATCAGGTCGAGGCGCTGGTCACCACACCGCTCGAACGCGCGGTCAACGGCGTGCCGGGCGTAACCGCGCTGCGATCGACGTCGATTCAAGGCCTGTCGGCGATCCACGTCTATTTCGATCCCGGCAGCGACATCTATCGCGACCGGCAGCAGGTGACCGAGCGGTTGACCACGGTATCCCAGGACCTGCCGCAGGGCATCGCTGCGCCAGTGCTGACGCCGCTGACGTCGTCGACGGCGACGACGCTGGTGATCGGTCTGTCGTCGAAAACGGCCTCACAGATGCAATTACGCACGATTGCCGATTGGACGGTCCGGCCGCGCCTGCTCGCGGTGTCCGGTGTCGCCGACGCGGTGGTGTTCGGCGGCGAGCTGCGCTCGATCCAGATCCAGGTACATCCTGACAAGCTGATCCGCTACGGCCTGTCGTTGAGTGACGTGATGGCCGCGGCGCGCCAGGCGACCGGCGTGCGGGGCGCAGGCTTCATCGAAACCGCCAACCAGCGCATCGTGATCCAGCCCGACGGCCAGATGCTGACCCCGGCCGAAATCGCCGGCACGGTATTGACCGCGCAAGGCGCCGGACGGGTGACGCTGGGCGATGTCGCGGATGTCGTCGCGGCACCCGAGCCGCGGTCGGGCGCGGCCACGATCGGCGGCCGTCCGGGCGTGGTCATCGACATCTCGAACCAATATGGCTCCAACACGCTGGCGGTGACGCGCCGTCTCGACGCGGCGCTCAACGACCTCAAGCCGGCGCTGGCAGCGCAGCACATCACGCTGCATACCGCGCTGTTTCGGCCGGCGACGTTCGTCCAGACGGCGATCCGCAATGTCGAATCGTCGCTTTTGCTCGGTTCGATCCTGGTGGTCGTCGTGTTGTTCCTGTTTCTGTTCGACCTGCGCACCGCGGCGATCGCCTGCATCGCCATTCCGCTGTCGCTGCTGGCCGGGACGCTGGTGCTCGATCTCTTCGCCGGCGGGCTCAACACGCTGACGCTCGGCGGTCTGGCCATTGCGATCGGCGAGGTGGTCGACGATGCCGTCATCGGGGTCGAGAACATCGTCCGGCGGCTGCGGGAGAACGAGGCACTCGACGCGCCGCGATCGCGCCCCGCGGTGGTGTTCGATGCGGTGTTCGAAGTGCGCAGCGCGGTCGTTTACGCCACCTTCGCGGTGATCCTGGTCTTTGCCCCGGTGGTTGCGCTACCGGGGCTGGCCGGTGCGTTGTTCGGCCCGCTGGCGATTGCCTATATTGCTGCGGTGCTGGCCTCGCTAGTCGTCGCGCTGACGCTCACGCCGGCGCTGTCGCTGTTGCTGATCCGCCAGAGCGATGAGCGTGAGCCGCCGGTCGCACGCTGGTTGCGCGGTCACTACGAGCAGTTGCTCGGCCGTGTGTTCGATCGTCCGCGCCCCATCGCGATCATGGTGACGGTGCTGATGATCGCCAGCACCGCGGTGCTGCCGTTCCTCGGGGGCAATTTCATTCCGCCGATGCGCGAGGGCCATTACGTCGTCCACGCGAACTTGGCACCGGGCAGCTCGATAGAACAATCCGCGCGCGTCGGCGCGATCCTCAGCAAGCGGCTGGCCGCAGTCCCCGGCGTGCGCTCGGTCGCTCAGCGCATCGGCCGCGCCGTAAGATCCGAGGATACTGCCGGCCCGCAATCGAGCGAGTTCGAGGTCGACCTCGATCCGCTGACGGGCGCGCAGTCGCAGGTCGTCGATCACCGTATTGCCGTCGCCATTGCCGATATTCCCGGTGTCCAGACATCGTTCAACACGTTCCTCACCGAACGCGTCGAGGAAACGCTGTCGGGCTATACCGCGCCTGTCGCTATTGGCGTCTACGGGTCCGATCTCGATGCACTCGATCAGGTCGCCAACCAAATCGCGACGGTGCTGCGCGGCGTGCGCGGGGCCTCGGGCGTGCGCATCCAGTCACCGCCGGGTCTGCCTGAACTCCAGGTGCATCTGCGATCGGCGGCACTGCTTCGCTGGGGGCTGACGCCGGGCGAAGTGCTCGACACGGTGGGGACGGCGTTCCAGGGGCAGGTAACGGGGCAGCTTTACGATAGCGACCGTACCTTCGATTTGCTCACCATCCTCAGCCCGTCGGCGCGACGCTCGGCCGAGGCGGTCGCTGCCCTGCCGATCCGCACGCCATCCGGCAGCTTCGTCCGGCTCGGCGATGTCGCCGACGTTCGCTATGCGCCGGGCCGCTATCAAATCCAGCATGAAGGCGGGCGCCCCCTGCAAACGGTGACCAGCGAGGTTCGCGGTCGCGATGTCTCCTCGTTCGTCGCCGATGCCGAGCGCGCTATCGGCAAGCAGGTTGTGCTGCCCCATGGCACCTACATCACCTACGGCGGGACCGCACAGGCGCAGGCCGCGGCACAACGCGCGCTGCTGCTGAACAGCGCACTTGCGGCGATCGGAATTGTCCTGCTGCTGTCGATCGTCGCTGCGTCAATGCGCAACGTCTTGCTGATCCTCGTCAACCTGCCGTTTGCGCTGGCCGGCGGCGTGCTCGCGGTGCTGGTGACGGGGGGCACATTGTCGCTCGGCGCCGTGGTCGGGTTCGTGACGCTGTTCGGGATCACGTTGCGCAACTCGATCCTGATGATCGCGCACTTCCAGCATCTGGTCGGCG
Organism: Sphingomonas sp.; assembly: GCA_051954635.1. Taxonomy (GTDB): domain Bacteria; phylum Pseudomonadota; class Alphaproteobacteria; order Sphingomonadales; family Sphingomonadaceae; genus Sphingomonas. The sequence continues at coordinate 14,065 of JBQCHO010000110.1, read as the reverse complement.
AAGAGGATGCACCGTGGACGCGCGAGACCGCGACCCGCGGAGCCGCCGATCGCCTCGTGCCGATCATGATGACCTCGATCGTCACGGCGCTCGGTCTGCTGCCGCTGGCGCTCGGCGCACACGATCCCGGGCGGGAAATCGAAGGCGCCTTGGCCGTGGTGATCCTCGGAGGGCTGATCACCTCGATGGTGCTTAACCTGTTGGTGCTGCCGGGGCTGTCGTTGCGTTATGGTCGGTTCGGCGAGCATGGGCGATCGAGGATCAGAGCTGAACGGGCCGTCGCATGAACGAACGACGTATCCATCGACTGTTTCAGGTCAGTCTCATCCTCAAGGGCCTGCACGCAGCAATCGAATGCGCCAGCGGAGTCCTGCTCTATTTCATTTCCACCACCACGATAAGCCGGTGGGTTGGGGTACTGACGCAGGAAGAACTCGCGGAGGATCCCCGGGACTTCGTGGCACAGCACCTTTGACCGCTGCCCACCATTTCACGCTCCAAGCCGAGAGCTTCTACGCCTTCTACCTCATCAGCCACGGTTTGTTTAACGCAGCGCTCGTCGTTGGATTGCTGAAGGAAAAGCTATGGGCATACCCAGCATCGCTGGTCGTGCTTACCGTCTTCATCGCCTATCAGGTATATCGCTACTGGCTGGACCACTCCTCCGGCCTGCTGGTGCTGACTGGGCTCGATATACTGCTTATCGCCCTCGTCTACCATGAATGGCGTATTGTTAAGCTGCACCTTGCCAAGCGACGCGCTAGGTGTTCGGCCCGATAGCGGTGCTGATGATTTGTCGACATTCATCGAAGGGCTGGCCTTACCCAACCATTGGATTGGTGAAACTAATCCATCGATACCATAACGATACAATCGCGTAGTCCGCCAGACGGGAACAGAAGGAAAACTGTCGATGTTGTTTGGACTTCGTGCAGCGGCCAAGGCGACGCACATCTTTATCCTTGGCGCAGCGTTGACGGCCTGCGGCGGAGCGAAATCGGAATCCTTGCCGTTGAAGAAGGTCATGGACGCGCCGTTCGGTCCCGCCACGCGTCGCTTCGATTACGCGAGTCTCGACCCGAAGACCAAGTTGCTGTTTGTTGCTGATCTGGCCGGAGGCCACGTCCTGGCGTTCGACATTCAAAAAAGTCGCTTGCTCCACAGCATCGACGGCGAGACCTCGGTCCACGGTGTACTCGCCGTGCCCGAGCAGGGTCGGGTCTATGTTTCGGCGACCGGACGAGATCAGGTCGATGTAATCGATGAAGCTTCTTTCAGCGTGATCGCAAGCATTCCCACCGGGCATTATCCCGACGGCATCGCATGGGATCCAAGGCAGAAGCGTGTCTATGTCTCAGACGAACACGGCGACACGGTGACTGCCATCGATACGATCACCGAAAAGGTCGTCGCAACCATCCCGCTGGGTGGTGACGTCGGCAACACCCAATATGACCAAACTACGGGTCGTATCTATTCTGCCGAGCAGAGCCATAACGATTTCGTCGGCATCGATCCCGAAACGAACAGCATCGTCACCAGGGACAAACTGACGGGCTGCAATGGGGCTCATGGGCTTCAGATAGACAGCGCCGACCGGCTGGCCTTCATTGCCTGCGAGGACAATGCTCGACTGGTCTCCTTCTCTCTGGCGACACACCGCCAGATTGCTTCGGAGCCGATCGGCAACGATCCGGATGTCCTTGCCTATGATCCAGGTTTGCACCGTCTCTACGTCTCCAGCGAGAGCGGCGTCATTTCAGTTTTTCGGGTCGATGCCCAAGGTGCAACGAAGCTCGGGCAAGGCTTTCTGGCTAATAATGCCCATGTCGTAGCTGTCGACCCGGCAACTCACCGCGTTTACTTTCCTCTTAAGAGGTCAGGCAACGGCGCAGTTCTTCGCGTCATGGAGCCCTCATCGTCTACTCGCTGAGGCGGATCGTCCCTTGGATTGCCGCGACCGGCCTGTTGGATCGCTGGAGGAGATGGAAAACGCTGCGCTGAACGATGCGGCTGCAAAGGTGCGTGAGAAGCTTTAGCGCGTTATCGACGATCTTTGATCTTTCGGGGCTTCAAGGGTTTGCCGCGCCGCCCATATCTTTCATCATCTCGTCATGATCTTCGGGCGCTCCCGCCACCGTCGCCTTGTATTGCGCCGGCGACATTGACGGGAGCCTCTGGAGGAACGCCACCATGTCCCAGATCAGCGGATCGGGATGCGTTTTGCCCCAAGCCGGCATCGCGGTCAGCTTGACACCGTGTTTGATGATCCAGAACTTTTGCGCGGGCGACAGGTCGGTGCCCTTGGCGAGTTCGGGCGCTTGCGGATAGAGACCCCGCGCCATCTCGGTCGGCTCGACGCCGGGGCCGAGGTGGCAGCCCTGGCACATCTCGGCATAGAGGGCGGCACCGGCCGAAACGTGATCGGCGGTTTCAAGGTTGGCAGGCGGCTGGATGCCGCGCGCGTGCACCGCGATTGACCGGTCGCGCAGGCTCTCTAGCAGCGCGTAAACGGGCCGGCTGTGCGGAGCATCGGCAGCGATATTGTAGACGCCGAACCAGATGAAGGCCGCCAGCAGAACTAGGGCGGCCACGATGACTGAGATCACAAATCGAAGGCTCGGCAAATGATAGCGCAGTTCAGAGCGGGTCATTGAGACTTCCTAGAACCAGGTGCGGATGCCGAGCACGAGGCTGGTCGCATGGGGAGCCTCACCATCGCGCCGGGCAAAGCCCGCCGAGCGGCCGACCTTCGCGGCGTATGAGACACCAACATATGGGGCGAACTGGCGGCTGATCTCGTAGCGCAGCCGCAGCCCCAGTTCGGCATCGCTGAGCCCGGTGCCGATGCGATCCCGCGCCACGTCCTGCGCGGAAAAGTTCACCTCTACGCGCGGTTGCAGGATCAGGCGTTGGGTGATGCGCTCGTCATAGGTGGCTTCAGCGCGCGCCAGCAGGTCGCCTTTGGTCGAGAGGAACAGCGCGCCGCTGACGTCGAACTGATATGGCGCCAACCCTTCGACGCCGATCGTCGCGAAGGTCTGCGTCGGCAATGGCTGGAAGTCATGGCGTACGCCCGCCTGCAGGTTGAAATAGTTGCCGATCGCGCGACTGTAGAGGCCCTGCACCTCGGCCGCGTCGACGCCTTTGCCGAACGTGCCTTCGCCTTCCGACTTTACGACGAGGCGGTCGATGTCGCCGCCGAACCAACCTTCGCCCTCCCAGCGATAGCCGTTGCGACCATCATGGATCTGCAGCTCCGCGAGGTTGACCATCACCTGCGAAAAGACCTCGCCGCCGTTCTCGTGACGGAACATAGCGCGCGCCGGCTGCATCGCCGCCGGGGCATAGATGCGATCGGCATAATGGTCGCTCGGCACCGGCGGCGGCGGCGCGTTGCCCGCGGGAAGATCGGTGCCGCCTGGCGCTGCTTGGTCTGGCATGTTCATGCCGGGCATCGTGCCGCCATCGGCGCCCGCTCGTTGGCCGTCGGGCATGCTCATCTCCGCTATAGGCTGCGCTGCATTGTTGGCCGCGGGCATCGCCGTCCCCGCCGTCGTGCTGCGATCATGTGCCCCGGACTGACCGCCAGACATGTCCATACCCGGCATGGATGACATCGACCCGTCCTTCGCCGGCATGTTCATCCCCGGCATCGGCTCGCTCGTGGCGCGCTTCTGCGTTGGCTTCGGTGCAGCCTTGACCGAGCGCGTCCGCTTCGTCGCTGGTTTCTGCTTTTTGGCAGGCGGCTTGGCGGCCGGCTTTTTCTTGACAGGCATCGGTTTCGACATATCCATGCCGGGCATCTGCATGCCCTGCATCGACTGCGCTGCGACGGGGCTGGCCGCGAGCGTCATCGCGCCGGCGGCGGCGAGCATAGGCAAGCGAATCATGCTGCGTCTCCCGCGTCGCGAACGGTTACGACGCGCATCATCCCGGCCATCATGTGGTAGAGCAGATGGCAGTGGAACGCCCAGTCCCCCGGTGCGTCGGCGGTGAGATCGAACGTCACGATCCCGCCCGGCGCCACTACCACCGTGTGCTTGCGCGGCGCATGATCGCCGTGCCCCGTGACTAGCTCGTAGAAGTGGCCGTGAAGGTGGATCGGGTGTGCCATCATCGTGTCGTTGATCAGGTTGACGCGCACGCGCTCGCCATTTCGGAACGGAATCGGCGCGGCGTGGTCGGACATCTTCACCCCGTCGAACGACCACATGAAGCGCTCCATGTTGCCGGTCAGATGGACGTCGATCGACCGAGACGGCGCGCGCACATCGGGATTACGCTCGAGCGCGACGAGATCGCGGTAAACCAGCACGCGGTGGCCGACATTCTCCAGCCCCTGGCCGAAATCGCCGGTGCGGTCCTGCGGCATCGGCGCGATGGTCGAGACGCCGGCGTTCCTGGCGACCTGCGGCGCGTTCTTGAAATCGCGCATCGACATTGCGGCCATTTCCATGCTGCCGCTTTTGCCGCCCGACATGTCCATGCCCGACATGGTGCTGTCCCCAGACATGGTCATGCCGCCCATTTTCATTCCGGGCATATCGTGCGCCGCCATCGCCATACCCGCCGTGGCGCCACCGAGCGGAGTCGCGCGCTTCGAGGGCGTGCCATAGCCGTCGGCGACAGGCTCGCTCACCAACAGCCGCGAGCGGTTCTGCTCGGCGGTGGGATCGGCGCCGCGGTGCGGCATCGCCTTCATCGTCATGTCGCCCATGCCCATGTCGGTCATCGTCGCCAGCGTCCGCGGGCGCAGCGGCGGCACCGCCGCGACCATGCCGGCACGCGGCGCCAATGTCGCCCGCGCCATGCCCGAGCGATCAACCGCCTCGGCCACCAGTGTGTAAGCACGGTCTTCCTGCGGCCTGACCACCGCGTCGAACGTCTCGGCAACGCCGATCTGGAACTCGTCGGTCTCGACCGGGCGGATGTTCTGCCCGTCGGCCTGCACCATCACCAGCGGCAGGCCGGGAATGCGCAGGTTGAAGATCGTCATCGACGAGCCGTTGATGATCCTGAGGCGCACGCGCTCGCCGGGCTTGAACAGCGCGGTCCAGTTATCCTCGGGGCCATAGCCGTTGACCGTGTAGGCGTAGATCGCCCCCGTGCCGTCGGAGACGTCGGCCGCGTCCATCCGCATGGCGCCCCATTTCAGGCGCTCGCTCTCCGGCTGGTCGCGTCCCGCCAGCAGCCCGGCAAGCGTCTCCTTCTGGAAGTTCATGCCACCGGGATTCAGTTTAATCCGGCGGAAGATCGCCTCTGGCGACAACTGGCTGTCGTCGGCGAGGAACACGACGTGCTCGCGGTCGTAGCCGACCGGATCGGCGCCCGCGGGATCGATGACGATCGGGCCATGCAGCCCCGACTGCTCCTGCCCGCCGGTGTGGCTGTGATACCAATAGGTGCCGGCCTGCCGGATCGGAAACTGGTAGAGAAAGGTCGTGCCGGCATCGATGCCCGGGAAGGATACGCCCGGCACGCCATCATATTGCGGCGGCACCAGCAGGCCGTGCCAATGGATCGAACTCGACGTGCCGAGCGCGTTGCGTACCAGCAGCCGCACGTCCTGGCCTTCGCGCAGCCGGATCAGCGGTCCCGGCGTGGTGCCGTTGATACCGATCGCGCGGAACGGGCGCCCGTCGATGGTCGCCGTCCGCCAGGCGAGTTCCAGCGCGATGTCCTCGCCGGATACGGACGGCAGCGGCGCGGCGATCCCGGCCGACACCGCGCACCCCCAGGCGGGCGTCCAACTCGTTAAGGCAGCACCGCCAGCGGCGAGCGCGGCGCCGCGCAGCATCTGCCGACGGTCGATTGGCTGGTTCATGGAAACTCCCGGTCGTTGCCACCGCGTGGCGGATTGTTACCCGGAGATACGCGGGCGCTTGGGCGATCCCTCATTCGGGCGCAAATTTTTCCGCAAGCCGCGTACGTGCGCGCGACAGGCGCGTCTCGACCGCCTTGATCGTGATGCCCAGTGCCTCGGCGGTCTCGGCCTGGCTGAGCCCCTCGATCGTCCGCAACACCAGCACATCGCGCAGCTTCGCCGGCAGCTTCGCGATGTCGCGCCGCAGCACATCGAGCGCCGCGCGATCGCCGACGATTGTCTCGGGATCGGGCCGGTCATCGGGGACGGTCGTGGCCGCAGCGTCGCCCCATGTCAGCAGCGCACGCACGCGCCGCCGTCGCCGCCAGTCTCGGCAGCGGTTGAGTGCGATCGTGGACAGCCAAGGTCGCAGCGGTCGCGTGGTATCGTAACGCGCGAGGTTGCGATAGGCCGCGACGAAGCTGTCCTGCGTCAGGTCCAGCGCCTCCTCGGCATCCCCCGAGCAGATCGCGACCAGTCGATAGATCGTTGCGCGGTGCCGACGCATGATCTCGGCGAACGCCGCCTCGTCGCCGTCGCGGGCGAGCACGGCGAGCACGCGATCGTCGACTTTGTCGAGCGGGGGGGTCACTGCTGATCGGCGGTCAGCGCCTTCACCACCGCGTGATCATAGCGCTCGGCCTGCGCTGGCCGCAGGATCTGGCGCATCGCGAAGACATGCGCCAGCGTCGCCTTCTGCAGCCGCCCCATATCGGCGTGCGAGGCGTCCACGGCTGCCGCAACCGCGGGGCCATATCCGTGCTCCGCCTCGATCGCCTCGGCGAGCCGCGCATTGTCGGCCCGCATCGCCGCCTCGATCGTCGTGCGCCGCAACGCGTAGCTCGCCTCGAGTTGTTCGAGACGCGCCTGCTGCCCGGTATCGAGATCGAGGTCGCGGTGCAGTAGTTCGTGCAGCTCGGTGCTCGGGCTGGGCGGCGTCGGCAGTAGCGCCCGACCGACGAAGACCCCGGCCACGGCCGCAACGAACGCAATCGCCGCGACCAGGATCGTCCAGCGGCTGCGGGTCATTGCTCGCCCATCAGCAGCTGCGACGGTGCGAGTTGCACTCCGTCAAACGAAGCCGCCTGCGCCGGGGCCGTGCCCGACAGGGGCAGTCCGGCGCCGGCAATCCCCAGTCCGGTCGCCACAAGCGCCGCGACCATCGCCATGCGCCGCGGCATCCGGCGATCCGCCTCGGCCAGATCGTGAATGCGCGCGAGCACTTGCTGCTCGAGGCCATTGAGCGACGGTGTCGGCATGATCGCCAGATCGTGCAGGCGCTGGTCGAGATCGGGCATGGTCAGTCTCCTGTATCGACGACTTATACGCAGCGACCGACGCTTTCCCTCAACTTTGGTTTAGCGGTCGAGGGATCATCTGCCTGCGTGCGTAATTGTTCTAGGCGAACGATCGAGGGAAGCGACCAATGGCCGAGCACGGGCACGATCATCAACATGGTCGGGATCATCACGCGTCGGACGGAGCTACCGATCCGGTCTGCGGCATGACCGTCGATCCCGCTACGGCCCGGCACAAGGCGAGCCACGACGGCCACGAATTCTATTTCTGCTCCGCAGGGTGTCGCACCAAGTTCATCGCTGATCCGAACCGCTATCTCAGCGGCGACGGCACTCCCGAGCCGGAGGCCACGCCGAAGGCGATCTGGACCTGTCCCATGCACCCCGAGATCCGCCAGGAAGGACCGGGCACCTGCCCGATCTGCGGCATGGCGCTCGAGCCGGAAGAGCCGAGCTTCGACGGCGCGCCCAATCCGGAACTTGTGGACTTCACTCGCCGGCTATGGGTGGCCGGGATTCTCGCCGTGCCGCTGCTCGTGCTGTCGATGGGCGCCGACATGTTCGGGCTCAGGCTGGTCAGCGCCGCGGCGTCCCCCTGGGTGCAACTCGCGCTCGCCGCACCGATCGTGCTGTGGGCCGGCCTTCCCTTCTTCGCGCGCGGCGCGGCCTCGATCCGCTCGGGCCATTACAACATGTTCACGCTGATCGCGATCGGCGTCGGCGCAGCGTTCGCCTACAGCCTCGTCGCGACGATCGCCCCGCCCCTGTTTCCGCCGACCGTCCACACGATGCACGGGCAGGTGCCCGTCTATTACGAGGCCGCCGGCGTCGTCGTTGCGCTGGTGCTGCTCGGCCAGGTCCTCGAACTGCGCGCCCGCGCCGCGACCGGCCGGGCGATCCGTGCTTTGATGGACCTCGCGCCCAAGACGGCGCGCCGGATTGACGACGATGGCGCCGAGCAGGAGGTGGCGCTCGATGCCGTCCAGCCCGGCGATCGTCTGCGCGTCCGACCCGGCGACGCTGTGCCGGTCGATGGCGTCGTCATCGAGGGCCGATCAAACGTCGACGAATCGATGCTGACCGGCGAGCCCGAACCGGTCGAGAAGCATCCGGACGACGCAGTGACTGGGGGCACCGTCAATGGCACCGGCAGCTTCGTCATGCGCGCTGAAGCGGTCGGCGCCCAGACGATGCTCGCGCGGATCGTGCGCATGGTGGCTGATGCGCAGCGCAGCCGCGCTCCGATCCAGGCCGTCGCCGATCGCGTGTCGGGCTGGTTCGTACCAAGCGTCGTCGGCATCGCGATGGTGACGTTCCTCGTCTGGATACTGGTCGGGCCCGATCCGCGGTTCGGCCATGCGCTGCTCAACGCGATCGCGGTGCTCGTCATCGCCTGTCCGTGTGCGCTCGGCCTCGCGACGCCGATATCGGTAATGGTCGCCGCTGGGCGCGGCGCGCATGCCGGCGTGCTGATCCGCAAGGCCGAGGCGTTGCAGGCGTTCGAAAAGGCCGACACGCTAGTGATCGACAAGACCGGCACCCTGACCGAGGGCAAGCCGCGCCTTACCGACATCGAAACCGTGCAGGAAGCCGCGCGCGCGGATGTCCTCGCGCTTGCCGCCGCGGTCGAACGGCAGTCGGAGCACCCGCTGGCGACCGCGATCGTCGCCGCCGCCGAGACCGAGGGCGCCCGCGCACTGCCGGCGCAGGACTTTGTCTCGCATCCCGGTCTTGGCGTCGAGGCGACCATCGACGGTCGCCGCGTGGCGATCGGCAACGCCGCGCTGATGCAGCGGATCGGCGCCGATCCGGCGCCGCTCGCGGAACAGGCAGAACGACTGCAAGCAGCTGGTGGTGGCACAATGTTCGTCGCCCTCGACGGGGCGCTCGCGGCAGTGCTCGCAGTGGCGGACCCTGTCCGGGCGGGCGCGCGCGACGCGATCAGTGAACTGCGTGCAAGCGGTCTCAGCGTCGTCATGCTGACTGGCGACAATGCCGTAACCGCTGAGGCGGTCGCCAAGGCGGTCGGCGGGCTTGACGAGGTTCATGCCGGACTTAAGCCCGAGGACAAGGCGGGCGTGATCGGCACCCTTCAGGCCGCGGGCCACACGGTCGCGATGGCCGGCGACGGGATCAACGATGCACCCGCGCTCGCCGCCGCCGATGTCGGCCTCGCGATGGGCACGGGCACCGATGTGGCGATCGAGAGTGCCGGCATCACGCTAACCAAAGGTGATCTGGCCGCGATCGTCCGTGCGCGCCACCTCGCCCGCGCGACGATGCGGAACATTCGCCAGAACCTGCTGTTCTCGTTCCTGTTCAATGGCATCGGCGTGCCCGTGGCGGCGGGTGTGCTCTATCCCGTTGCCGGCCTCCTGTTGTCGCCGATGATCGCCGGTGCCGCGATGGCGCTCTCCTCGTTCACCGTCGTGCTCAACGCCCTGCGCCTCAACACCGCCCGTTTGTAAAAGGAACCTGATGTACCCCGTCTTTCCCGCCTGGCTCCACACATTGTCGATCGTTACGCTCGTTGCTGGCGCGATCTGCGCAGCGATCATCACGGTCGATGAGATCAGCCGACCGCAAAAAATGTGGATCATGAATCTCGTATGGCCGCTGACCGCGCTGTTCGGCAGCGTGCTGTGGCTCGCCGCCTATTTCATGTGGGGCCGCGCCCGGCCCGGGCAGGACGACGATGCCAAGCCGCCGATGGCGGTAATGGTCGGCAAGGGATCGAGCCATTGCGGCGCCGGATGCACACTGGGCGACATCATCGCGGAATGGGCGGCGTTCGCGTTTCCGGTGATCGCCATCTGGTTCGGCTGGCATGGCTGGACATCGGAGAAGATCTTCGCCGTGTGGATCCCCGATTTCCTCCTCGCCTATCTGATCGGCGTCATCTTCCAATATTACACGATCAAGCCGATGCGGGGTCTCTCCGTCGGCAAGGGCATCTGGGCAGCGGTCAAGGCAGACACCGCGTCGATCACCTCGTGGCAGGTCGGCATGTATGGTATGATGGCCGTTGTCCAGTTCGTCTGGTTCAAGCCTGCGTTCGGCGGGACGGCGGAGGTGAACGCGCCCGAGTTCTGGTTCGGGATGCAGATCGCCATGCTCGCGGGATTCTGCACGTCCTATCCGGTCAATTGGCTGCTGATCCGGATCGGCTGGAAAGAGAAGATGTAAGCTTGCCAGACTGAGGTGTTGCTGAGGACCGTAGCGACGACCAAGACCATTACAGCGTCCCTCAACCAATCTGCGCCTATTGGAAGGCGAGGTCGCTTTTGGCGGGAGGCCCGTCTGACTGGTGTTAATTGAACGCCTCGTCAGTCGTCGAATTCACACCGTTTTTGTCTATTTCGTCCTCGGCGCGCAAAATGCTAACCTACCGCTTATGACCAAATCAAAGTATCTGGGTCTCGCTTTCATGGGAAGCGGTGTCGCGCTAGGGCCGGCTTTGGGCCTAGCGTTTGGCAATCTGGCCATTGGCATGGGCGTAGGCGTGGCCCTAGGTATTGGCGTCGGAACCGTGATCGCTGCCGCGGGCTGGCGCAAGGGTTGGGAAAGGACGCCGCGAAGCTTCGTTGCTCCCGGCCTGGCTGGCGTCTCTCCTGAGCAATGGTGACAGCATCGAGGCGAGCAGGCGGTTCGCCGCTGCGTCGCGAGACTGCTCGATAAATGACCGGTTTCAGGCGTGGCACATTACAAGCTGAACGACCAGAAGGCGGGTGCCCTTTTGATGGTCCGTTTCGGAGCTTTCCAGCGGCAGGTTTTGTCAGGAGCGGACGTTCGCGGTAGCCGAACTGGACGACCGCCTCTGGGACGAAGCAGTCGTTCTTTATGCGATTGTTGTACGTCCGGTTTCGGTGAGAGCAGCCGTTTTTTGGCTTCCTTTGACGGAATCGCAGATTGACCGAGGTGGCCGCAAACTGACTGATGGTTTGTGGTCGGCAGAGAAGGAAGCCGAACCGAGTCCCCCCGCTTTTCATGCTCAAAGGCCAGCTAGCATGCGGCGCTGGTTCAACTATGGCGCATCCAAACTTTTTTGCACGTTCTCTTCACTGATCGCGTCGTCGAACGCGATGCCGAACGTCGAGCCGTGGCGCCAGCGCACCAAGCCGCCAAACCAAATTCCACCAATGGCAATTTCCAGCGCCTGATTGATGTCCATCGACTCCTGCGCGTGTATCTTCGCGCCTGTCCTTGAAATATTGAGCACATGCGCCCGACGAACTTCATTCGCTGTGCGAAGCGACGTTGGCCAGAACGTCTTGAAGCGGCGCGCTGCCGGCTCGCGACGCTCGGGGGACGGCAATGGCGAAGAGGAGGATGGGATCGCTCGCGGCGCCCTGATTTCTGTGACCATCGTCAGGCAGCTGCCTGCTGCGCGACAAATGAGGTTCCGAACAGGTCTGCCGGCATCGGCTTGCCGATATGCCACCCTTGCCCGGTATCGCAATCCATTACGCGAAGAAGGTTCAAAACTGCTTCGGTCTCAATTCCCTCGGCGACGACCGTATAGCCAAGCTCGTGAGCGAGATTGATCGTGGAGCGCACCATCGCCTGATCGCCGGCATTGGTTTCCAAGCCGAGGATGAAGCTCTTGTCGATCTTGATCTCGCGCGCGGGAAGCTGCTTCAGATAGCTCAGCGTCGATTGACCGGTGCCGTAATCGTCGATCGACAGCTTGATCCCGCGATCGGCGATCCGTTCGAGCGCGGCGATCGCCCGCGCCGGGTCGGCAAGCGTAGCGGACTCGGTTACCTCGAGCGTCAACAGCTCAGGCACCAGCGGGTTCGCGTCGATCGCGGCGTCGAGCGTGGACAGAAACTCGCGGTCCGCCGTTAGCAGTGCCGAAACGTTCACCGCCACGCCTATCGACGCGCCTACGGCACGCCAAGACGCCGCGTCAGCTATCGCGCGGCGCAACACGAACACCGTCAGGTCGAGGATCCGCCCGCTTGCTTCGAGCGCGGGAATGAAAGCGTCGGGCGGGATCGCGCCGCGCGTCGGGTGGTTCCAGCGGACCAGCGCCTCGGCCGCGGTAACGACACCACGTCCGATATCGAGCTTTGGCTGGTAAGCGACCCAGATGTCGCCATTGGCAAATGCCTGATCGAGTTCGCCCGCCAGCATGAGGCGCCAGTCCTGCACTTCTCCCAGCGCGTCGTTATGTACTTCCCAGCGGCTTCCCGATTCCGCAGCGTGATCTGCCGCAAGGATCGCCCGGTCGGCAAGCACGTCTGGGGCGAGTTCGGCGCCGCACGCGAGGCCAAACCGGCAGCGTAGTTCGATCGGTCGGCCGCCAACCTCGATCGGGGCGCGCAGCAACGCGGCGATAGCCTCGATCTGCTGAACGAGCGGCTCGGTCGCGGCGCTGGCACTTGTCCAAGCGAGCAACCCCTCTTCTAGGCGATAGAGGCGGTCGAGGCCGGCGACCTTGAGCCGATCGACGATGCGCTGGATCATTTCTGCAGCGCGCTGTTGTCCGATCACGCCGGCGGCTTCGCTGTAATTGGCAATTTTGAGCGCGGTTACCGCAGCGACACCGGGCTGCTCGGTTTCCACTTGGAACCCGCGACGATTGAGCAGGCCGCTCGCAGGATCGAGCAAGCGAGCTGCCCGGATTGTTCCAACGACCGAAGCGATTGCCAGTAACGTTGCGCCCGCGCTTAGTGCCGCGATTGCCGGGACGATCTCGACCGTGCCGAGACTCGCTGCTTCCATGCCGAACGGCAAGGCGAGCACGATCACACTCCCGCCGCCGATCGCGATCGCGCGACCCCGGCCACCCCATCTGACCGCCATGGCCAACGTCAGAAGTGCCAAGGCAATCGGGAGGATCGGCCCGCGATCGATCGGGCTCGATCCCGTCGCGAGCGTATCGGCGGCGAGCAACTGGATGGTCGGACCCGGAATGACGCCGTAGCGCGGCACCGAATAACGATCTCCAAGTTCAATCGCAGTCGCGCCAATCAGCACGGTTCTTCCTCGGAGCGCACCGGCAGCCACGCGACCATCGATCAGGTCGACGAAGCTGATCCGAGGGATAGAGGCGGGGTCGATTGCGCCGTCGATCGGAAAGCTGTCGCCTGCGTGACCTGTCGCACCAGCAAGCATCGCGCCGACCGAGGGGCGGGGCACACCCGCCGTGATGACGCCGAAGGGATAGCGATGAACCAGCCCGTCGGTATCGGCGCCGATATTGACCGCGGCGAGTTGCGTGTTTTGGCGGAGCGCCGGAATTGGCAGATTTTCGAAGATTTGGCCGGTTGCCGAAGAACCGAGTTGTCGAAACGTCGGCAGGATGAGGGGAACTTTCGCCCGATTAATCGCGTCGGCGAAGAGCTGATCCTGATCGACGGTGCTGAAGGAAGAAAAGTCCACGTCGAAAGCGATGGTGCTCGCTCCGGCACGCTCAAGCGCATCGATCGCCTTGGCATAGATGCCTCGCGGCCAAGGCCAGCGATCCACCTTGGCGAGCGATCGCGCATCGATCTCGACCAGCACGAAGCGACCGCTCGACGCGTGCTGCCGTGCCGCATCGCGCAGGCCGTGCAGCCCCTGCTCGACGCTGCCACCCACCCCGCTCGCCGCCACAATCGCGCCAACTGCGAACGCGATCAGCATCGCAAGCGCAGTTAGACGCCGCCGAAACTCACGGCGATCAGATGAGACGGCTTCTTCCTGCATCTACGCTGCTGTCACGATCCGTTGAGAGACGGCGGATCAGCCATGCCCATTGCCGCCGCCGTCCCCGTTGCCGCCGCCGTTCCCGTTGCCGCCACCGTTGCCGTTGCCGATGCCGCCGCCGTGGCCGATGCCGACCCCGTTCCCGCTGCCGCGCACGCGGACGCAGCCGACACAGATTACGATGGAGCGCCCGATACCTGTGCGGCCG